>NZ_AXVB01000004.1:0-442096 GCF_000482345.1 Bacillus sp. UNC437CL72CviS29 | reverse complement strand
CCTTTTTACGGAAGGAAAGCATCGATTGTGTTTCAAAACCATCTGAATCGAGAATTTTATGCGGATAAGAGACATGTAAAATTAGTAACAGATATTACATACATAAGAATTGGAGAAGAATTTGCTTATTTGTCAGCTGTCTTAGATTTGTATAACAATGAAATCGTGGCATGGAAGTTATCACATCGAAACGATTTAGCGCTTGTACTTTCTACATTAGAACAGTTAGAAGGAATCAAGCGTACTACTAAAACCCTTCTACATTCTGATCAAGGATTTCAATATACATCAAAAAGTTACGCAAAACAGTTAGAACAATTAAAGATAAAAGGAAGTCATTCTAGACGAGGGAACTGTTTTGACAATGCATGTATTGAATCGTTCTTCTCTCATTTAAAAACAGAGAAGTTGTATTTAGTGCGTCCAAAAACATATGAAACAACTTATCGAGCAATCCAAGAATATATTACATTTTACAATCAAAAGCGATTCCAAGAAAAACTTCACGGCCTTTCCCCGATAGAATATCGGGAAAAGGCCGTGGCATAAAACTCTTTTTATTATTGTCTACTTGACGGGGATATGACCAATGCTTGCTTCTTTTTTTATTTCGTAGAAACTTTACCTTCTGTTTGTGTTTGCGGAATAAAGTATCCTACAATACCTCCAATAATTGCTGGGACGATCCAACCAATCCCTAATTTGTAAAAAGGAATTGTACTTGCAATAGATGTAATCGCATGTGGCATCATTCCCACATTATCAAGCGCGTGAATACAGCTAATGATGAATGCAGCAATCATTGCACCGATGTATACAGATGGTTTACGTTTCGTATATTTATCAATAAATGATACAAAAATTAAGATGATTGTAATTGGATAAAGAATGATTAACACAGGTAACGTAATTTTGATTAACAAGTTGAGTCCTAGGTTTGAAACGATAAAGCTAAAAATACAAACATATAAGACAAGCTTTTTATAAGAAACATTGGTTAATACATTTGTGAAATAATTGGCAAATGCACTAACTACACCAATGGCTGTCGTTAAGCAAGCAAATATAATGGCGATGCTTAGCAGAATATTACCGCTTGTCCCAAATAATTGGTACATAATAGTTGCTAATAGCTGTCCACCATTTTCAAATTGTCCTAAATTCCCATTTGATGCTCCGATATATCCAAGTAAGAAATAAACGATTGTTAAGAAGAAAGCAGCAATACTTCCGCAAAGAATTGTGTATTTTGCAATAGATTTTTTTTCCTCAACACCATTTTGACGAATCGCATTTACGACAATTGTCGATAAAACGAGAGCGCCAATCGCATCTAATGTTAAGAACCCTTCTAAAAACCCTTTGAAAAATGGAATTTCTTTATAGTCGCCGACAGGGGGGATAGGTGTTCCCGCTGGAGACAGAATTGCTTTTGTTGCCATAACTGCAATAATTCCAAGTAAGATTGGTGTTAATATTTTTCCAATATGATCAACTAATTTGGATGGGTTTAATGATAAGAAGTAAACAACCGTAAAGAAAATAAGGCTAAACAGTAACATGGAATACCATTGGTCCTGGAAAAGTGGTGCGATTCCAATCTCATAAGAAACAGATCCAGTTCGTGGAATAACAAATAGTGGGCCAATTGAAAGGTAGATAATAATAGCTAGTACTGCTGCGAATTTTGGATGAACACGGCTCGCTAAGTTGTTAAAGCTACCGCCTGCAAGGGCAACAGCAACGATTGCTAATAACGATAAACCAACATCTGTAATGACAAATCCTGAAATAGAAACCCACATGTTTTCTCCTGAAGAAAGCCCAAGAAGTGGTGGGAAAATCATATTACCAGCGCCGAAAAAAACTGCAAATAGCAATAAGCTAATTGAGAGAATTTGCGATGGTTTTAAAGTTGTACGCATGTATAGAAAATCCTCCTAAGAATCTTTTTTTGTCGAAAATTCAAATAATTTGTCGAGTAACTGTTTTAATTTTAATCGTCTGATGACTAGAAAGCAACAGGGAATTTTAAAAAAAATTAAAAAATAATGCGTTAAGTTGGATAATTATACGTTTATCCCGCTATGTGAGAGCAGTAATCTTCCTATTTCAAGATTCATAGAGAACATTGTCCAGTTCCAGTGGCTAGAATGTTCGGTGGCTTCGCTTCTTCCTGCGAGGTAAAAAACACCTCTACGTTAGAAGCTCCATCCCCTCACATTCTGGACGAGCCACTTCCACTTTTCTTTAAGAGGGTAGGTGGGAGATGATTTTTTGTGAAATTCCGATGGGTGCTGATTAATTCAAGTTTCGCTTTATATTTTTCTCATTTAAGGTGGCATACTACGTGTAAAGCTGTTTTGGATTAAGAAAGTAAAACTTTAACTAGTGAGGGGATTTTGTCTAGTTTCTTTTTCTAAATGATGATGTGAAGGTGTCACTGTCTGCGAATAGCGCGATAAAAATGTGTGAAATAAAGAAAGGTGACAGAGTATGGATTATGTAGAAATTTTTATTGAACTGCTATTTGGGTATGTTGTGTTATTTTTTGTCGTTAAAATCCTTGGGAAAACGCAAATAAGTCAAATTACACCATTTGATTTTATTTCAGCACTCGTTTTAGGGAATTTTTTAGGGGATGCTATTTATAATAAAGATGCCCATATAGGAAGGATTATCTTTTCCGTTATTGTGTGGGGAGCTTTCATATTAACTACAGAAATTATTACGCAAAAATGGAGAAAAGCTCGTTTATTCCTTGAGGGAAAACCATCTATTTTAATTGCAAATGGAAAGTTAGATTGGACCGAAATGAAGAAAAATCGTTTAGATGTTGATCAACTTCAGCATTTGCTTCGTGCAAAGGATATATTTTCTTTGCAAGATGTAGCGTTTGCAGTTTTAGAAAATGATGGATCGATAAGTGTGATGAAAAAATATGATGTAGATATGCCAACAAGAAAAGATTTGAAAATAAAAGGGAAGGAAAATGTATTGCCGATCCTTCTTATTAGCGACGGGGAGCTTATTACATACAATTTAAAAAAGTTTGGGTTACATGAAGTATGGCTGCAAAAAGAGCTAAAGAAGCAGAAAACAGATTTGAAAGAAGTATGTTATGCGGAATGGAGTAAAGGAGGGAGTCTTTATATTCAAAAATATTAGTAGGGAACGTGCACATACTGTTTTGGTATGTGCACAAAATAGTTAAAAATATATTTTCTTATCGCGTTCTTCTTTCAAAATTTCAACAGCTTCGCGGAAACGTTGGGAATGAACGATTTCGCGCTCACGTAAAAAACGAAGACTATCATTTATGTCAGGGTCATCTGATAAATTGATGAGCCATTGATATGTTGCTCTTGCTTTTTCTTCTGCAGCAATATCTTCATATAAATCTGCAATTGGATCCCCTTTTGCTTGTATGTATGTGGCTGTAAATGGAACGCCGCCTGCATTGTGATAAAATAGTGCACTATCATGATTGGCGTACTGAGCATCCAGCCCAGCGGCTTTCATCTGTTCTGGGGTCGCGTCTTTTGTTAATTTATAAATCATTGTTGCAATCATTTCAAGATGAGCAAATTCTTCTGTGCCGATATCTGTTAGTAAACCGACTACTTTATCAGGAATGGTATAGCGCTGGTTTAAATAACGGAGAGCAGCTGCTAATTCGCCATCTGCGCCGCCATACTGTTCAACTAATAATTTAGCAAGTGCTGGATTACAAGTACTTACTTTCACAGGGTACTGCAATTTTTTTTCATATATCCACATATTTTATCTCCTTTATCCCGCTATTTATGGAGGGTAATACTCCGATCTTAAAATTTAGCAAAAGAAAAAAGTTAGGTGAAGATTGATTATGAGTGGGGGATAAAACCCCCACTGATTCGATTTTCACTTCATATTTGCCATGGCCATGGACCTTTGCTCCATTCCCACGGGGCTTTAGAATAACTATTACCAAATTGTTGAAGTGGACCATACTTTTCCTCAATCTTTTGCTTTTGCAACCTTCTTTTATAGGAAAAATCATTAAATTGATTGATAGCTGTAACATCATCTGGATGAGTATCTAAATAAAGCGTGAGTTCGACTAATACAAAATCGAGTTCTTGCAGCTCTTCTATCCACTTATAATATTCATCTGGCAATGTTTGAGCCACGGATTCTCTCACCTTCCTTTCTTATAAGGGTTTTCATAAAAATCATAGAAAGCAGGCCACAAAGTGCCCTTTCTTAACGCTTCGTTAGGCGGGAATTGAGGTAAGTTTGGTGGCTGGAATCCCATATATAAATGAGGAGGAGTTGAATAAAATTTCTTTCCAATAGGCGGACAAGGATCGTTTGGGCCATGGTAAGGTGTGAAAGATTTCATAAATTTGTCCATAATATAAGCCTCCTTTACAAGTAAAATATTCATCACTATGTATTGTATTCAGACATAATTGTCATTTATGACTCATATAGAAAAACTAGTAGGGACAAGGGGGAGGTATATGTGGAGACGATTACAAATAACATTGTATTAGAAGTGAGGAATTTAAAGGAAACCTTATACTTTTATGAAGGGGTTTTAGGGTTTAAACCGAGTAGACACCGTCCGCAATTACATGTGCCTGGTGTTTGGTATGATGTTGATGCAACGAGAATTTGCTTCGTTTTAAATCGAGACAAAGATCAGGCTGTCGGCAGGGCATTATCTTCTTATATAAATGTTAATTTGCCATTTGACGATATAGAAAAGGTGCGGAAAAAATTAGAATTCTATTGTGTGTCATTTGAAGAATTAAAGGGATGTAACACGGAGAGAAGGGGGATTGTTGTGCATGATCCTGATGGGTATAGAATTTTAATTGAGCCGAGAGAGTAAGTAAGGAGGAGTTAATGGGATGAATAGCACGTATGAAGAAAATGCATTGTTTGAACATAAATTTTGGCTAAAGGTTCTTGGTGATCACGCCCAGTTTCTTTTAGATGCTTTAGCTCCAAATGAAAAAGAAGATATTCAAAAAGCGATGTATTTTGTCCAAATATTTGATAGGTTCCTCAGCAATATCCATACAGTAAATTTAATTGCATTTGCGAAAGATGCACACGAAGCCGCAGAGGGAATTAGGAAATTTAAGCTGAGTATTATACAAAAGCAGCTAGAAGGAAAAATCAAAATTCATTTTACACCAACTTTTCTTAACCATATGGTGAACGAAGTGGAAGAGTATATAACTGTGTTAGAGTATTTAATGAAAGGAGAAGTGCCACCTATTTTTCATGAGTTACATTATCATCTCGTTTGGCTAACGGATGCAGCTGGGCATGCAGGTTCCATTTCAGGTGGGCTAGATCTTGTCGAAAAACGACTGAAAGAGAAGTGCGAGAAATATGAAAAGCACTTTGAACAATTCTACTTGAAAGCTGTGGAAATGACGGGTTACTTACGGACAGAACTACACTCTTTTCCAGCCCTAAAGAAATTTACCAAAGATGTTGCATTGGAATTGAAATTATTTTCTCATTTTCTTCACGAGCTAGAGGAATTGGGAATATCTAATCAAGTATTAAGCATCATCTCTGCAAGAATGGCAGACCATATGGCAAGGGAAGAATGTTATTATTTATTGAAACTGGCACAAGCTTCTGGCTTAGAGACACCAAAGTGTAATCCACTTTAATTCATACTAATAAAAATTCGCAGAGATGTGGATTTTTATATGGTATTTTTGTTTTTTTAGGAGATGCTAGAAAGGAATTTATAGAAGGGAGGAATAGGAATGCAATTAGCAACGCATGAATTACGGGACTTAAGTGAACTGATAGCAGGAGACTATAACACAATTAATACGATGTCTACATATATACAGCAAGCACAGGATACGGAGTTGAAACAAATGTTACAGAAGCATCTTCCTCTTCATGTGCAAGATTATAATTTGAAGGTGGAATTTATACAAAGTGAGTCACCTCCCAATATATCAAAGTTTCAGCCGTCTAAATTAAAACCAGTATTAGCTTCTTATACAGAGTCACCTTCACAACAATATTCCCCCGTTACACCAAGCGTGGCTGCGCAGCTTCCTAATGATCGGTCAATCGCACTTGGATATTTACTGAATCAAAAGTCGTCTGCGTTTAATTGTGCAGGTTCTTTATTAGAGTGTGCGAATCCAGAGCTAAGAACGCTTTTAGAAAATACCTTCTTAAACAGTAGTCATCATGCTTATGATATTTGGCAGTATATGGTAAAAAAAGGATATTATCAACTATCGCCAGCACCAAGTTCTGAAATGCAAGCCATAGCAAGTATGTATCAGCCACTTCATGAAGGATAACTGAAAAAGATTGACAAGTTCTAGCAAATATTTTAAGGTAATTTTATAAGATTGCGTATATAAAGGGGAGTAACTTATCACAATAAAGTCGTCATTACAGGGAGAAACCCTCGGCTTTATTGGCAACATCTTTGTTGTTAGTGAGACCTTTACCGGCAATGGTAAAGGCCCCTTATTGTCTTTTTTAGGACCTTTACTATATTTGGTAAAGGTCCTTTTTGTATGCAGAAAAGGAGAGGTGAAAAGTGAAAAAGTTTATAAACCGATTTCGATTTATGCTTCATCTTCGCCAGTTTGGTCCATTTCTATATGACTTTTTTACATCAAAAGAAGTCGCAGTGCAGAAGAAAATCCTATCCATTGCTTTATTAATCGGGTATGTCATGTTTCCATTTGATCTTATCCCTGATTTTTTACTATTCTTTGGTGTATTAGATGATATTGCTGTTGTCTTATTTATTTTGCAGCGAATTGTGAAAATGGCGCCGAAGCACTTACAAGAAAAATATAATTTAAATAAAGGATAGGAGTTAATAAATGGAGCAGTTTATTTTAGATGTAATTGACTATTTAAAGCAGTTTTCTTATTTTGGTGTCATTCTAGCATTAACATTTGAGTTTATTCCAGCAGAAATTGTGCTGCCGCTTGTGGGGTATTGGGTATATGAAGGAGATATGAACTTTTGGCTTGCGGTATTAGCTGGAACGGTTGGAGGAACGACGGGGCCTCTAACACTATATGCACTCGGTTATTATGGTGGTCGACCGTTATTACTGAAATATGGGAAATACTTTTTTATTAAGGAAGAACAGATTCAAAAAGCAGATCATTTCTTTGAAAAATATGGACCAGCTGTGGCGTTTCTTGGGCGCTTTATTCCAGGAGTTCGTACGCTTATTTCAGTTCCATGTGGGATGGCGAAAATGAACATTTGGAAATTTAGCATATACACATTTGTAGCGATGTTACCGCTCACGACGCTATATATATATATCGGATTGAAGTTAGGACCTCATTGGAAAAAGGCAGGGGCAATGGTCGAACAATATACGCTACCGATACTAGGAGTTGTTTGTCTCATTGTAATAGGAATATTCATTTTCAAGTTTGTGAAAAAGAGAGATAAAGCGGAATCTATGTAAAAGATGATGAGACTATTTAATGCCTGTTCTAGATTATAGATCTAAATCCTTTTGTATTCCATGCAGGGCTAATCAACATCATATCTACTTGTAAATGGGACAATAAATGAAAAAGAGGCAACAATTAATCGTCGTGATTTCTATAAGAATTCTGGGACAAGCTTTTTTTTCATAGTAAGAGTTCATATTGTCTATTGTGGAAAAATTGATGAGTTGTGCCGAATCGCCGATATATAGAGTGATTCCGCTGATATATGAATTCGTGTTAGAATAAAAGTAGATAAAACATTAAGGGAGCGAATATTTTGGAACAGAAAAAGCTAAAAAGAATTCTTGAGTATGTATGGACTGCAGTTGTGCTCCTTGTTGGATATTATTTTTTGAAAGACAAAAGCATCTGGATTCTATTTTTAATGACTTTTTTATTAGCAGGCCTAGGAACGTTGTTTATTAACTTTTTCTTTGATAGTTTAAATGTATGGAGAAAGAAAAAGAAAGAAGCAAAATAGTAAAGGGGAATGAGTATGCGAACATAGAAGCTTGTGTATCAATTGGTTTACAGCTTGCATCAGCATATTTTTCATTCTACAAACGTTACTGGAAAAACCTCGAATGTAAAACAGCTCGCCTCTAATATGGCGAGCTGTTTTTTCATGCTTCTTTTTGTTCACTAGTATTTTCTTTAGTCAGTAAATGGCTATTGCGTCTAGAATAGAAGAAATATACACATAGCCCAATAACAAGCCAAACAGCAAAACTTTTCCACGTTGTTGCGGAAAGGTTAATCATTAAATAGAGACAACAGCAAATTGCAACGATTGGTAATATCGGTACGAATGGAGTTCGGAATCCTCGCTTTAAATTTGGATGTGTTTTCCGCAAAATGAGTACAGCACAGCTAACAAATATAAAGGCAGTCAATGTGCCAATATTGACTAAATTTGCAAGTAGATGTAGATCTAATAGACCCGCTAATAAAGCAGCTACAATTCCAGTAATCCATGTATTTAATAAAGGAATTTTCACTCGTTGATTCACACGAGATAATGCTTTTGGAAGTAGTCCGTCACGGCTCATTGCATAAGAAACACGAACTTGTCCGTACATAACGACTAAAAGAACAGTTGTCATTCCTGTCATTGCACCGACAGCTAATAACCCAGCGATCGTATCTTCACCAACAAAATGAAGAGCGAAAGCAACTGGATCTGAAACATCTAGCTGTGTATAAGGAACCATTCCAGTTAAAACAAAGGATACAATCATATATAGTGCCGTACAAATTAGAAGGGAACCGATAATTCCAATGGGTAAATCTCGCTGTGGTTTTTTCGTTTCTTCAGCAGCAGTTGCAATGGCATCAAATCCTAGAAAAGCAAAAAATACGGTTGCTGCACCTGTAATAATTCCATCATATCCAAATGGTAAAAATGGTGTCCAATTTTCAGGTTTGACGTACTTTGCACCTGCTACGATAAACGCGATGATAACTGCCAATTTAACTAATACCATAATATTATTAATGCGAGCACTTTCGCGTACACCGAAGCTAAGAAGGAGTGTAATCAAAAGTAAAATACATACGGCTGGTAAGTCGATTATTCCGCCTTTTCCCGTCCCGGGGGCCGAGGCGATAATGGCAGGTAGATGAATATTAAATCCGGAAAGTAACGATTGTAAATACCCTGACCATCCTACGGCTACTGCTGCAACTGCTAGTAAGTATTCAAGCATTAAACACCAACCGACGATAAAAGCAACAATTTCTCCAACTGTCATATATGCGTATGTGTAAACGCTTCCTGACATAGGGATAGAAGAAGCAAATTCTGCGTAACAGAAAGCTACGCATGCACAGGTAAATGCGGCAATAAGAAAAGATAACATAATACCAGGACCAGAGTGCTTGGCCGCAACGATTCCTGTTAAAACGAAAATACCTGTCCCAATTACAGCACCAATACCTAAGAAGGTTAAATCTAATGCGGTTAATGTTCTTTGTAATTGTTTTGGTGATTCAGTAGTAAGTGCCTTTTTTCGTAATAGTGACTTCACTTGGACTCCCCTCTCATTCCTTGATTTTCACAACTGCGAATATAATACGAGCCCATTGTAAAAGAGTATGTAAGTGAATAGAGGTACAGTTGTGTATGGATTATAAAAACTCTAGAATTGCTGTAGTCATTTTATTATAATTCAGAATATTTTGTCAAATAAAAATATGAAAAATAAAATTTTGATTGGAAGGGAAAACTATCTTCAAGAATATAAGCATTTTTTAGTAGGAGAAGATACTATGTTATTTTATTTTGAACTTGTCGTTATTTTACTTTGTACGAAATTAGCTGGCGATATTAGCGCCCGGCTTGGCCAGCCATCGGTGTTAGGGAAATTAATTGTGGGAATTATTATTGGACCTGCTGTCTTTGGAATTATTAATAGCTCTGAACTTATTGATGAACTGAGTGAGATTGGTGTTTTGTTACTTATGTTTATGGCAGGGCTCGAAACGGATTTAGAAGAATTAAATCGTAATTTGAAATCTTCATTCGCGGTAGCGATGGGAGGTATCATTTTTCCTTTTCTCGGTGGATATTTGGCAGGACTCGCCTTTGGGATGTTACAATCACATGCCATTTTTCTAGGATTATTGCTGTGTGCAACATCGGTGAGTATTTCTGTTCAGACATTACGTGACTTAGGAAAAATGAATACAAGAGAAAGTATAACAATCTTAGGAGCTGCGGTGTTTGATGACGTTATCGTTGTCATTTTATTAGCTTTTGTGATGAGTTTTTTAGGCACGCAAGATGTGAATATTACACTTGTCATCGCTAAGAAAATTATCTTTTTCGTGAGTATTGTTTTTATTGGCTGGAAAGTTGTTCCGTGGATTATGAGGATGCTGGTACCACTTCGAGTATCGGAGGCATTAATAAGTGCAGCACTTATTATTTGTTTTTCATTTGCGTACTATAGTGAAAAAATGGGGATTGCTGGTATTATCGGTGCATTTGCTGCGGGGATTTCAATTTCCCAAACAACATATAAACATGAAGTAGAACATAAAATAGAGCCGATTGCGTATGCGATTTTTGTTCCGATCTTTTTTGTTAGCATTGGTATGGAAATAACATTTCAAGGGATTGGAAACCAAATTTGGTTTATCACTATCATGACAATTATTGCAATTCTTACGAAATTAGTGGGATCTGGATTAGGCGCAAGGTTAACAGGATTTAATTTGAAATCCTCGATTAGCATTGGAGCTGGGATGGTATCACGCGGAGAAGTGGCACTGATTATCGCAGCTAATGGATTAACAGCGAATTTATTGGCGAAAGAAAGTTTCACTTCAATTGTCATTGTTGTTATACTTACAACGATTATTACGCCGCCATTATTGAAGAAGTATTTTGTATAAGCGAAAGGAACTTATCGGTTGTTGATAAGTTCTTTTTCATTAAAATAAAAGCAACCGCTAGCAATGGAGGTTGAATAGTGAAATCGTCAACGTTACTATCTAAAATAGAAAATCAGAGGAATCAATTTTCACCAGCTAAAAAAGGTTGCTGGGTATAATAGAAATGCAGAAATTTTTTCTAAATTAAGCAAACAAGAGAAACAGCAGAACGATTAGGAAAATTGAAATCAGAAAAGGTGGGGGAAACCTCATCCTTTTTTGCATGAAATAGACACATTTTTGTTATAAGAAGAAATGAAATCCCATAAAATATATTCGAATATTCGATTTTAAATTTCGCGAGGATGTAATAAAGGTGTGAAATGAAATTTCAAAGTAGGTGAGCGAATGCTAGAAAATTTATCGACAGAGCATCGTAATGAAAATACTATGAATTTAGATGAAATGAGTATAAAGCAGATTTTACAAACAATGAATCGAGAAGATTATAAGGTTGCTATAGCGGTAGAAAAAGAGATTGAGCATATCGAAAAAATTGTACAAAGTGCTATCACATCTTTTCAAAATGGTGGTCGTTTAATTTATATCGGAGCTGGTACAAGTGGGCGTTTAGGAGTTTTAGATGCTGCCGAATGTCCACCGACATTTGGAACAGATGAGAAACAGGTACAAGGATTTATCGCAGGTGGATCAAAAGCGTTTACGAAGGCAGTGGAAGGTGCTGAAGATCGAGAAGAATTGGCAGTAGAGGATTTAAAGGCTATTCAGTTAAATGATAAGGACACTGTTATTGGAATTGCTGCAAGCGGTAGAACACCTTATGTAATTGGCGGATTGAAATATGCAAACTCCGCTGGTGCAAGTACAGCTAGCATTTCCTGTAATAAAGGGGCAGAAATAAGTAAATTTGCAAAAATGAGCGTGGAAATAGAAACAGGGGCAGAGGTGTTAACAGGATCTACACGCTTAAAGGCCGGAACTGCACAAAAATTAGTGCTGAATATGATTTCAACAGCTTCGATGATTGGGGTAGGAAAAGTTTATAAGAATTTAATGGTTGATGTGCAATCAACAAATGAAAAATTAGTTGAGCGCTCCAAGCGAATTATTATGGAGGCGACAGGAGTAGATTATAAAGAAGCGGCAGTATATTACGAGAAAGCAAAGCGTAATGTGAAAGCTGCAATTGTCATGATATTACTGCAGTGCGAATATGGGGAAGCACTTGAAAAATTAACAGATGCGAAAGGATTTGTGAAAAAGACACTATAAAGAAGTGGGATTTATTGAAATGACACGAAAGGAAATACATAATGCAAAGAAGCTGTAAAGAGAAGCAAAAATTTTAATTATAAATCAAAATTACTTTCTATTCTAGAACGCTGGGAAATTCAAGGTGGTGATACTGGAAAGGCGACAGAGTGTTTATTGCCAGCAGAAGAACAGCACTATTGAAAAGAAATGAGATGAAAAAAATGAAGCGTGTAAAAATATCGCCATTATGTTAAAGATAATGGCGATATTTATCTATTAAGAGTGTTGCCGTACTAAAGTTTGGCTAGGCTGATGTGCAACTGCTTTAAAATGGGAAAATAAATAACAGCCAGTAACAACGATGAATGTGCCTACAATTTGTATCCAAGTTAGTTCTTCCCCTAAGAAAGGAAACGCTAAAATGGCAGTGAAAATGGGATTGAAATTTAGGAAGATACCTGATGTAGTTGCTCCTAATTTTTGAACGCCAATATTCCAAAACACCATACAGACTACAGTTGAAATTAAACCTGTATATAGTAGTGAAGTGATAAATGAAGCATTAATATTGGAAACAGTAAAGCTTGGTATATTAAATGGAAGCAATATAATGACACCAAAAATACCAGAATACAAAGTTGCCATCATTGGTGTAGTTGTTTTTGTTGCCCATTTACTACAAACAGAATAGATACCCCAAATACAAACTGCGGCCATCATCCACAAGTCTCCGCTATTAAAATGTAATGAAAATAACAGTGCGATATTTCCTTTTGAAAGGACGAGAATTACACCAAAAAAAGAAAAAATCATAGATAAGATTTGAAGTGTATTGATTTTTTCCTTTAAGAATAAAGATGAAAAGATTGCAATTGAAATCGCATTTAGTGTAGAAATAAGCCCTACATTTGTTGCCGAAGTTTGCTCTAACGCTAAAAACTGAAAAATATTAAAGAGAACAACACCGGTGATTCCCATAAGTAGTAAGGGAAGAATTGCGGCGCGCGGTGGGAGAATTTTCTTTTCTTTAAACCAGACAATTGGTAATAAGCAAAGAACGGCAATGATCCATCTTAAATTTGTAAGCGTCATTGGAGAAGCATGATCTACAAGTGACTTTCCAACGACAAAGTTTCCCCCCCATAGTAAGCTTGTTAGAAGTAGTAAAAAGACATAAAAATAAGGCATCGTTTAAACCCCTTTGTAAAAGTGAGAATGAATTGTAAATAATTTTAGCATTTTTCTTTGTTATCTAATACATTCTTTTGTATAATGGTGAAAATTCAATAAAATGTTTTGTTAAATGGTATAATTACGAAACTTTATTTAATTTTACTGAGATTATTATACATTTTTCCGAAGAATCGTCGGTAAGAAAAAAGGGGGATTTTTATGGAGGCATCTATTATTAAAGTGTTAGATGATTTGGACGTACAAATTTTAGATATTTTACAAAAGGAGTCACAGGTAAGTAATGCCGAACTTGCACGTCGTGTTAATTTATCACCAGCTGCAATGCATGCAAGAATAAAGAGGTTAGAAGGGGAAGGCTTCATCGATAAACAAGTTGCCATTTTAAACCAGGAAAAGCTTGGATTCGATTTATTATGCTTTATTTTTATGAGCACAAATATTCATCAATCTGAAAAACTTGAAGTACTGGAAAGGGAACTGGAATCTATGCCGGAAGTATTGGAATGTCATTGTTTAACAGGGGAGTATGATTACTTACTAAAGGTCGCAAACAGAGATCGTAAGGAACTTGAGCGTTTTATTAGAAAGTTAAATAAGCTTGGAATTACAAAGATACAAACGAGCTTAGCGCTTCGTGAAATTAAGTATTCTACAGTATTACCGATAAGAAATTCGAAAACAAGTACTGAATGAGAGCGGTACTTGTTTTTATATGTAAAATTCAGAATAATAATTGACGTGAGTAAGGAGTGGGTGTATTATTATATAAATTTATGAATTAATATACATAAAAAGGTTATAAATATTTAATTTAAGGGGATCAATTATGCAAATATGTAACGCGATTACAAGTGATGTGAAAGATATATATAACTTAATTGAAGTATATTCGAAGGAGGGAGTTGTTCTTCCACGTTCTCTTTTATCTTTGTATCAACACTTGCAAAGTTTGTATGTTGTAAAAGAAGAAGGGAAAATTTTAGGGGTTGCTGGATTACATGTTTTAGGAGAAGACCTTGCAGAAATACGCTCATTAATCGTATCAGATACATATGCAGGTAAAGGGTTAGGACGTATGTTAGTCAATCATGTAGTGAGTGAGGCTTCTAAAATAAAGGTAAGAAGAGTTATTTCCTTAACGTATGAAACTACATTTTTTCAGAAGTGTGGTTTTGATTTTGTTGATAAGAAGTTGTTACCTGAAAAAGTGTGGGTGGATTGTAGACATTGTCCGAAATTTGATTGTTGTGATGAAGTTGCGATGATTCGGTATGTGGTGTGAATGTTAGAGCGTATGGGGCACATACTCAGCGAGAACGTATCACTATTGAGTATGTGTTGTTTCTATAAGTCTAGCTACGAACAAAAAGAGGTATAAAAAATAAAAATGGATGATTGACATTTTATAAATCATTCATGTAGAATATATATGAATGACATTCAGTCATTTTTGTGAAAGGGTGTAGATAATGTCCAAAAAAGAAAAAATTGTATACGCTGCTATCGAATGTTTTAGGGAAAAAGGAATTGAAAAAACAAAGATTTCAGATATCGTGAAATCTGCTGGTATCGCTCAAGGAACCTTCTATTTATATTTTTCGTCAAAACTATCTGTAGTGCCTGCAATAGCAGAAGTTATGATTGAGAAGATGATACGTGCAGTTGAAGAAAAAACAAAAAATAGCTCTTCTTTCTTCGAGACATTTTCGCAAATCGTAGATGCAATTTTTGATTTTACAAAGGAACATTACGAAATACAGGCATTAATATATCTTGGTTTAGCATCAACTGAACATATAAAAAAGTGGGAGAGTGTATATCAACCTCTTTACATTTGGATAAAACGCTTTTTAGAAGAAGCGAAGGAAGCTAATGTGGTACGGAATTCTATTCATGTTGAAAGAACGTCAAAACTTTTTATTGCTTTAGTTGAATCAGCAGCAGAACAAATTTATTTATATGATCATGTAAAAGAGGAGGAAGCTAATTTACAAAAAGCTGAAATTTTGGATTTTTTAACACATGCATTGCATATAAGAAAATAAATATCCATTGGTTGTAACATAATGGATAAATTTTTTTAAAGAAAAATGAATGATAGTCAGTCATAAAGGGTGGTAATTTATGAAAAATAAAGCTTGGTTATATGTAATATTAACATGTATTTTTGAAGTGTTTTGGGTGTTTGGTTTTAATACTGCACACGCATGGTGGCATTGGATGATAATTGTAGGAATCATTATGGTTGATTTCCAAATGCTGTCTAAAGCGTGTGAACATCTTGCGACAGGAACAGTATATGCTGTTTTTGCCGGAGCTGGAACTGTAGGAACTTTCTTGATGGACGTTTTTCTTTTTGGAGGAAGTTTTAGTCTAGGAAAATTATTCTTTATAGTTATGATAGTAGCTGGCGTTATTGGCTTGAAGTTAGCTGATAACAAAGAAGCAAAACAAGAAGAAGTTATGAAAGGAGCTGCTTAAGGATGGGATGGATTTTCGTCTTTTGTGCCGCAATTAGTGAAATGATTGGTGTAATCGGTCTTAAAATGTATAGTAAAGATAAATCAGTAACAAATGGCGTCATTTATATAGGTGGATTTGCTATTTCTTTTGCATTCTTATACACATCCTTCCTATTTTTACAGGTAAGTGTTGCCTATGCAGTTTGGATTGGTATAGGAACAGCGGGCGCCGTCTTGTTAAATATGTTCCTATTTGGAGAATCAAAAAGTAAGGCACGAATTATCAGTGTGGCTCTTATTGTATGCGGAGTTACGGGATTAAAGGCCCTTTCTTAAAGAGGGGAAATATATGTATGATTTTATCTCCTAATAGAACAATCTTCTAAGTTCTATCAGGAGATTTTTTCATGGAGAGATAAAGGTGAATCATCTAGGGTGTGCCTCTCTTTAATATTTCTATCAAAATCGTAATAACCGCTTTTATAATTTGATTCAGCCACCCAAAAAACAGTATATTAGAAAAATTCACATTAGATTCGGCTCTATTGTTGACAGTACAATAAAATTTCATATAGAATGAATGACAGTCGTTCTATACGTGTGTGAAAGGACTCAGATAATGAATAAAAAAGAGAAAATTGTTTATGCAGCTATTGAAGTGTTCCAGGAAAAAGGGGTTGAAAAAACAAAGATCTCTGACATTGTAAAATTGGCTGGCATTGCCCAGGGGACTTTCTATTTGTATTTTCCTTCTAAATTATCTGTTATGCCTGCAATTGCAGAAGTTATGGTTGAAAAGATGATACATGCAGTAAAAGAAAAGGTACAAAATAATGAACCTTTTTCAAAGAAAGTTATGCAAGTGATAGATGCTGTTTTTGACTTTATAGAGGAAAATCGTGAAATACAAGCATTAATGTATGCTGGTCTTGCGTCCACTGAACATATAAAAGAATGGGAAGCTGTATATCAGCCTCTTTATATGTGGTTAAGTCAATTCTTAAGTGAAGCAAAAGATTTAGGCGTAATTCGTAATTCTATTCATGTGGAAAGAACTGCAAAGTTATGTATCGCTCTTGTTGAATCCGCAGCAGAGCAAGTTTATTTATATGATCATAAACAGGACGATCAGGTCAATCTTCAGAAAGCTGAAGTACTAGACTTTTTAACACATGCATTGGATATTCGTGAATAAGCTGTTAGGTGAATCCATTTATAGCAAAGAGATGGATTCACTTCACCTGAAATGAATGAAAATCAGTCATTTCAGGGCAGAGATTTTATGAAAAAGAAAGGCATAGGTAAATACGATAAGTAAATTTCATTCTTCCATCCATATGGAAGATATAATGTTTCAGCAATCAGTGATTTTGTTGTATCCCGTTATTTGTAGGGGGTGGGAAGAATTTTCGCTAACAAAAACCCTCGTGGATATCATTAGCGGGAAGGATTTCACATCAATGATTTTTACAGAAAGAGGTGTTGATAAATGAAGAAATCAATAAAAGAACAAAAGATGGTATTAATCATTCTTCTTAGTAATATATTCATTGCATTTCTCGGAATTGGTCTCATTATCCCGGTTATGCCGTCATTTATGAATATTATGCAATTATCAGGAAAAACGATGGGATATCTTGTTGCCGTATTTGCAGTGGCGCAATTACTGATGTCGCCATTAACAGGGCGCTGGGTCGATCGTTATGGCAGGAAGAAAATTATCATAATTGGATTATTTCTTTTTGGTATTTCAGAACTTATCTTTGGTTTGGGAACGCATGTATCGGTCCTTTATATATCAAGGATGTTAGGAGGAATTAGTGCTGCCTTTATTATGCCTGGTGTTACGGCATATGTTGCAGATATTACATCTGTTCAAGAACGGCCAAAAGCGATGGGATATCTTTCTGCTGCCATCAGTACTGGTTTTATTATTGGGCCTGGCATCGGCGGGTTTATTGCAGAATATGGTATACGCGTGCCTTTCTTTTTTGCGGCAACCATTGCCTTTATTGCATGCGTTTCTTCCATATTTATTCTGAAAGAACCGTTAACAGCACAGCAGCTAGCAGAAATTTCTGCTAGTACGAAGCAATCAAACTTTATGAGAGATTTAAAAAAGTCCCTAAGTCCGGTATACTTTATCGCATTTGTTATTGTATTTGTACTTGCTTTCGGTTTATCAGCATATGAAACTGTTTTTAGTCTGTTTTCTGATCATAAATTTGGTTTCACACCGAAGGATATTGCTACCATTATTACAATAAGCTCAATCTTTGGTGTTGTTGTACAGGTATTTTTATTTGGAAAGCTAGTAGATATACTTGGTGAAAAAATGTTGATTCAATTATGTTTGATTACAGGTGCAATATTAGCTATCGTATCTACATTAGTTTCTAATTTTTGGGTAGTACTGGCTGTAACGTGTTTTATCTTTCTTGCATTCGATTTACTTCGCCCGGCATTAACAACATTTTTATCAAAATCAGCTGGGAAAGAGCAAGGCTTTGTTGCTGGGATGAACTCAACTTATACAAGTTTAGGTAATATCGTTGGACCGGCTATGGGGGGAATACTATTTGATGTAAACATTCATTACCCGTACCTTTTCTCTGCTCTTATTATGGCTATTGGTCTTGGTATTACATTCATGTGGAAAGAAAAACAGTTGGCAGAAAGTTTAGCGAAATAATGAAAAATAAGTAAAGTGAATTTTGAAATATAGCCTGAAAATAAGCAAAATGCCCCTTAGAACTTGAAGGGGGATTTTGTGAAATTATAGGGGTTCTGGAATGGATTTTCATTTTTTAACATGGTGATAGATTGATAATAAGAGCTAAAAATGATATAGAGAGGAAGTAAAAACATGGATTGCTTTGCCAGATTCAATCTTAAAATATAAAACGATTTCATAATTACTCTTTTCCAGAATGCTATTCAAATCAAAAAACATCTCTTGTTTTTTGATTTGAATTTATAATTTCGATTATAAATTCGAATGTTTTGTATCTAGCAATTAAGCATTCCTATCAATCAAAGATAAATAACAAAGGAGATTGACCGCCGCATATTTGTGTATAGGCTGTCATCTCCTTTTTATTTTATCTCACTATGCGGGCAGTAATACTCCCACCTCAAAATTCAGCTAAAGCATTGTCCAGTGCCAGTGGCTAGAATGTTCGGTGGGAGATAAACTGCCCGTAAAAGCCCGATTGGTGAGGGCTAATAATCAGTGGGTGATGAAGAAATCTCCTACTTTATAAAGTGAGCCCAAAGCGCTTTAATTCGATAAAAATACCTTCCAATTGTTTCCCTTTATCCGTGAGAGTATATTCCACTCGGGGAGGAACCTCAGGATATACCGTTCTCGTTACAATACCTTGACTTTCTAATTCTTTAAGGCGAAGTGAAAGTGTTTTTGGGCTGATACCATCCATTGATTTTAGTAGATCACTAAATCGCAATGTTCCTTCAATAAGAAGATCACGAATAATTAAAAATGTCCATTTTGTTCCAATTGCGTCGAGTGTTTTTGCAATAGGACAAGGTATACCAGGTGAACCTTTCGTTAATACAATCGGATCTATATTGCTCATGGAAATAGCCTCCATAAAATTTTTTTGAATTGATTTGCTTTATAGTATCACAAAACTATCCTTTTAGTAACTATATGTAAAAAATATCACTACTTCCAAAAGGGAAATTACTACATATAAAATAGCATTAGGAACCACAAATGATTTCTAAACTAAGGGGGTGACTATAATGAAAATGAAAAATGGAACAAAAAAGGTATGGTGGTCATTTAGTTTCCTTGTAATTTGCATTGTCATAATCGGTACTGTGTTTACTGCATGCAGTAATACAAAAACGTCTACTTCTAAAAGTGAAATTCAGTTGTTGAAAGACATGCCAGAACCTAAGACAATGACAATCGATCCTTCATTAAGTCAAAAAGAAGCTACAGCAATGATTCATGCAGCCCAACGTTTTTATGCATTTTGGGATACTGGCAATGCGGATCTTATTCCACAAACCGTTACAGAGAAATTCTTTGATAATACGTTGCCAAAAGGACGCCCGCAAGGTCCCGAAGGCTTAGCATTTGCTGCAAAAAACTTTCGTAAAGTTGTTCCGGATATACATTGCGCAATCGAGGATTTATTAGTGGTTGGTGATAAGGTTACAGCTCGTTTATCCTTTACAGGAACACATAATGGAAAGCCAATTAACTTTCTTGCAATAGATATTTTGCGCATTAAGGATGGGAAAATTACTGAAGACTGGCATTTAGAAGATAATCTTACTCTTATGCAACAACTTGGAGTAGTAGCTGAGAATTAAATAATAGAGAATGTAAATATAAAATTCAATAAAGATAAAGGAGAGAAACACGATGAAAAACATATTAATCATAAATGGTCATCAAAAATATAGTGCAGACGGAGGGAAATTAAATCAAACATTGGTTGATCACATGGTCAGCTTACTAAGTGAAAAGAATCATGTGAAAACAACGATTATCCAAGATGGATACAATATTAAGGAAGAACAACAAAAATTTTTGTGGGCAGATATTATAATCTATCAAACGCCAATCTATTGGTTTAGTGTTCCGGGGTTATTTAAAACGTATATGGATGAAGTCTATGAGTATGGTTTGTTTTTTAAAGGGGCAGATCAATATGGCACAGGAGGATTACTAACAGAGAAACAATATATGTTTTCTACTACATGGAATGCAACCAAGAAAGCATTTCAAGATCCTTCGCAATTTTTTGAGGGTGAGAATTTAGAAGAAGCAATCAGTCACTTGCACCGAGTGCAGAAATTTATTGGCATGAAACCTTTAAAGAGTTTTGCGTGCTATGATGTAGTCAAAAACCCTAACATTGATACGTTTTTAGAAGAACTTGAAATGCATTTAAAAGAAGTGGTAAACATTTTCTGAATTTTAGAAATAAATAGCTAGTAAAACCTCAATCTTCAAATTGAGGTTTTACGGTTATGCAAGTTATTCATATTATATAAATGCGGATTGAAAGATCGACATAAAACCATTTCTTTTAAGAGGGGAAGGGGACCGATCATTTAGCCCCATGTCATGTGAAAACAGAAGGAGAAAATGAGTGAAGAACTTCTTTTGTTTTCATAAATGCGACTTATATGTCGGAAATATAACATGGATATATAAATAGTTAATTAATTTGATTTCAATACTCTTTAGCTGATTCCGTAGGATGAATCCAGAGCTTTGAAAAATCGGTCCAACCAAAAGAGTCAATTGTTACGTTTTTCAAAGAAGAGGGATATGTTTTCTTCTTAAAAACATGATAATTAAATAGAACAATATATTCTGTTTGAAGAAAATCTTCAATCTCATACATAAGTTTATAGCGCTTTTCTTTATTCTCTTCTGCTAAGAACGTATCTAGTAAACAATCAATCTGCTTTTTGTAGTGGGAATGCATAAATCGATTAATAAAGCAGCTTTTACTTTTAAATATATTGAGAAAAGCTATTTCTATATCTGAATTCAAAACTTCTCCCATTAAAATAATATCTGCGTGTTGATCAATAGAACGATCCGAGTAGTCTGAGACTGGAAAAGGGTGCAATTCCACTTGTATGCCTAAGGCTTGGCAACGTTCTTTTAGCCAGATGGCATCACGGGCACTATCTTTAAAGGAGAAGAAATACATATGTATAGTTTCACCTTGATAGGTACTCTTCTGTAAGTAATATTTAGCCTTCTGTAAAGAATAGAATTGTTTTTCTGCTATCCGACTTCTCTCTGGAAAGAAGCTGAATGCGGGAATTGTGCGCGTTCCTTGTAAATCGCGAATAATCGATTCAACATCATATAGCTCTCTCCAAGCTTTTCGAAAATAAATATCATGATGGGGACCGGGTTTTGTAAAGTTGAATGCAGCATATATACAGCCGGTTTCTTCTATTTGTACTTCGTGTTCTTTTGTATGTTCAGTATTTGGCAGTTCATAATGTGTATGTATTTGTGCATGTTCCGGAATCCGCCAAAATTCAATACGATCAAGTAAAGCACGTTCTTTAAAATAATCGGCAAATGCTTCTAATATAACTTGATCATCATCATAACAATGTAATTGAAATGCGCCTGTCCCGATATAATGATGATTCTGTATTTCTGCATCATGAGGTAGAATAGCTAATTGTATTGAACTTACATAATGTAGGAAAAACAAGTTTGGCTTTCGCAAATGAAAGCTTACTTGAAATGGTGATGGTGTTCCAATCTGTACAATCTCTTCTGTTAGCCAAGCGTAGGGAGAGTGAACACACCGTAGTCTTTCAAATGAAAATTGAACATCTTTAGAAGATAAAATGGTTCCATTATGAAATTGAACGCCTTTGCGTAAATGAAAAGTCCATGTAAGTTGATCATCACTCACTTCCCAAGTATGAGCGAGATGTGGCTCAATTTCTTCTGTGGCGTAGTTGTAAACAACTAACGTATCAAAAATTTGACTAATGAGGTGACCCTCTGTTGTGACAGCTGCAAATGCTGGATCAAGCGGTAATATCTTTCTCGAACAAGGTATCTTTAACACGTCATACATATCGTTTAAAGGTCTGTATCCAAAATGTTGTTGTAGTTTGTCTTCTAAACCTTTTCGAAGGGAAATAGGAAACGGTTCTTTCAAAAGAAGAAATACTTCCTTTAATTTATCTTGTTGTAATAGGAATTCGGCATAGGGAATAACTATTTCTGAAATGGTATGGTGAAAGAGAATTTCACTTTTATTTCCTCGTCCACGTCCTGGTATCCACGTAATTAACTTTTCTTCAGTCATTTTTCTAAGTACAATTTTCACGTTTTTTGTACTGCAGTATAAAATATCGGCTAGTTCTTGCAAACTATTATGTATGTACTGTTTTTCTGGATCATGCAATCGTAGTTGAATATAGTAGTCCATCACTTTCATGTTTAAACGACTCCTTCTTTCTAAAAGGGGAAATTCTTTAGAATATTCTAACCTTTTTCTCCCTTTTTTTCAAAGTAAAATGAATACACATAAGGGGGAGAGAACAAATGGGATTTTGGAGCATGCATCGGAATATAAAAATTAGAATTATAACTTCATTTTTAACACGTACGGTATCAACGATGATTTTCCCGTTTATGGCAATTTATTTTTCAGTAAAGCTCGGAAGTGCTCTTGCAGGCGTTTTATTATTAGTGAACGTAATGGCAGCGCTAATTATCGGGCTTTATGGCGGTTATATTGGAGATCGATTAGGGCGAAAAAAGGTTATGGTTATAGGACAAGTGATACAAGTTGTTTCAATTGCTTGTATGGGAATTGCAAATTCAGATTATGTAGATTCACCTTGGCTTACTTTCGTGTTTATGTTAATGAATAACCTTGGTTCAGGGCTTATGAACCCGGCGACAGAGGCGATGTTAATTGATGTGAGTACACCAGAGAATAGAAAGGTAATGTACAGTATCAATTATTGGGCAATCAACTTGTCTATTGCGATTGGAGCGATATTTGGAGGGTTATTATTTGAACACTATCGCTTTCAACTGTTTGTCGTATTAACAGTAGTAGCATTACTGACATTGTATTTGATTACAGCATATATGGAAGAAGTATATGTTACTCAGCAAAAGACAAAACAGAAGCATGTTTTAAAAGAAATGGCTGAAAATTACAAGGTTGTTATGACAGACAGGGCATTTTTGATATTTTGTTTGGCAAGTATATGTACGTTATCGTTAGAATTTCAGATCAATAATTATTTAGGTGTACGCTTGCAAAAAGAATTTGAAACGATGCACTTTGCATTTGGCAACGATATTCGTTTTGATCTAACAGGTATCCGCATGCTAAGTTGGATTTCCGCAGAGAATACGATTTTGATTGTTTTATTTTCAGCGCTTGTGATTAAAATGATGAAACGTTTTAATGACTTGAAAATTCTATATGTTGGCTTGTTTATCTATACAGTTGGATTTACAATACTTGGATCGAGTAATAGTTTGTGGATTTTATTAATAGCAGGGCTTTTTCAAACGGTTGGTGAGATGATGTATGTGCCGGTTCGTCAATCCATTATGGCAGACATGGTACCAGATAATGCGAGAAGTTCTTATATGGCGATTAACGGAATGGTTTTTCAAGTAGCCAAAATGAATGGCGCATTAGGCATTATGCTAGGTTCTTTTATAGCATCATGGGGAATGAGCTTCGTTTATTTTCTAGTGGGTGTAAGTAGTATTTTATTATTTAGAAAAGCAATTAGTAGGACAGAATACGGTGAAGAAAACATACCTCATATAGGATAAGGAAATATATAAAAAGCGAATCGTTTTTATAATGATTCGCTTTTTATATTCCATTAAAAAAAACGTCTGCTTCAGCTAATGTATTGCTAGTGCCTGGGTTCATTAAAAGGTTCTTCAGTTCACCTACTTCAGAGAGTGTGACAATGGTATAACCACTAATTAATACAATGAGTCCAATGACCATTAATGTTTGCAAACTAATATTTCTTTGGTTTTCCTCAGAGTTACTTGGGGGCGTTAAAGTTTGAGTGTTGTTCATCGTAGGGCTCCCATCTTTTATATATGTGATCAAACATTTTTGCACCAGAACTGAGATAAAATGAATGCGAGTATTTTTACATATGAATCTATGGAAAAATTGATGAAATTGTCAGTTTTTTATTTTTGAAAAAATTATTTATCTATTTTTATAAAAAAATATTTTTTTGACCCCCATAAAATTTTTCTTTCCTCCGAATATATATAGTGAGGAAAGTAAATGGGGGAAAAATCATTATGAAAAAAACACTGTTAAAAGGCACTATGGTAACTATGATGGCATGCAGCCTGTTTCTGATGGGAACAGCAGCGTATGCTAGCGAAAACACAGATGCGATAAAAACAACGGAAACAGAAAAAACATCTTTAGTACAAGGTGACGTTTTTTATTTTGTGAAAACTATGGTTGAAGATATTAAAATGGCTCTTGCGACAAACGATTTAGAGAAAGCGAAGCTATTGTCTGAGCAAGCCGCAGAACGAATTACTGAAGCAAGTGTACTAATTGAAAAAGGAAAAGGAAATCTTACACAAGATACATTAGAAAAAGCGGCGGAAGACTTAGAAAAAGCAGATAAGCTTTCTGGCGAAGAGAAAGCAGAAACAGAAAAATCTGCTGACGAAGAAGAAAAAGAAGCAGCGAAAGTAAAAGTGCACATCGGAAACAACATCGAAGCATTAGCAAAAGTGCTAGATCAAGTGAAAAATCCGAAAGCAAAAGCCGCAATTACCAAAAATATAGAGAAGAGTTTTTCAAAGATTGCAGCTAAAATAGAGAAAGAGCAAGAAAAACAAGCGGACGCTATTGCAAAAGAAAACAAGAAATCAGATCAAAATACAGAAGTAACTCCAGCACAACCAGAACAAGTAACGCAACCAGAACAAGTAACACAACCAGAACAAGTAACGCAACCAGCACAAGCAACACAACCAGCAAAACCAGCACAACCGGCAAAACCAGCGCAACCGGCACAGCCAGCAAAACCAGCGCAACCAGCAAAACCAGCAAAACCAGCGCAACCAGCGCAACCAGCGCAACCAGCAAAACCAGCAAAACCAGCACAACCGGCACAGCCAGCAAAACCGGCGCAACCAGCACAGCCAGCGCAACCAGCACATAAACCGGCTATTTCTCATGAGAAGCATGAGCAATCAAACCAAAAGGGTCAAACAGAAAAGAATGATCATCAAGACAACGGTAAAAAGGTCGGTCACGAAAAGCATGAAGAACAGAAAGAGGACAAGCACAAAGAAAAGTAGTAAGAAAATGTGGTAAAATGGTCACTTTTTTAGTGACCATTTTGCTATTTGAAGCAAAAGGAGGGAGGGGGATTACTAGTGTTGAGTTTAGTGATGAAGATCATAAACAAACCGACCATAGAAGATATCGTATTTAACATACAAAACAACGGAGGAGATAAGGAAGCTTTTATCGCACAGTATCGGCCTTTTATTCGAAAATCAATCTCGTCTGTCTGCTGCCGGTATATTACGGAGCAGGATGATGAATATAGCATTGGATTGTTTGCGTTTAATCAAGCAATTGAACAGTATTCATATAAAAAAGGAAAATCTTTTCTAGCGTTTGCTGAGCTTCTTATAAAAAGAGATGTAATTGACTATATACGCAAGGAGTCTAAGCATAATCTCGTCTTTTTAAAAGAAGACCAGCAAGAGGAAATGGTAGAAATGCAGGTATCGCTTACGGAGTATATGAAAGAGATGGAAAACAGAAACCGTAAGGAGGAAATTCTTCATTTTCAAATTGTGCTAGCTGAGTTTAAAATCACATTTTCAGAGCTTGCTAAGGAATCTCCAAAGCATCGTGATACGCGTGAGCACTTAATAGAAATTGTAAAGATTATTATAAAAGAAGAGAAAATGATGGAAGAGCTGTTCCGAAAGAAAAAGTTACCGCTTAAACACATTGAACCGCGTGTTAGGGCAAGTCGGAAAACGTTGGAGCGGCATAGAAAATACATTATTGCAATGTGTATTATCTTTGCAAACAACTATACATATATTCTTGATTATATAAGAGGGGGGAAGCATGATGAATAAAGGGATTGTGATGGATATAAAAAAACGTAGCGTAGTTGTTTTAACTCCGGATGGAGAGTTTATTACGTTTAAAAGAAAATCGCACTCTTATATGATTGGAGAGGAAATCTCGTTTAACGAACAAGAACAAAGAGTACCGCGTTTTTCAATCCCTTCTTTTTTAAAGCCCGTATCATTACTTGTTGCTTGTTTTCTATGTGTGTTTCTGTTTTTCTACTACCAACCGGAAGAAAAAGCATTCGCTTATGTCTCAATTGATATTAATCCAAGTTTAGAGGCAAGCGTAACAAAGGATCTTCGTGTTATAGATTTGCGAGCTTGTAATGATGATGGAAAGCGCATTTTAAAAGAAATGAAACGATGGAAAAATAAACCTTTGCAAGACGTAGTACGTACCATTGTAAAGCAAAGTCAAGAGGATGGATACTTAACGAATGACAAGCAAGTTATGCTAACAGCTGTTACAAAGGACAAGTCGCTAGAACCCCAGTTGGAAAAGGCTATGCAAGAATTAAAGAAAGAGTATGAGACAAAACATGTTACAGTCGTATATCAAAGCAGTACGATGCAAGTGCGAGAGAATGCAAAGAAAGCAGGAGTCAGCACAGGCGTCTATATAAAGCAAGAGAATGAGAAGAAGAAATCGCTTACTCCTCCTGCACCGCCGTCTAATCAGGAGGAACACCCTCAGGAGAGACATTCGCAACCAAAGTCATCATCCGATGCATCAGCGGATTTGTCTCCTGTAAAAGAAGAAAGATTTGAGAAGCAAGAGCAAATAGAACAAAAGCAATCCCAGGAACAGCAACCCCAGCAATCAAAAGGAAATAATGGGCATCAGCAAGAAAACAACGGTAAAGAGTCTAAACAAGAAAGTAAAGAGTCTCAGCAAGAAAACAACGGTAAAGGACATAAACAAGAAAATAAAGAGTCTCAGCAAGAAAACAACGGTAAAGGACATAAACAAGAAAATAAAGAGTCTCAACAAGAAAACAACGGTAAAGGGTATAAACAAGAAAATAAAGAGTCTCAGCAAGAAAACAACGGTAAAGGATATAAACAAGAAAATAAAGAGCCTCAGCAAGAAAACAACGGTAAAGGATATAAACAAGAAAATAAAGAGTCTCAGCAAGAAAATAAAGGCAATATAAACGCAAATAACGGGCATAAAAAAGAGGACAAAAACGTTCCTGCCACGCAACATCAGGGGAAAGAAAAGAAAAATCCATAGAATATTGAAGAATAGGGTTCGTTCCATGTTAGGATTGAAATCATTTCGTACAGCAACCTTGATTTTGAGAGGTATCGAAGCCATGCATATGATGAAAAAAGGGAAACTTCACCAAAGGGTGAAATCTGCCCAAAATGAGGTTGAAGTCATTCATAGGTTATTTGGATTCGTCGTTTGATCTCAATGTTAACAGGAAATTACTGTTCTATATTCCTATTAAGCTATTTTCGCACCAAAACCCTAGAAGGTCTATCTATTAAAATAGTTTGCGTTTGTATTCAGAATAAAAAGAAAAGGAGTATGTAAAAAAATAATGGAGAAAAAAATTCAACAAGAGACAGATAAATCAAAACCCGTTTTTTATGATCCTAAAGGAAGAAGAAAAATAGCTTTCAGTTGGTTTCTATGTATCTCAATAGTTAGCGTAAGTATTGTATTTTATTTTTTCTTTCGAAGTATTTTTTCAACACCAGAAATTCCAAATATGAATCCTTCTGTGAAGCAAGATACTAAACTTGTACCTATTAATCAAAAACTCAGCGACCAGCAGTTAAAGAAGGAAGAATTCAAATCTCCTAATACCGAAATAAAGAATAATAAAAATTTAGAAAAGTTAACAGACAATGGCGAACAACCTAAAGAAGTTTATGGTTTTTATGTAAACTGGGATGAAAATAGTACTGCTTCTTTAAAAGAAAATATCGATTCATTAACCATGTTAGTACCAGAGTGGTATCACTTAAAAGCAAACTTAACAATTAGTAGTGAGATTAAACCTGAGATTGTACAGTTGGCAAAAAAAAATCATGTGAAAATTATGCCTTTACTTACTAACTATACTCAAGAAGCTTCTGGTCCTGATAGTAAACTTGTTCATAAGTTACTGAATGCTCCAGATAATGTACAGACAAAGTTTATTAATGATTTAGTAAAGCGAATTGAAGAGAATCAATTTGCGGGTATTAATATTGACTTTGAGTCAATACCTGAAGGTGATAGAGATAAATTAACAAATTTCATGAAAGAACTTACTACGGTCTTTCACAAACATCATTTGCTCGTAACTCAAGATGTCCCTGCTAATGATAAGGCCTTTGATTATGATGCATTAGCTAAAGTAATAGATCGTATGATTGTCATGATGTATGACGAACACTATGGGGCAGGGAAACCAGGACCAATTGCTTCAAATAAATGGTTTGAACATACGCTCAATGAACTAGACATTCCCTCTGAGAAACTTATCGTTGCTTTCGGTAATTATGGATATGATTGGGAAGTAAAGAGTAAAGCACCTGCGAAGTCTTTAACTTTCTCAGAAGTTATGACAATGGCTCATGATTCAAATATAAAAATTCAATGGGATAAGATTAGTGGAAACCCTTATTTTCGATATAAAAAAGGAGCGAAAGAACATACTGCTTGGTTCTTAGATAGTGTTACTCTTTATAATCAAGTAAAAATCGCAATGAACAACAATGCAAAGGGGTTTGCATTATGGAGACTAGGATCAGAAGATCCTACTGTATGGAAAGCTTTAAAAGATCCTATTGAAGTACAAAAAAATCCTGATGCATTACATAAAATCGCTAGTTTAGATGAAGTAAATTATTCTGGGCAAGGCGAAATTTTACAGATTGAGAATGAAAGACAAAATGGATTAAGAGATTTTAAAGTAGGCAAAGAAGGTTATCTTACAGATGAAGTGTATCAATCACTACCATCTGCATATCAAGTGCAGCGCTATGGAAAACCAAAAGGAAAACAAGTAGTACTAACATTTGATGATGGACCAGATCCTAAATACACACCGGAAATTCTAGATATATTAAAAGAGAATAAAGTAAAAGCAGCCTTTTTTGTACTTGGTGAAAACGCTCAACTAAATCCTAGTCTTGTTAAAAGAATATACGATGAAGGGCATGGAATTGGCAATCATACCTTCAAGCATCCTAACGTAGCTGATACGTCTTTACTACGAACAAAAGTAGAACTGAATACAACTCAGCGCCTGATTCAGGAAATAACTGGACATTCTACGGTTTTATTTAGGCCACCATATGAAGCAGATGCTAACCCGGATTCATCAAATGAAATATTGCCTATTTTGCGTGCACAAAATATGAATTATACAATGGTGGCAGAAAAAGTTGATCCTGAGGACTGGGCGACGCCATCAACAAATGAATTGGTAAAGCGTGCTCTTAATCCCATTTATAAGGGGGAGGGAAATGTTGTTCTTCTCCATGATGCAGGAGGGAATCGTACTCATACGGTAGAGGCGCTGCCAATGATTATTAAAGACCTTAAAAAGCATGGATATAGTTTTGTAACAATTTCAGATTTAATGGGCAAAGAACGAGATGAAGTTATGCCTCCCGTTTCTTCTGAGGGTAAGCAATATTTACTTTACAATAAAGCTGTTTTTTCTGGAGCGGGATATGCTAAGCACATATTAACAACTATTTTTTATATTGCTATTGGATTAGGTATTTTCCGATTCCTATTTTTAATTTATTTTGCATTCAAGCAAAAAAGGAAAACAAGGTCCCGTTTATTTACTAATTCGTCTTATCAGCCTTCCGTTAGTGTTGTGATAGCGGCATATAATGAAGAGAAGGTTATAGCCAAGACGATCCGCTCAATTTTGGATAGTGATTATAGAGATTTTGAAGTTATTGTTGTTGATGACGGCTCGAAAGATGATACGTCAAAAGTAATTCAAGAAGCATTCCATAAACATCCTAAAGTTCGTTTAATTCAGAAGGAAAACGGTGGGAAATCATCCGCGATGAATTTAGGATTTCAAAAATCACGAGGAGAAATCATTGTCACTTTAGATGCGGATACTATTATTGCGCAAGATGCTATTTCGCTAATGATTAGACACTTTGAAGATCATAATGTAGCGGCAGTTTCAGGCAATGTCAAAGTGGGAAATAGACGGAATTTGTTAACTACTTGGCAACATGTTGAATACATTACAGGATTTAATTTAGAACGCAGAGCCTTTGATGAATTGGATTGTATCACGGTAGTTCCTGGAGCTATTGGGGCATGGCGTAAAAAGAATGTAGTTGAATCTGGATATTTAAGCGAAGATACACTTGCAGAAGATACGGATCTTACTATAACATTTTTACGTCAAGGGCATCGAATTGTATATGAAGAAGAAGCGTATGCTTATACGGAGTCGCCTGAAGATGTGAAAAGTCTCATTAAACAGCGATATCGTTGGTCGTATGGTACACTGCAATGTCTTTGGAAACATCGAAAGGCGTTGTTTAATCCAAAGCATAAAACATTAGGGTTTGTTGCATTACCTAATATGTGGCTATTTCAATATGTTCTGCAATTCATTGCTCCTTTAGCAGATATATTAATGATTATGGGGCTATTTGGTAGCAATCCTCTAAAAGTTTTAGGATTTTATCTTGTGTTCTTTGTAATGGATCTTCTCGCTTCTCTTTTCGCATTTAAATTAGAGAAAGAGAATCCTAAACCATTAGCGTGGTTAATTTTACAACGTTTTATTTATCGTCAATTTATGACTTATGTTGTAATTAAATCTGTCTTTTCATCTATTCGAGGAGTAGCTGTGGGATGGAATAAATTGAAGAGAATGGGAAGTGTTGAGCACTCCTCTAAACATAATGAGGCATCATAAGAGAGCAGATAATCTGCTCTCTTTTTTTACTAGTAGCTTCTTGATTTGAATAACAATAGCTATGAATGATGTGGAACGAAAAATGCAAGTGGTAGAAAAAGAGAGAACGGGAAAATATGCTTTCTTCGTCTGGCGATATTAATCTTCATCACAATTTCCAAGTCCAAACAATAACCCAAATAAATGCACAAGATAGAATCCGAAAATCAGCTTCACAAATGTGAATATTTACTAAAATTCTATTTTTTGTACACATTACCATTTAGAATATTCTTGCATTTTCTAATGTCTCGTTTGATTTGCTGATTTTCAAAAAAATAAACCTCTGTACCTGACCAAATAAAAACCCAACACACAATGCTTAATACTCCTGCAATATAGGCATGATTGTTTGAAAGCTTCAAGAATATCACCCCAATAATAATACCAATCACAAACAAAACAATAGCCTTTTTGACATTTCTAGCATATGTATATTCCTCTTCGTTCAAAAGGTTAGAAAAAGTGTTAAATGTGGCAGTCTTCAATGACTTTTCATCAAAATCATTCTGACCTGAAAAAAATATTTCTACTTCTTTTCTTTTGCCACTGTGTAGCTTTGACAAAATAAAATCTTCAAGGTCAGAGCTTAGGTGAACATCATCTGAGCTATAATATCTTGAAAACGGAGTATCAGTTTCATCTAAATAGATATTTATACTTAATTCATCTTTCATGTTAACCCTCCTTTAAATCTAATTTACTAGTTGAAAGTCAACCTTTTATCAGTATGGTCAAGATAGCAACAATTCTTACGAAAACAGCGTTGTAAAAAGAGAAAGTCAATTCAAAAGAAATAAGAAACTAGCAATATAACCAATACAGTTAAGCAACCAGCCTAGGTGGTTATGGTGATTGGCGTATTGTGTGTTGTGTCATTTATTATCGCAGTGTAGCGTGAGCATTGTGAATTTTTATTACATTATGGTAATTCCTAAAAAAAATATTTGATTCCATAATATATAAATGTAACAATTGTAACTGTCTTCTTTTAAAAATTTTATTTGAAGAACACGAGCCGAAAAAGAACTCATCTTCTAATGAGTTCTTTTTTTCGTTTATATAAAATAAAATGAAGCAGATATTTTAGTGTGTCTATAGGTTCTATAAACAATTTTATCGAGGGTAACTGTTTTGGCTAGGACCGAAACAGGAGAATCCCCCACCTCAAGCGCGTGTAGAGGTAGGTGGGGTAGTTCAATAAATTGAAGATACATCATCCTAGGTACATATCTTCTAGAGTTAGTTTTGCTATTTAATGAGTGTTTCATTAGTTATGTTATATAGATACTTTCTTTAATGTACTTATTTTACTTCTCCTAATCTATTTAATTGTTGAAAATATAAAAACAGAATACACAATCATTCATTTAAATTTCCGATGAAGAAATTCGTTTTTTTGTTTTTGGTACGATAATAAATTTAATAAAAAATATGCTGACTATAACAGTTGAAAGGATAGGTAAAAACTGCTGTAGTGAAGCGAATATAATAATAGAAAATACCGCTAGCTGAACGACTGCTAATGAAAATAAAAGAATAAGAAATTGACGCACCCTCTCTTCAGATGCAATCGGATATAATGCCACAATAGTATTTCCTGAAAAATATTTCCACAAGGAACGCAGTTGCATCGAGGTCATATATAAGAGACAACAAGTAATAGCGCCTTTTACAAATATATTTGGTACGAAATATAAAGTAAAAGAACCAATGGCAGTTAATCGAATGTATATTCCAAAATAATCATTTGCACGTAAGAATGATAAAGTGTTCAAATATAAAAAAGTAGATTGGTTTTTATGTAATATAGGTTCTATCCAATTTGTTAGCCATTTTCTTTTCTTTACTTGTTTTTTCAGCTGCGGAACATCAGTGAAAAAGCTTGCAAATTGGTAAAAGTGCATGTCCATTTTTTCTTCTTGTTCAATGATATACTCCCAGTTAATTCGTTTTGTTGGTTGTTTTACTGTATAAATAAGTATAAAGGCTGGAAGCAAGAGAACAGCACCGAATAGAACGACTGATACGGACTGAAAGAGCATATAAAGAATCAGTGCGTTACAAGTGAATCGAATGATGAACCAGATTTGGCTGTTATATTGATCACGCCATATCCAATTGATATACAGGTTCCAACCTTTTATTAACATTAAAATGAAAAAGATCGTACATAAGAATGGAACAGGTGTCTGTAATGTTTGTATTGCCAACGGTGTAATGATTAGAAACGTAAATAGTAATGGGAAAAGCTGTATGGCGTAATTATAGAAAAGAGATTGTTTGAAATAAGGTGTTAATTTCTCTTCAAGTGCCAGTAAATAGACAGCGTCAGGCTTTTGGATAAAAGTACGGATCTTACATCTCGTTATAACGATTGTAAGTACAGTTGTGATGAGTAATAATGAGATTCCTTTAGAAGGAGCTGTTTTTAAAAACTTGGCGTAATAATAAGCACCGATACACGAGATAAAGATGAAGCTATACAATAAACCACTAATCATCCGGAAAAAATACATTATGCTGTTTTGAAGATGTTTTTGAAAGCGATCGCTCCATAGCGTTTCAATTGACATGTTTTTCACCTCTATCATCTATTATAAAGGTTTCTTTCTTGTACCAAAATAAAAACGAACAAATTGCTTTAAGCAACTTGTTCGTTTTTATTTCTTTTTTGATCACGATTCATTAATGGATAAAAGGCGAAACCAATTACAAATAAGCCAATTCCAAGAAGGAATGTTTTTATATCTGAGGATCCCGTTTTAATAACCCATAGTGCATAGCAAAGGGCAATGAATGCGACAATACCATCTATAATTCGTGAGCTCATTTCATTTTTATACGTTTCACCAGTTACAACAAGTTTTAATTGGAAGATCGGTGAAACGAGATAAGGGATTAAGTAGGCTAAGGTTGAGACAGTAATAACGAATGTATAGGCCTCAGCAATTGTCCCTGATAATGTTGAGAATAAGAATACTTGTGACATAATGTTTGTTAATCGTAATGAGTAAATAGGACTTCCTTTTTTATTTGTTTTTGCAAAGAAGGAAGGGAAGAACCCCTCTTTTGCCGCTTGATACGGTACTTCTGAGCTTAATAAAATCCAGCCTAAGATAGAGCCGAATAGGGAAGTAAGGGCAAGGAGTGCCATTAATTTCCCACCGCCATGACCCATTGCAGCATTTAATGCATCAGCTAATGGACGTTCAGAAGTTTGTAGTTTATCAATGTGAAGAACACCCATTGTTAAAATTGTAATTCCTAAATAAATGGCAACAGTTATTAATAAGCCAGCTACAGTAGCATGTTTTACCGTTTTTGGCGATTTCGCACGGTTTGATAAAAGAACGGCTGATTCAATACCGATAAATGCCCAAAGTGTTGTAAGGGCAGCTAAATTTACTTGTGAAAGTAGTCCATGTGACACGCCTTCTTTATCAATCATTGGTGTGTACCATTGTCCAAATTTAGAAGCTTGAAATGCAAACAAAGTAACAACGATAAATAGAAGGAATCCAGTCACCTTTGTTGTTGTTGCTAGGAAGTTTAATTTCCCGGCTCCGTTTACACCGTTTGTTAAAATCATATGTGTTCCCCATAGTAAGCAAGAACAGATGCAGAATGTAATCAGTTTTCCAACTTCCACATCGAAAGAGCCGATTGAAAATAAGATACGTGTATCTTTCATAATAGGGAAGAAGAGTGATAAATAACCTGCAAAAGATGTAATAATAGCAACATTACTTGCCCAGTTTGCGACCCAGTAGCCCCAAACTATGCTGAAACCAGCCATTTTTTTCTTTTTTGGTGATGAGAATAAAGCATATGCATGACTTTGTGGTCCTGTTGTTAAATCAGGACGACGAATTGCCAAATTACCGAAAACAAGAGCTAGCATTAAAACACCAAATCCTGTTGTTAACCAAGCTAATGTAACACCGAGTGGGCTTGCTGTTTGTGCTAATGTACTAGGCACCATGAAAATACCGGCGCCAACCATATTGCCGACAACAAATGCTGTCAGTACCCAAAAGCCCCATTTTTTTTGTTGCATAAAAGAATACCTCCCAAGTTAGTATAACCAAGTCAAGCGAGGAGATATGTATGCCTTCCAAAAAGGAAGTAAGGTAAGCTTCATACAAAACAAAAAAAGCACGTGTCATTGTCGCTACGTGCTTTCTATCTTATAGGAAACCCACGACATACCTCTCGATAGCTCTCCACAAACAAATTGTTTGTGACAGTTCTGCACTTATTAAATAGCAGACCCAGCAAGAATGCACAGTGGGCATGTCTTACTTCGGCAACCATTCCTTTCCCATTCATTCATCGATGCCACTACATCTCCTGAAATGATACTCTTAATGACTGCAACCTCTACCTCACCGAGATACGAATGAGGATTTATGTATTAAATTAACATAATCAAGGGTAACAAATGTATTTTTATACGTCAATGGATATGGTAATAGTCAGACTATAGCGAACAATTTGTTAGTAAAAGAAGAGAGCATTTTTTAGAAAAAAAAGTTCGGTTAATTTATGTGTTAAACTATTGAAGCGTAATAGTGAAATCGTGTTTCGGAAAAAGAATTACATAGTAATTAGTAAATGGAGGTACGGTATGACGTTAATTTGTTTAGAAGGTGCCAGTGGTATTGGTAAAACGACGACGTGTAAAAGGATTGCGGAGTTGTACAATGCTTATGTGATTCCAGAAGTAAATTTCTTATTTCAGCGCCCTAATCCTGAACCGAAAAATTGGTATCTCGAAAGGCAAGTTGAAAGATGGCAACTCGCACAAGAAAAATTAAAATCGTATGATGTAGTTTTATTTGATGGAGATATTTTTCAGCCCATTTGGTATAACTGGATTTATGAGGGGGAGTTTCCACAAACTTTACCGTTTTTGAAAGAGTTTTATGTAAATCAAATGAAACGGAAACAGATAGGATTTCCGGGTGTCTACATTCATCTTTCTACAAGTGAAACAGAATTAAGAAAAAGGAAAGAAAATGATACGACCCAAAGACGAAGTAACTTTGAAAAACATCTAAGGCTTATAGAACCACAAAAGCAGTATTTTCAATATATGAATACTGTTTCTCCTAATGTAGTCCATTTTGTAGATGCAGTGAGTATTGAAGAAAATACAAAAAATATTTTTGATATTTTGTCTCGCTTGAATCTAGAAAAACAACATAATTACTCTGTATCTTTATTAGAGAATGTAATGGATTGGGTAATGAGTAGTAACCCTAAAGCATATGAGATAAGTGAATAGGGAATGAAAGAATATATATCCGACTTGATTTTCCAACATAGATGTATCCATTTTAACTGAGAAGTCCATCTTCTCTAAAGGAAGTGAAGTGGGGGGATTTCAATTTCAAGCACTTAAGTCGTGGCTATGAAAATAAAAGGTAATCTCCGCTCGCTTTCTCCTTTTGTTCTCGCTTGGCATGGGGGCAAAAAGGCACTGATGATTCTATCCATGGCCGGACGCTCTCTTCCTAACTAAAAAGAATGGCTTTTCAATTTGTATTTATATAAAAAAGAAGTTAATCTACAGCCGTAGATTAGCTTCTAACAGGATTTGTCCTCCTAAAATAGCAACTTGTAAGAGTGAGTATATGGTGATTGTGGGGGATAATATTTTTTAAATAAAATATTTATGGGAATGATTTCTTATATGATTTTTATTTTGCATGCTCTTTCTGAAAGGGATTTACCTTATTTATAAGTGGGATATAAGGTTATTATAATATTATTGATAGATAATTTTTTTCGAGTATTGAAAAGGGAGTGTATATCTTTCATTTTTTGTGATAAAAGTTTGTTTGGTAAAATAATGAAAAAACAATTGACAGAAAAGTTACTCAAGTTATAAAATTAAAAATGGAAAATAAAACAAGGAGGTGTGTGTAATGATTGTAATGGTAAATATGACTGGCTTAGCTGTATTACGTGGTGGAAAACATTTATATCATTACGCAACCCGTACGGAAAGATAGTGCTTTTTTGTTTTCAAAAAAGCGTACGCTGCGTATTTCGTAACGTACGCTTTTATGCGTTTTTGCGCATATCGTCAAGCGGCGGTATGCGCTTTTTTGTCTTTACTTTTGGTTGTTTCCATACTTTGTATGGTTTCGATAAAGAAAAATATGGAAGGTGAGATGTAATGATGAAACAGTACAAATTACGTAATGTAAAAGTGGGGCCTTTTGATAGTGGATAACAGAGATAGACTGAAACAAGGTCGAGAAGGGAGAGATTTCATTGTTTTCAGTATTACAAAAGTTAACATGGTTTTTTAAAGAACATTGGAAGAGGTACAGTATCGCAATTGGAGCGCTTCTAATTGTAAATGTAGTAGAGATAATTCCTCCAAAAGTAATCGGTTTAACAATTGATCATATAAAAATAGGGTCTTTAACAAGCGAAGTAATTATGAAATATATTTGGATTTTAGTCGTGACGACGATAGTTGGATATGTACTCACGTATGTATGGCAGCACCAATTATTTGGCGGGGCATTCGTGCTTGAAAAAACGATGCGTTCAAAATTTATGGGACACTTGCTCAAAATGACACCTACCTTTTATCACAAAAATCGTACTGGTGATTTAATGGCGAGAGCGACAAATGATTTAAAGGCGATTGCTATGACTGCAGGATTTGGGATATTGACGCTCGTTGATTCTAGTTTATATATGCTCACAATTGTTTTTATGATGGGCTTTTCAATTAGTTGGCAACTTACAATTGCGGCGCTTCTTCCCCTGCCGATTATGGCATATGCGATGAATATATATGGGAAGAAGTTACATGAACGCTTTACCGTTGCGCAAGATGCGTTTGGGGATATGAATGATAAAGTACTTGAATCGATTGCAGGCGTGCGTGTTATTCGTGCATATGTGCAGGAGAAAGCGGATGAAGAAAGATTCCATCAATTAGGAACAGATGTATATGAAAAAAATATGAAAGTAGCAAGAATTGATGCACTGTTTCAGCCAACTGTGAAGATGTTAGTTGGTCTTAGCTATTTAATTGGTCTTGTATATGGAGCGTTTTTAGTTTTCCAATCAAAGGTGACGCTTGGGGAACTTGTTTCCTTTAACGTTTACCTTGGGATGATGATTTGGCCAATGTTTGCGATTGGTGAATTAATTAATGTCATGCAGCGGGGGAATGCTTCGCTAGATCGTGTTAATGAAACGTTAGCGTATGAGCCTGACGTGAAGAACGTGAAAAAGCCGATGCGTGTACACGAACCAGAGTATATCGATTTTGATAAAGTTTCCTTTTCGTATCCGGCCTCACCTGAACTTAATTTGAAAAATGTTTCTTTTTCATTAAAACAAGGAGAAACGCTTGGCGTTGTTGGGAAAACAGGGAGTGGTAAAACGACTCTTGTTCGACAACTTCTTCGCCAGTATCCACTTGGAGAAGGGGATATTACAGTGTCAGACATTACGCTTGGTCAAATTTCAACCGAAAGCGTGCGAGGCTGGGTTGGGTATGTACCGCAGGAGCATATTCTATTTTCAAAAACAGCACGCGAAAATATTTTGTTTGGAAACAGGGAAGCAAGTCAGGAGGAACTTGAAAAGGCTATTGAAATCGCGGCATTCAAAAAAGATTTGGAGTTTCTTCCTGAAGGATTAGAGACGCTTGTTGGAGAGAAAGGTGTTTCTTTATCTGGCGGGCAAAAACAACGGATTTCAATAGCGAGAGCTGTTATTCAAAATCCAGAAATTTTAATTTTAGATGATTCATTATCGGCTGTGGATGCCAGAACGGAAGCGGCGATTATTGAAAATATAAGAAGAGAAAGAAGCGGAAAAACAACAATTATAACAACGCACCGCCTGTCAGCTGTGCAGCATGCGGATTGGATTCTTGTTATGGATAATGGTGAAATCATAGAAGAGGGAACGCATGATAGACTCGTTTCTAATGACGGCTGGTATGCGGAGCAGTTTGAAAGACAACAGGGTGAGAATATAGAGGGTGAGGTGAAAATATGAGTGTTTCAAAGCGGTTATTTAAGTACGCCATGAAAGTAAAAGGAACGATTTTTGTGGCACTTGCAATGTTATTTATTTTCGTTATTGCAGAGCTCGCAGGGCCATTTGTGGCAAAGGTAATGATTGATGATCATATTGTCGGCATTGAGAAGCCTTGGTATGAAACGGGGCAAGGTGAGGACGCAGTATTATATAACGGCACTTGGTATAAGCGAAGCGACCGTTTTGAACAAGGGGAACAAAAAGGAAAAGAAGTTCGTATTATACAGGTCGGTTTCACTTATTACTTTGTACCTAACAAAATTGCAGCAGAGGGAACGCGTTCTGTAAAGGGAGATATCGTTACAGTTCAAAGTGGGAAAGCAACGCAAGTGTATAAAGCAAAAATGTTAACAGCTAAAGAGGTATATTCGTTTTATAAACCTGAGATGAAACGATTGCTTTTACTTGGCGGAGGATATTTTGCACTATTATTAGTTGTATCTTTATTTGCATATGGTAAGCAATTTTTCTTACAGAAAGCATCGAATAAAATCATTCAAATTATGCGCGAAGATGTTTTTTCTCATATTCAAACCCTGCCGATCCGTTATTTCGACCATTTACCAGCAGGGAAAATTGTATCGCGTGTAACGAATGATACAGAGGCGATTCGTGAGTTATATGTAACAGTTTTAGCGACATTTGCTTCTAGTTTTATTTATATTATTGGAATCTTTATTGCTTTATTTTTACTTGATATGAAATTAGCGCTTCTATGTTTAATCATCATACCAATTTTAATTGTTTGGGCTGTTGTATATCGAAAATATGCCTCGGTGTACAATCATAAGATGCGCTCTCGGTTATCAGATATTAATGGAACAGTGAATGAATCAATCCAAGGGATGCCTATCATCCAGGCATTTCGTCAAGAACGTACAACAAAGAAAGAATTTGAAGAATTAAATGAAGATTACTTTAAGTATCAAAATAAAATTTTAAATTTAAATGCAGCGACATCCCATAACTTAGTAGGAGTCTTGCGTAATATTGCTTTTACGGCCGTTATTTGGTATTTTGGCGGCGCCTCTTTGAGTGCTGCTGGGGTTGTCTCTTTAGGAGTGCTGTATGCATTTGTCGATTATTTAACAAGGCTCTTCTCACCAATTACAAATATGGTAAATCAGCTCGCGAATTTAGAGCAAGCGCGGGTTGCATCGGAACGTGTATTTGAACTGTTGGATGAAAAGGGAGAAGTACTTCAGGAAGAGCGTATCCCGCGTCTGAATGGAAATGTTCGATTTGATAATGTTTCATTTTCTTATAACGGAAAAGATGAGGTGTTAAAAAATATTTCTTTCGAGGCGAAAAAAGGAGAGACGATTGCTCTTGTTGGTCATACTGGGTCTGGGAAAAGTTCCATTATGAATGTACTTTTTCAATTTTATGAGTTTCAAAAAGGAAAACTTACAATTGATGAGTATGATGTGAAAGATATACCAAAGCAGGCACTTCGCGAGCATATGGGGATTGTGCTGCAAGATCCATTTTTATTTAGTGGTACGGTAGCTTCGAATGTAAGTTTAGAGCATCCAAAGATTTCAAATGATCGAGTTATAAAAGCACTGCACGATGTAGGAGCAGAGCGATTTGCTAACAATATAGAAGAAGAAATTACGGAAAAAGGAAGTACGCTTTCAACTGGAGAGCGTCAACTTATATCCTTCGCACGTGCGCTAGCATTTGATCCTGCCATCTTAGTGTTAGATGAAGCGACTTCAAGTATTGATACAGAGACAGAGGCGATGATTCAGGGCGCGCTAGAGGTTGTAAAGAAAGGAAGAACAACCTTTATCATTGCACATCGCCTTTCAACCATTAAGAGCGCGGATCAAATTATTGTACTCGACCGGGGAACGATTCTCGAAAAGGGTTCTCACGATGAATTAATGCAGAAAAAAGGTCGTTATTATGAAATGTACAAAACACAAATGGAAGGAAGTCAAAGTGCGTAACTTTCACGAAATGTTCAGAAAACTTTAAAGCAATGTTTACAAATGCTTCCGTATCTTTCCTTATCCATGTGATATGTTGGAGGAAAGGGGGAGATAGGGATGGAAGAATTATCAGTTACATTTAACATTGCTTTCTTTTTGCTATTGTGCGGAATGATTGGGTATTGTGTATTAGATTCTTAAAAGAGCTTGCTAATGTAGCAAGCTCTTTTAAAGGTGTTGAGAAACAGGGGCACCTGCCCTCTGTGCGCCGATATCGTTTTAAGGTATTGGCGAAATTGACGAGGCGTATTTTTTGTGCTCAGAAGAAGGGAAACGTAAAGTGGATTTAAGTTGGTTTCAAATTCTGGACAACAAACATAGGACTAATGATTGTGCGATGTGCCGTTAAAGGATAGGGTCGTGGAATACGCATCAGGCTAATTATGCAATGGGAGATGGGGATTATTTAAATGATACGTGCTTATAGGGAAGAAGATAAGGTCAGTATATTACATCTAATACAGAGTATGGAGATAGAAGAAGAGGTAGGTTCTTTAGAGGATATTGTCCTAAATTCTACCCAATTTCTCTTATATGAACAAAATGGAATTGAAGGGTTCTCATACTCATCTGTCTATACAAATAGTGCTGGAGAGTCTATTGCTCAAATCAGTGTTTATGTAGAACCAGATTCCTGTTTAAAAGGTATTGGTTCTACATTATATAAAGCGATGGAAGAGGTGATTTCTGAAACAAAACCGGATTTTGTATGTACTTATATGAGAGTCGAATCAGAAAACCCTACTGGTTTTGCTAAGAAAATGGGGTTTGAAAAATGGTGGGGTTCACTTGAATCGGTATACAAGGGAGGGGCCTTTCCTAAAACAGAAATTAAGTTTATTAAATATGAAGATCGATTTTTTGATCAGTTTGTAAAAATGGTGCAGGCATGTTATTACGAGCTGCATGAAAAGAATGATATTAAACCTTACCTCGCTCCGGAAGACAGTGTAAAAACATACAAATTAAACAATAAAAATAATGTATATTTGGTGTTAGAAGGTGAGCAAATTGTTGCATCGGTTACGACTGGGGAAGGGATATTAGATAATTTAATGGTTGCGCCAAGTCACCAAGGAAAGGGATATGGACGTAAGGCTTTACAATTCGGTATGAACGAGATGTTAGAAACAGGGTACAAAGAAATTCGAATATGTTTTTTAGAGGGAAATGAAAGTGCTGAGAGGTTGTACAACTCTTTAGGCTTTAAACCGCTTCACAATACACAGGTTTATCGAAAGTTCTTATAAATGAAACACTCATTATTCCACAGGGACTTTAATGGAGAAAGGGAACTCAAATCATAGGAGTTCCCTTTCTTTATCTCAAAAAGCAACAACATTGATTTTTCGTGCGGCATGAGGCGAAAACAGCCCTGTCCGCATCTATGCATGGTTGGCCGCTCTCTTTCATTTAAAAAGAAAGTTTTTTTGTTTTACCTTTTCCTATATAAATGCTATATTTAAAAACGTTACTTATTTTTTGTATGTATTGATTTTATATCATGTTGTTTGATTATGAAAAAAAAGGATACACTAATCACGAACATTTTCATTGAAAAATTGTTCAAGATTGCATACAATCAATATAGTTTTTAAATTCCTATCTGAATACTTGGAGGACTAATATCATGAAGAAATTATTTTCAGTGCTTGCAGTAGCTACACTAGCGATCGGAATTGTAGCGGGCTGTGGCAAAGAAGAGAAAAAAGATACAGGTAGTCAAGATGCATTACAAAAAATTAAACAAAGTGGTGAACTTGTAATTGGTACAGAAGGTACATATCCACCATTTACATTCCATGATTCAAGCAATAAATTAACTGGATTTGACGTTGAGTTAGCAGAAGAAATTGCAAAACGTCTAGGCGTGAAACCAGTATTTAAAGAAACACAATGGGACAGCTTACTTGCTGGACTAGATGCAAAACGTTTCGATATGGTTGCAAACGAGGTCGGAATTCGTGAAGATCGTCAAAAGAAATATGATTTCTCTAAACCATATATTTCTTCTTCAGCAGCACTTGTCGTTCGAAAAGATAAAGATAAGCCAGCATCATTTACAGATATTAAAGGTTTGAAAGCAGCGCAGTCTTTAACAAGTAACTATGCGGACATTGCAAAGAAAAATGGCGCAGAAATCCAAGGTGTAGAAGGATTTAGCCAAGCAGTAGAATTACTTAACTCAGGACGTGTTGATTTCACAATCAATGACAAATTATCAGTATTAAATTATTTACAAACGAAAAAAGATGCAAACATTAAAATTGCAGATACAGAAAAAGAAGCATCACAAAGTGGGTTTTTATTCCGTAAAGGTAGCGATAAATTAGTACAAGAAGTAGATAAAGCGTTAGAAGATATGAAAAAAGATGGTACGTATGACAAAATAACGAAAAAATGGTTCGGTGAAAATGTATCTAAGTAGTGTAATCGTTACAGATCGATTATCTACATGGATAGATATCATGCAAGCATCCTTCAAGCCTATGCTGGAGGGTGCTCTTTTCACGACAATTCCATTAACGCTTATCACATTTGTGATCGGTATTATATTGGCGACCTTCACGGCTTTAGCTCGCATTTCAAATAGTCGCATTTTACAATGGATTGCTCGTATCTATGTATCTATTATTCGCGGAACACCACTTCTTGTACAATTATTTATTATTTTCTATGGACTTCCAACTTTACAAATTGAGATTGATCCATATCCAGCAGCTGTTATTGGATTTTCATTAAATGTTGGTGCGTATGCATCTGAAATTATTCGTGCATCTATTTTGTCTATTCCGAAAGGACAATGGGAAGCAGCGTATACAATTGGTATGACATATCCACAAGCGCTAAAACGCATTATTTTACCACAAGCAACACGTGTATCGATTCCGCCACTTTCGAATACGTTTATTAGCTTAGTGAAGGATACTTCATTAGCATCGTTAATTTTAGTAACAGAAATGTTCCGAAAAGCACAGGAAATCGCAGCGATGAACTATGAATTTTTAATTGTTTATTTTGAAGCAGGTCTTATTTATTGGGTGATTTGTTTCTTATTATCTATCGTGCAACAAATATTAGAAAAACGTTCAGAACGTTATACTTTAAAATAATCCTTTTACAAAAGGAGTTTTTGTTTTTATGATTTCAATTCAACATTTACAAAAGAGTTTCGGTGAGAACACTGTACTAAGTCATATCGATTTATCCGTGGAAAAAGGTGAGGTTGTTGTAATTATTGGACCATCTGGATCTGGTAAGACAACATTTTTACGTTGCCTGAATGTATTAGAAACACCAAATGCAGGTATTGTTCGTATTGGTGATAAAGAACTGGATTTCTCTAAAAAAATAACGAAGAATGATATTGTAAATCTTCGTATACAAACAGGTATGGTGTTCCAGCACCACAATCTATTTCCTCACTTAACAGCAATCCAAAATGTTATGGAAGGGCTTGTTACAGTGAAAAAGATGGGGAAAGAAGAAGCGAAGACAAAAGCGACGTATTTCCTTGAAAAAGTTGGACTTGGTGACAAGATGAATCTATATCCATTCCAACTATCAGGCGGACAACAGCAGCGTGTCGGAATTGCTCGTGCGCTTGCGATGGAACCACAAGTTTTATTATTTGATGAACCAACGTCAGCATTAGATCCAGAACTTGTACAAGAGGTCCTAAAAGTAATGAAGGAACTTGCAAATGAAGGAATGACGATGGTAATTGTAACACATGAAATGCGCTTTGCTCATCAGATTGCGAACCGTGTCATTTTTATGGATGGCGGCGTTGTTGTGGAGCAAGGTACACCAGAAGAGGTATTTACAAATCCGAAAGAAGAACGCACGAAGCGATTTTTACAAATGCTTCAGTAAAAAGAAAGGTCTCAGGGCGAATACCCTGAGACCTTTTTGCCATATATATTTATCTTTGGAATCCGCCAAGGCTTTGCTCAGCCATTGCTACTAAACGTTTTGTGATTTCGCCACCAACAGAACCGTTTGCACGAGCTGTAGAATCTGCTCCTAATTGTACACCAAATTCTTGAGCGATTTCGTATTTCATTTGATCGATTGCAGCTGTTGCACCTGGTACTACTAATGGGTTATTTTGGTTTGCCATAGGAATATATCCTCCTTAGAGTATAAAAGTTTTTTTGGTTGGATTAGCTGGAGTTGAACCAGATTATCGCCCGTTTGGCGCTAATCCATCGTTTGAGATGAGTGTAATCATAGTATGGGTGTTACGTAGAAAGATATGCGGTTTAATAAATTGTAAATTTTGTAAATGAATAAACCAACTTTGATTTTTCACCATATACGTCACGGCTGTGGATAACGAGAGGTGGCTAGCACTCTTTTTCTTTATTGGTTTTCTGCTAAGGTCTGGCGTAGGAAGAAGATTTGACAGCTTCTATGCATGGCCGGATGCTCTCTCCCACCTAAAAAGAATGATTTTATTTCGTTTTTTTAATTTGTATTTTTCTAAAAGAAGGTCACACTAATCGTAAATATGAAACCTCTATGATTGGAGGAGTTATCAATGGCAATCTGTCCACTTTGTAATGCGCTAGAGGCTCAAACATATAGTTGTCAAATTTGCATGAATGTACTCCAAGATTATGGGAAAGTTGTAGATTATACAGATGCTTATAGCGCATATATGGATCAAGATTTATTAAGTGCAGTAGACGGGTTAACAGGGGAGAGTTCGGAGCAATATTGTGTTCATGTTTTCTATTGCGGGACATGTGGCACACAAACTGAACTAATGGTAAAACTGATGTAATGAAAAAACTTCCACCTATTATAGGATGGAAGTTTTATCTTCTGGTAATAGCTTTTTTGAATGAGAAGAATGCTGTTCTGTTAAATGTATGGCATACTCATAAAATAACTGTCTCGTCAGTTCATTATATTCTTGTAATTTTTCGGACTGAAATACGGTTCTTCCAGGTTTGGAATTGGCTTCAAATAGCCAAATCTTCTCATCTTTATCCAAACCTAAATCAAAACCAATTTCTCCGATATTTCCTTCTATATGCTGATCCAAAATAGAACTTAATTGTAAGGCTGCATCTGTTAATTTATTCGTAATTCGAATACGCTCCGTTGCATCAGGAAAGATATCTTGGAGTAGCTTTACTTCACCGCCACTATTTATATGAGTTGTTATACTGCCTTTTCCAGCAACTTTGACAACGATAGCACTAACTCTCCAATTACCAAAACGATTTTTATTTGTATGAATTCGAAAATCTATTGGCTGCCCATCTATACGTAATAATACAATTCCTTGTTGAACGATAAACTTTTTTAAATCCTGACCTTGCATAACATGATTGATAAGTGTTTCCAAAGAGTGATATTTTCGTAATTTATTCTGGTTCTTCTCACGATAACGACAATAATAACGGTTTTCTGAAGCAGAATAAAGAATTTGATAAATATCGCGCCCAAAACTACCATGTGCAGGTTTCATATAAATGTGTTTGTATGATGATAAGAAACGCTCTACTTGTTCGAAGTGCTGAAATGTTTCTGTTTGAGGTAAAAAGGAAGCGACTGTTTTTTCATTTATAAGAAGCTGATGTATATTCCATTTATTGAAAAATTCTGAGTTAAACCATGGAATGGCGTATTTTGTTTGTAATTGTTTTTTTGCCCGAACAATAGGTTTGTAAAGCTCTGCTTGCCGATTAGGTAATCGATCATAAATAACGTTTGGAAAAGGAACCTTACACTGTGCCCAGTTCCCCTCTCTGAAAAAGTATCCATCAATTGTTTCTTCATCCCAGTTTATATGTTGTGCACCAAATAAGAAAACAAATGGGTGTAAAGAATGAGGTGTGGTCAGTAACTCTTTGAAACCGATGGAACGGTCGCCAATGGGATGAGAAGCTGATTCCGAAAAACCTGTTGTGAAAATACCGATTAATGGCCCTAATATAAGTGTTTGATTTTGAATGAAAGCATGAACGGTAGTTGAAAACGGGAGATAAAGTTCCTTCGCAATTTGTTCGCCAATTATAATTTCGTGAGCATAAGTATAATGAATTTCAATATTTTCACATGCCGTATGTCGTGTGCCGAAGGAAATAAATGTAAAGAGAGAAGGACTAGAAAATATATAGGGCAATGTTAACGACCTTGGATGATCAGTAGAAATTTGTAATGTGTAAATATGATCTTTCAATATAGTAGTCACTCCTTTTTCAGTTACGGTGTAAATGGATGCAACCGTAATGGGCCGTGGGAAGCTCTTTCGGCCAGTGAATAATCATGTTGTTTTCGAATTAGCATGTATAATTGGAAGTGCTCTATTGAATCCATTATGTAAAAAGAGAAGAGAAAGCGGCTCAATTTTTTTGGTTTCTCTTGTGAAGTTGCGCGGTAATGGCTTCAAAACGGTTTCATCATACATGGTAAACATGTTTCCATACCATTATACTGTTGCCCGTATAACGATATTCTATTTTTGGATGATCAATGTGTTAGTACAAGAGTTGAAAAACGGACAGAAAAACTTTTCTTTTAGGTGGGAGGTAGGATTCCGGCTATGGATATGGATAGAATCGGTCAGAATTTTTTTCGCCAAGCGAAAGCAAGTATATCGCAAAATGAAGTGATGGTTGCGTATTGTTCTTATAACAAGTTGTAGTAAGATATAGATATATATTTGGAGAAATGGAAGGCTGATATTGTCATGAATATGTGGTTAAATATGTTAACAACAACAGGGTTAGGAGCGATAATTGGTGGGTATACGAATCATTTAGCGATTAAAATGTTATTTCGCCCGCATCGCCCTATTTATATTGGAAAGTTTCGAGTACCGTTTACACCAGGATTGATTCCGAAACGTCGTGATGAACTTGCGGTGCAACTAGGAAAAATGGTTGTGGATCATTTGTTAACGCCAGAAGGAATCGGAAAGAAGTTAACAGATGAAAAGTTTCAACAAGAGCTTATTCAGTGGGTACAACTAGAGGTAGATAAAATTTTGGTGAACGAGCAATCATTACGAGAGGTTTTAGAAAAATGGGGCTTAGAGGATGTAGAAGGAAAGGCAGTCCAACAAATTGAAAATATGATTGTGGAAAAAATTGAGGCGTTTTTATCACAATATTATACATATACGTGGGAACAAGCTTTACCTAGTTCTGTTCATGAAAAAGTGGAGCAAATGATTCCGAATGTAGCATCATTTGTTTTAGATAGAGGTAAAAGCTTTTTTGAGAGTGCAGAGGGAAAAGAGCGCCTTGCTAAAATGATTGATGACTTCTTTGCTTCACGAGGTACATTATTAAATTTAGTAGGTATGTTTTTAGGGAATGTAAGTTTAGTGGATCGTCTGCAACCAGAAGTGATTAAGTTTTTAGAACAAGAAGGAACGAAGCAGCTTTTAAGTGATGTACTGCAAAAAGAGTGGGAGAAATTAAAGGGAAGAGAAGTGAAGGAACTGGAATCCTTTATAGAGAAAGAAAGGCTTGTAAAGTCAATTCTATCAACAGTTAAAATAGAAGAAACAGTAAGAGGATTTTTCGATCAATCTGTTCAAAAAGTGTGTGAACCAGTTAGGGAAAAGGTTGTACAAACAATGATTCCAAGTTTAGTGAAAAAAGGTTTAGTGTTTGGAATAAACAATACCGAACAGATTTTGAAAAATTTACGTCTTGCTGAAATCGTACAACAAGAAGTATCTACATTCTCAACAGAGAGATTAGAAGATCTTGTGCTATCGATTACGAAAAGTGAACTGAAGATGATTACATATTTAGGAGCGTTATTAGGAGGGACGATTGGACTGATTCAAGGATTGTTATTGCTGCTTTTCAGCTAATCGGATGCCTCTAATTATAAATAAAGTGAAATTTCTTCACATCTCGTGTATAGTTTGTTATTGTAAAAAGGTGCGTATCACAAGGTACTCAAAGAGCGAGGGAAAATAGACCGAGCTCTCTAAAGGAGGAAAAATACAATGACAAAAAATATTCATGATGTTGCATATGAATTACAAAAAGCAATCGCAGAAAATACAGATTTTCAAGCACTAAAAGAAAGTTATGCAGAAGTACAAGGAGATGCAGCGTCAAAACAACTATTTGATCAATTCCGTACAATGCAAATGGGCTTACAACAAAAAATGATGCAAGGCCAAGAAATCACAGAAGAAGATAACCAAAAAGCACAAGAAGTTGTAGCGCTTATTCAACAAGATCCAAAAATCGTAAAATTAATGGAAGCAGAGCAACGTTTAAATATTGTAATCGGCGACATTAACAAAATTATCATGAAGCCGCTTGAAGAAGTATATACTTCATATCAAGCTTAATTAGAAAGGCGTTTCCTGGGAGGGAAACGTCTTTTTATTTAGATACAAATGGATGACCATTAAAATAAAACCGCCAAGGATAATGAACGGCTTCTTCTGCATAGTCAATATTGATGCGGGGACCAGTCATTATTTCATATTGAGAGGAGAGATGTTGTTCTTCAGGGACTAATTCAATATATAGTTCATCCCCTTGCAGTGATAGCCCTCGTTCCTCTAAAGTAATTCCAAGTGCGCGGCATAGCTTTCCAGGTCCGTTCGTTACATTTTTGTATTGTGCTTTCGTAAGTTCCGTTTTACCATAGCGTGCTATTTTCATTTCTTCTATTCCATCAATAGGCTCTAGTGCCCGGATGAGAACGCCTTGAGGGGTACCAACTGGAGCAGTGATGACATTAAAACAATGGTACATACCATAAATAAGATATACATAGGCATGTCCTGGTGCACCAAACATGACTTCCGTTCGTTCGGTTCGTCTTCCGCCATAGCTATGTGCAGCTTTATCATCTGGCCCTTTATACGCTTCTACTTCTACAATGAACCCGCTTCGTTTGATTCCATCTACTATATGTACAAGTTTCTGACCAAGTAAATTTTTAGCAACTTCTAATGTATCGCCCTCATAAAAAGAAGGAGGTGCTTTCATATGGATATCCCCTTTACTGATGATATACGTATATCATAAACCAAATTTATGACAAGGATTCTAACTCGTTCTAATTAATAAATTTCTTTCATAAATTATGGATAGAGTAAAAGCAGCTAAGAGGAGGAATGCGTCATGATTTATCGCTTGTTGGCTCTTAATATAGATGGAACACTCATGCAGAAAAACGGGAAGATACCAAAAGGAACACGAGAAGCGATTGATTTTGTAAAGCGAAAAGGTGTATATGTTACGCTATTTACAAGTCGGCACTTTCAATCAGCTCATAAAATAGCGAAGTCATTAAAACTAGATTCCATATTAGTTACGCATAGCGGTGCTTTTATTTCTGCTTCATTAGATAAACCGCTCATTCAAAAAAGATTATCAGAGGAAAAAACGTTTAATATCGTGCAAGTACTGGAACATTTTGAATGTAATATCCGTATTTCACATGAACGTTTTTCTATTGGTAACCGTGAACGAAATACACCAAACTTAATTGCGCGCACTGTATTATCGAGTTCGGACCCGTTATTTTATCCTGTTCAATTTGTAGATTCATTAGGGGACGCACTTCGTGATCAACCTGTTGCAGCTCCGAAAATTGATGTTGTCTTTGCCAGTAGAGGAGAAAGAGAACGTGCGCTTAAAACGTTGAAAAAAGCGTTTGAAAATGTCGAGTATGTAGAATCCGATGGGGGAAGGATAGAAATTCTTCCGCTGCATGTATCGAAATTAAGAGGATTGCAATTATTGGGAGAACACCTTGGAATCGAACTGAGTGAAATGGTAGCAATTGGAGATAGTTTGGAAGATTTAGATGTTATCGAGAATGTTGGATTAGGAGTTGCGATGGGAGATGCACCTGTTCCAGTGAAACAAGCAGCAGACTGGATTACGCGTTCTAATAGTGAAAACGGAGTCGAGTATATGATTAAAGAACATTTTCGAAAGCAATTTCCACTTCCATTTCTAAAAAATCACTCGCAGGTTCATAAATGGTGATAAGATGACGAAAGAACGCAGCCTGAAAGCTGCGTTTCTTAGTGTTTGTCTTTCCGGGAAAATGAGGTAAAAGCTTCTGTATTGACCTGAAAACGCCCTTCAAGTAAACTAAAGAGAGTTTACAAATGAAAAGGTGATAAGTGTTGTTAATTTCAATAAAAACGTTACAAGATGATCGTTTTTTACGTCCGCTGCAAAATATTAGCGGCTTATTTTTTGAAGAAAGTACGATAGGATTTGAGAAAGAAGATGCGAATCTTATTGTTGAAATACAGATAGAAGGAAACGTGACAGCTTCAGCACGTTTAACAGACGCTCAAACTGGGGATGTATATGAAGAAACGTTCTCAAAAGATTTATCTTCTTTTACAGAAGAAAAAGAAAGAATGAAGCAGGTAAAGCATGTGGTTTCTTATGTGTATCTTTCTGTTCTGCAGCAGTTAACAGGATTGGAACAGAGTTGGGGCATTTTAACAGGAGTGCGTCCAACAAAGCTTCTTCACAAAATGCTTCAAAACGGTATGTCAAAAGAAGAAGCACATAAGGAACTTCGTGAAAGCTATTTAATCCACGAAGAAAAAATTGAACTTCTGCAGCGCATTGTTGATTGCCAATTAGCAGTTGTTCCAGATTTATATCGTTTGAAAGAAGAAGTAAGTATTTATATCGGTATTCCGTTTTGTCCGACAAAATGTGCATATTGTACATTCCCTGCTTATGCGATTAATGGGCGTCAAGGATCGGTGGATTCTTTCTTAGGCGGTCTGCATTATGAAGTTCGTGAAATCGGTAAGTTTTTAAAAGAAAAAGGTGTTAAGGTTACAACGATTTATTACGGAGGCGGTACACCGACAAGTATTACAGCAGAAGAGATGGATATGCTGTATGAGGAAATGTACCAATCGTTCCCGGATGTGAAAGAAGTACGCGAAGTAACAGTTGAGGCAGGTCGTCCAGATACGATTACGCCAGAAAAACTAGAAGTATTAAATAAATGGAACATTGACCGTATTAGTATTAACCCGCAGTCGTACCATCAAGAAACGTTAAAAGCAATTGGACGTCATCATACGGTAGAAGAAACGATTGAGAAGTATCATCTGGCACGTCAAATGGGAATGAACAATATTAATATGGACTTAATCATTGGTCTTCCTGGTGAAGGGTTAGAAATCTTCAAACATACGTTAGATGAAACAGAAAAGTTGATGCCAGAATCATTAACAGTTCACACATTATCATTTAAACGTGCTTCTGAAATGACGCAAAATAAGCGTAAATATAAAGTGGCAGGTCGCGAAGAAATTACAGCGATGATGCATGAAGCAGAAGAGTGGACAAAGAATCATAACTACGTACCGTATTATTTATACCGCCAAAAGAACATTTTAGGTAACTTAGAAAATGTTGGTTACGCAATGCCGACGCAAGAAAGTATTTATAATATCGTAATTATGGAAGAAGTACAATCCATTATCGGTCTTGGTTGCGGTGCATCAAGTAAATTTGTTCATCCAAAAACGGGGGCGATTACGCATTTCGCAAACCCGAAAGATCCGAAATCATATAATGATGGTTACATTAAATATACAGAAGATAAGCTTGAAATTTTAAAAGAGCTATTCTCATAAAGTGAAACTTTAATCCGTGGGGGCTCATCCTCCACGGATTATTAGTTAAAGCGGGGGAAGCAACTAATTAATAATCGCCTCCTTGTAATGAACAAATTGTGTTATGATTACAAAAAATAGGAGGTTTCAAAATGAGCGAGGACAAAGAAACTCCTGAAAGAGCAAGAGAAAGACTAAGGCAAGAAGAGTTAAAAAGAAATCCAACTGGAAATATGAATGATGCATTTAATAGGGCTGGAACTGGAAACCTTGCTGATTTAGTAGGTAGTTTAGGTTGGAAAGGTATCGGCATCCTAATCCTTGTAATTGTACTAGGTTTTGTCTTAGCATCACTATTCTTTAAATAAGAAGACCTCTTTTTGAGGTCTTTTATTATGCATTTTTCAAGAATTCAGCCGTAGAATTGGATTTTGGACACGCTGAAATAAACATTTGTTCCACTTGTATTTGAAGCTTTCTGAATCAATATAGAGTTATCATGGTATTTGGTTGCCACACCTTGAAATTTTCTCATCTAGGTCTTTAAACGCCAGTGCCTTTTTTCGCCCTATGCCATGTTAAAACAAAAGGAGAAAATGAGTGGATATCACTTTTTGCCTTCATAGCCACGGCTTGGATGCCTGCAAATCAAAATGGGATATGTTTGTAAAACAATGTCGAGAATGATCAGAAAAAGAAGGTAAAAATGTAGAGGAAATGTCTACTTATAGACGAAATGATAGATTTATGAAAGTTAAAAGGGGGCATATTTTGACATGTATATGACGATTGGGAGGATTTTTGAGTTATCTGTAGGGAAATATGCAAATAAAGAAGCGTTAGTGGAACCTGAAAAGAATATCCGCTGGACATATAAAGAGTGGGATGAACAGGTCAATAAAACAGCGCATGCTCTGCTTGCAGAAGGTGTGAAAAAAGGGGATACTGTATCAGTTTATTTATATAACTGCCATGAATTTGTAAACGTTTACCTTGCTTGCGCTAAAATTGGAGCGATTTTCAATCCAATTAATTTCCGTTTAAAAGCAAAAGAAGTAACTTATATTCTCCAAGATGCGTCCTCCAAAGTTGTCGTATTTGAAAAAGCTGTTGAAAAGACAGTTGCTGCCATTGAACGAGATTTCCCAAACAGTTCTTTTTTGTATATAGAAGATGATGTGCCTTCATACGCTGCTTCGTATCATGAAAAGGTAGATGCTGCTTCATCTGAGCCGACGGATATTGTCGTTGAGGAAACAGATTATTGCTCTATGCTCTATACAAGTGGTACAACAGGTCATCCAAAAGGGGTGTTACATCGACATCGTGACATGGCTGAACATAGCATGATTTGCACGTATTTCTTAAAATATAACCGTGATAGTATTGGGCTTGTAGTAGCACCGTTATATCATTGCGGTGAATTAAATGCTGGTATTATACCAAGAATTCAAGTTGGTGGGAAAAATATTATTTTACATCAATTTGATACAAAGACGGTACTACATACAATTGAAAAAGAAAAAATCACGACATTCTTTGCTGCACCAACGATGTGGAATATGATGTTACAAGAGGATTTATCACAATATGAATTGCGTTCGATGAAAATTGGAATATATGGGGGAGCTGCGATGGCGCCAGCGCTCGTAAAAGAATGTAAAGAGCGTCTACATATTGATCTTGTCCAAATTTATGGAATGACAGAGATGGGGCCGGTTATTGCATTCTTAGTAGAAGAAGATCAAATTACGAAAGCCGGTTCAGCTGGAACTCCTTGCTTTAGTCACGAAATTCGAATTGTAAAACCAAGCGAAGAGGGCCCGGCAGAACCGGATGACGTGTTACCACCGTATGAAGTGGGAGAAATTATTTCACGTGGACCAACCATGATGGCAGGATATCATAATCGTGAAGAAGCGAACGCAAAGTCTATGTATAAAGGTTGGTACCATTCGGGCGATCTTGGTTATTTTGATAAAGATGGTTATTTATATGTAGCAGATCGTGTTGACGATATGGTGATAAGTGGTGGGGTAAATATTTATCCGCGTGAAATTGAAGATTTTCTGCATAGTCATCCTAGCGTACTAGATGTTGCTGTACTTGGTGAACCAGATGAACTATGGGGCGAACGTGTTGTTGCGGTAGTGGTGAAAAAAGATGAACATATTACGGAAGCGGATTTAGAAAGTTATTGTAAAGAAAGTGATGAATTAGCTGACTATAAACGTCCGCGTCACTACATATTTGCAGATGAACTGCCTCGTAATGCGAGCGGAAAACTGCAGAAATTTGTACTTAGAGAATCGTTAAAAGGTGCTAAAAAATAATAAAAATGCCTTTCCAATTTGGAAAGGCATTTTTATTATTTACGCGAGAAACCTTCTTCATCAAGGTATTCTGCAGCTTCTGGATAAGAGTTAAATGTACCGTCTAAGTTACTGCCGGCGTACACATTCCACATATCGTCTTCTTGGATAAGAGTAAGAATATGGCCGTCTTCATTGCGCCACTCTTCTTCTTTAGCAGGTGCAGCTTGTGCTACTACTTCTTCTTGTTCTTGAGATAGAAGGTCAATGGATTTTTGGATTAATGAGCGTAGTTCTTCTGCTGAGAACTCACGGATGTTAACCATGCCTTTATCATCTGTTTTATAACCGCTAATGCCGCCTGCGTATACGAATCCGTTACCGTTTGGGTGTAAATGATATACAACGTTCTTTTTGTCTAAGCGACTTTCTTCAAAATGAAAGTTCACACGTTTTAATGATACGTTCTTTCTTTCCAACTCTGGGAAAGATTCGATAATCGATAATTTTTCTTCAAAAGTTAGCATAGTGCCTCCAAATATATAGTAAAAGATTTAATCCGTTCATTATAGCATAGGGGAATTGTTTTCTAAAGCGTTAGCGAGAAGGGGATTTGAAAAATGAAGGCGATTACTTCACGATACTGTCAAGAGTTTATTCTAAAAGGCGCTGACGAATGTGCTTTGTCCACGCTACAATGGAACGTGGACATTATATCGAGGTGATTTTTTTATGATTCAAAGAATAGCGAAAGAGTGTTTAGCAGGTTTTACTGTTGCAATTGTTGCACTGCCGCTTGCGATTGCATTTGGGATTGCTGCAACAGGAACGTCTGAAGGTGCGTTAGTCGGATTATACAGCGCCATTTTTGCTGGGTTATTTGCTGCATTGTTTGGCGGAACAGCCGGGCAAGTAACAGGTCCTACAGGCCCGATTACAGTGATTGCGACAGGAGTGATTGCGACTCACGGATTAGAAGCGAGCTTTATCGCATTTATGATGGCAGGGATATTTCAAATTTTATTTGGTATATGCAAGCTTGGTTCGTATATCCGTTATATTCCATATTCTGTAGTTTCGGGATTTATGAATGGAATTGCACTTCTGATTATTTTAGGAGAAATGAAGCATGTAAAGAATAGCTTTTTACTTGTTTTGCTAACAATTCTCGTTATGCTTGTTGCAGGGAAGTGGATAAAAGCAATTCCATCGAGCTTAATTGCACTAGTTGGGGTTACGGCAACACTGCCGTTATTTTCTCATGTATTACAGGGGCTTACGATTCAATTACCTTTTGTGGGAGCGATACCATTAAACGAGATGATTGAAAAGATTGGAGCCATTCCAGAAGCAATGCCGTCACTTCATTTGACATCTTTTAGTGGAGCGGTTGTACTAGAAATGATTTTACCGGCACTGAGTATTGCGTTATTAGGATCAATTGACTCATTATTAACATCCGTTGTGATGGATAATGTAACAGGCACGCGGCATAAAAGTAATAAAGAGTTGATTGGACAGGGAATAGGTAATATCGTTAGTGGAATGTTTGGCGGATTGGCAGGGGCAGGAGCAACTGTAAGGTCCATTGTGAATATACGAAGTGGTGGGAAAACAGCATTGTCTGCTTGTGTGCATAGCGTAGTTTTATTTATTTTCATTATGGGACTCGGTGCAGTTGTGCAATATATTCCACTTGCAGTATTATCAGGTATTTTAATTTTAACAGGCATCGGCATGTTTGATTGGGATAGTATGAAAAAGATGCATGTAGCGCCAAAAGGTGATGTTATTGTGATGCTGTTCACGATGGTAGTTACAGTGAAGTTTGATTTAATGATTGCTGTTGCGTTTGGTATACTACTTTCCTTCATTTTATATATGGTGCAATGCAAGAAACGAAAAGCTTCTATTATAAAAGGAGAAGGGGAAATGTATATGATTCAGGGGCCGCTTTCCTTCTTATCTGTTGATCGTATTTTCTCTTCGTTACAAGAAGTGAAATCTCATTTGATATTACGTTTAAATGATGTGCACTATATGGATGCTTCAGGAGCGATGGCACTATTGAACTTTGTTGATCACACGGAGAAAATGGGGGCAAGTGTAACGCTTGAGCACCTGCAACCACACGTTGAAAAGACGCTACTCAATTTGGCAAATGATGAACAAAGAGAAAAGCTGAAGATGGTGAAAGTACAGTAGCATTGTAATGATGAAAAATAGCATCCATATGATTGGATGCTATTTTTTGATTTCTTAACCTGCTTTCAAATCAACAATATATCGCTAAAATTGTTGGAACTCAGTAGTATATTTTAGAAAAAGAGATTGTTTTCTTTCATTAATAATAGGGAATTCGTAAATTTTCGAGAATATTAGACAGAAAATTACGAAAAAAGAAGGGTTTTACACCCCTTTTCTTTAATTATATAAATATAATCTTTTAAGTAGGAAAGAGGGATATATAATGGAAGTAAAAAGTAAAGCAGAGTCTGTAGTTGTGAAATATGAAGGACGAGTAGCAACGATTATGATGAATCGTCCAGAGGTATTAAATGCGTTAGATGAACCTACGCTCAAAGAATTATTAGCAAAATTGAAAGAAGTAGCTGAAAGTAACGTTCATATTGTCGTACTATGCGGCAATGGACGTGGTTTTTCTGCGGGTGGAGATATTAAATCTATGCTTTCTAGTAATGATGAAAGTCATTTTGAAAGTATTATGAACACTATTTCAGAAATTGTCGTAACGTTATATACAATGCCAAAACTTGTGATCAGCGCAATTCATGGCCCAACTGCAGGGCTTGGATTGAGTATTGCTTTAACAGCAGATTATGTAGTAGCAGACATTTCATCTATCATTGCGATGAATTTTATTGGAATCGCTTTAATACCAGATGGCGGGGGGCATTTCTTCTTACAAAAACGCCTCGGTGAAAACATGGCAAAACAAATCATTTGGGAGGGTAAAAAGTTATCAGCAACAGAAGCGTTAGAGTGTGGATTAATTGACGAAGTTATCGGAGAAAACTTCCAAGATGCTGTAAAACAAAAGATCAATGAGTGGCTTCAAAAACCAATTAAATCCATGATTCAAACGAAACAAATTCTATGCGAAGTGAATCGTTCAAGCTTAGAACAAACGCTTCAGCTTGAAAAACGTGGACAATATGCAATGAGAAAAACGGCTGATCATAGAGAGGGAATTGCTGCATTTTTAGAAAAGCGTCTGCCTGCGTTTAAAGGGGAATAAAAAAGAGAAAGTGTTAACACAATCCTAAGTGTTAGCACTTTTTTAAATAACGAGGGAAAAAATGAAAAGAAAAGTTATATATATTATCGGTTTATTTATACTAATCTATTTTGCTCTACATAGCACACCAACGCTTGCTGTTCGTACGGCGTTATTTTTTGAAGGGCATCCAAAGGTTGCTATAGGAGGAGAAATTACGAAGGAAAGAAATATAGAAAAAGAGGCACTTCCTACAGCTTATCAAACATTGTATGGGACAGAAAATAACGAACCGGATCATTACTTCTTTCCGCATGTACAAGCTCATGGAACAGGGATTGATATGATTAGTGCGTGTGTGAAAAAGAAATGGTTTTTCTACCAAGCAGAGTTAGGATGCTACTAAATATGGAAAGAAGATATGCTATAGTATAAGTATGATATTTTGGTGGGGGTAGAACTATGTCAACTTATAATAAATTAGTTAGAGATTTCGTTCCAGAAAAGATTTTAATGTCTGGAAAAACATATACTTCAAAAAAATTAACAGGGCAAGCATACATAGAAGCATTAGCGAAAATTGGAACGGAAGAAATTCGTGAATTTGCTTCAATGAAAGAGCGTGAACATGCATTAGATTCACTTGCGGACGCATTAGAAGTCATCCTCTCACTCGCGCGTGCAGAAGGAGCGACATTTGAAGATATTGAACGTATTCGTAAGCAGAAAGAAGAAGAACTCGGTGGATTTGAGAGAGGAATTTATTTGCTGGATGTTTTGGAGGAGTAGTTTGGTAGAGAGTTATACAACATACTAAAATTGACCTTCACATGATTTCTTCAGCAAGCTAGTAGAAAATAAGGATAAGTAGTTAAGATAATTAATAGCTATATATAGATGAAAAGCTCATCCTTTTCTAGAAAGGTTGAGCTTTTTGTTATTTTGCTTTTGCTAGTTTTGTTTTCGTTACAAAAAGGCTAATGATAAAAAGTATTCCTGTTAGTCCCCATCCAATTGTAATCGCAGTAGATGTATGCAGAGTATAAGAAACCTGTAAACAAAGCAAAGATGATAAAAACCAGATTAATGCAATTTCTACATGTTTTTTCGTTAATTTCATTCCAATGAATCCCCTTTAATTATATGGTATGAAAGAATATTTTACCATAATTATGTAATTTAGAAAATGGGATATACAGAAATCTCCATCATTATAAGTAGAGATTTGACAATAATTTCGGTATACTGAATATTAGAAAAAAAGCGAGGGGGAACTACATTGGCACATCACGCAAGAGAAACGATGGAATTAATTAAACAACTTGTTTCTATTCCAAGTCCATCTGGAAACACAGGAAAAATCATTAACTTTATTGAAAACTACGTCAAAGAATGGAATGTAGAAACGAAGCGTAATAATAAAGGTGCACTTATTTTGACGGTAAAAGGAAATAACGATGAGCAACACCGCTTACTAACTGCTCACGTTGATACATTAGGTGCAATGGTAAAAGAAATTAAATCTGATGGTCGTCTTAGCTTATCGATGATCGGAGGATTTCGCTGGAACTCTGTTGAAGGAGAATATTGTGAAATTGAAACAGCGAGCGGAAAAACATATACTGGTACAATTTTGATGCACCAAACATCTGTGCATGTCTATAAAGATGCAGGTGAAGCAAAACGCGATGAAAAAAATATTGAAGTCCGCATTGATGAGCGCGTATCTTCAGAGGAGGAAGTTCGTGAACTAGGAATCGAGGTTGGGGACTTCGTCTCGTTTGACCCACGCGTTCAAATTACAGAGAGCGGCTACATAAAATCACGTCATCTAGACGATAAAGTAAGTGTTGCAATCCTACTAAAATTAATGAAAAGATTACAAGATGAAAATATTACATTGCCATATACAACACATTTCTTAATCTCTAATAATGAAGAAATTGGTTATGGTGGTAACTCTAACATTCCAGAAGAAACAGTTGAATATTTAGCGGTCGATATGGGAGCGCTTGGAGACGGGCAGGCATCAGATGAATATACAGTATCCATCTGTGCAAAAGATTCTAGTGGTCCATACCATTACGGTTTACGTAAACATTTAGTGGAACTTGCAAAAGCAAACAACATCGAATATAAAGTAGATATTTATCCGTATTACGGATCAGATGCATCTGCGGCAATCCGTGCAGGTTTTGATGTGAAACACGCGCTAATTGGAGCAGGAATTGATTCTTCTCATGCATTTGAGCGTACGCATGAGAGTTCAATCGCACATACGGAGGCGCTTGTGTTTGCTTATGTCATGTCGGAGTTGATTGGGGAATAATAAAAAGAGGTTACCCTGGTACCAGGGTAACCTCTTTTTATATGGTGAATGTTGTTGGAATAAGCGTTAAATATTTCTTATCTACAATTTGTAAATAACCTATGAGGCAATCTCCTTACATACTACATGTGGAGTTGCACAGCTATTAAAGAAATTTACCTTCTTAAAATTGAAGCGGCTTGTAATTTTGGGATGAATCTCAGGTGAACTCATGTTACTTAATCGTTCCCATCCCACCAATTTCTACATTTACCTTGACGTTTACATCGGCCTTTGCTAATTCATTATTCCATTTGTTTTGGACTTTTTTCCATTCTGGATATGTGTAAGTTCTTGCATATACCCCAAGCCCAATCGGATCGATTTTGGCAGCTTGTACCTTCTTTATTAATTGTTTGAAATCAGCTTCCAGCTTAGTTTCAATCGCCTTTTTTAATTTTGCTGCGTCCTTTCTTGTATTGAACGAAAAAAGTCGTTCTGTAATACCGATTCTCATTTTTACATCTATATTAAATATAAAATGATTATCATACCTTACCTTTGTCTTTACTTTAATATTTTGGGCACTAAAGCTTATCCAATCTTTATCCTGGTTATCCGACTTTAGTTTAATTGGAATTGTAAATGGAAACTCACCTTTCGTTTCTTGTTGCAAAATGCGTAATATTTTGTTTTCATCGGATTTTAGCGTTAATTTATACCTTCCTTTTTCATCCAACAAAGCTGTACCTGTCACCCATATTCTATTCTTTTTTTTCATCTCAGTAATACTTGCTGTTATCCCTTTGTCTGCTATTTGTTCATGTAATTTTTGAAGCGTTGTTTTTACTGTGATATTTCTTAAATAGGCAGTATCAACTAGTTGTGTTAAATATAAAGGAAGACGCGGCTTATCTTTTGGGTGATAAAAGATGAGGTCCGAAACGGGTCCATCTACAGCAACAACCCTTGTAGTAACTGAATTTTTAGGGTCTCGGTAAAATGGGTCGAGATAATTTTCCCAGTTTTTTCGTTTCATTAGCCGCTTTCCAACTAAAATAACCTGTGTTTTACTTCCCGAGGTTAGCGCCATAACCGTGGCGTCAAATTGCGCTCTAGCATTTCGAATTGTAACAGATTTCACACCAGTAGTTTCTTCTTTTACCTTTGCTTCTTTATGAAAAACAGGACTTGACATGTACACCAATAAATTATTATTACGATCTAAATCGATACCAAGGAGAAGGGTAAGGGAAACATCTTCAACATTTGTTTGATCAAAGCATCCAGTCATCATGAACACCGATAACAAAATACAACATAGTACTTTTCTTTTCAATGTATCCCCCCTAGCGAGACTTCTCATATACCCAGCTATACATCCATAAAATGATAGGTGATATATACGTCAATCCAAATCCAGTATTCGATACTACCTGTTGCCAAGTTTCGGCTTGATTCCAACTAGGATGAGTCCAAAATACGAAGCCGATAATGAGCGATAATAGAACAACGACATGAGAGCTGTGCTCTTGTTTCCCAAGTAATTGGCTCGAACAAAATACAGCGCAGTATATGCAAGGAATCCAGGCTGTGGAAACAACGGTTAAGTAAACAGCTAATAAAATCATGTCAAAACGTTCTAAAAAACGAAATTCAATTACTTTAAGTAAATTTAGTACCGGCTGGTTAAATTGTGTAATGCTATCAGGGCTAAAATAGGCAAAGCAAACAATAGTAACAAATAAATAAAATAACATCGTTAAAGTGTTTGCGATAACGATTCCATGGACTGCATACTGTTTTTTTTGTAAAAAGGGATATAAAAAGAAAGCAATATCAAACCCTAAATAAGCAAAAATAGTGGTCGGTACAGCCGTTAATACAGGTTTCCACCCTTCTTTTAAGAGTGGAAAGAAGGGCAGCCAGCTCCCGTTCTCTTTTAGCGGTATCAAAAAAAACAGCGGAATCCAAAGCATCATATAAAAAATAAGTTCGGAGTACCGTCCTATAATACGAGGGCCGTTGCGTACAACAAGAAAGGTAGGAATCGAAAACAAAAAGATAGTGATATAGTCAGGCGTTTTCGGAAGAAGCCATCCCTTAAGATAAAGCATAGCGTTCACAAGAATGATACCGGAATAAAAGGCAAAATATATCATGTAAATAACAACGAGCGCTTTCCCTACTATTTTTCCAAATAATCGTATAAGAATGTCGTAAAGCGTGTCCTCGGGATACCTTGCAGCTGTTTTCACTATAAAAATACCTGATATTGTGGAGAATACCCAACCGATTAGTATAGCTATCCATCCATCTGTTCCAGCTTTTTCTGCAAGCACTCGTGGGAGAGATAACACTCCAGTGGCCACCTGCATTCCATTGATTAAAAAAATATACTGCATAAGGGTAATGTCATTATAGGTATACTTTTTCATAGTTTCACCTTTTATTATGGTTTTTTCCTTGTCGAATAGATTGAGTGGCTCCCGTACCCTTAGGACGATTTCTCATTGCCCATAGAGGAAAGCGTACAAAAGCATCCTTCATATCTGCAAAGCGAAACGGTGCCAACGGAGTTCCATAAGGAGTTCCTAGCGATTCAAGACTGATAAGATGCGCAATTAATGTCATCCACCCAATGACAAGTCCTACAATTCCAAATAAGGCAGCTGATAGCATCATCGGAAAGCGTAAAAGTCTGACTGCCGCTCCCATGTCGTAATTAGGGATAATAAAAGAAGCGATGGCTGTAACAGCAACAACAATAATCATAATGTTGCTTACAATCCCCGCCTGAACAGCCGCTTGTCCAATAATAATTCCACCTACAATTCCAACCGTCTGGCCGATCGGAGTAGGCAGGCGCAAAGCCCCTTCCCTCATCATTTCCAATGTCATTTCCATAAGCAGCGCTTCCATAACCGGAGAAAATGGTACGCGCGTTCTTGATTCTGCAATAGACAAAAAAAGTTCTACAGGAATGACTTCAAAATTAAAGGAAATAAACGCAACATAACTCGCAGGTAAAAATAGAGCAATCATAAAAGCTAAGAAACGAAGTATACGAATAGACGAGGCAACTAACCAACGTGTCCCGTAATCATCAATTCCTTGAAAAAAAGATATAAAATTTGTCGGAGCAATTAATACACTTGGGGAATGATCCACAACAACCACAAGTCTACCTTGAAGAATATGAGATACAGCCACATCGGGTCTTTCAGTTAATATAAATTGCGGAAACGGTGAGTACGGGTTATCTTCAATAAATTCGATAAGTTCACCAGTATTCTCAACAGCGTCGACCGTAATATCTTGAATCCGTGTTTCTAATTCCTTTAGCACATCGTCAGAAGCTACATCTTTCAAATATAAAATAGAAATCCTCGTTTTGCTTCGTATACCAATTATTATTTCTTTTATCATTAATTCGCGATCAGGAATATATCTTCGAATCATTGCGATATTTTGGCTTCCAGTTTCTACAAATGCTTGATGCGCACCTTTTAGGGCTATTTCGTTATGAGCATCTTCAATATTTCTTTGTGGCCATCCTTTCGTATCCAATTGATGCGCTGTTGTTCGGCCATGGATTAATAAAACACTATCTCCTCCAAAAATAGCATTTTCAATCTGACTCCACGTATTAATAATTTTGATATGCCCTAATGGAATCGGAAGTTCCGTATTCGTATCAAAAACACTATTCATCAAAGGATTTAGAACGTGATTTTGAATCAATTGTTTATCTGTTAATCCAGACAAATGCACTAAAGCTGCTTCTAATCCATCTGCTTTCATTTGAAATCGACGAATCACTAAATCAGGTGCTTGACGAAATACATTTTGAATATCAGCTATGTTTTTCGATAAATCAGCGTCTAAGAGGGAGTCCTCAATATCTTTTTCCCGAAAATGAGTATTGTCTCGTATGGAAAATGACTTAGGATTGCCTCTATATTTTAACCGCTTCAGAAATTTAGCCATGACTCCCTCACTTTCTATGTGCCTTCTATAGTATGTTTAGTATGTATATATTAAGAAAAAATATCCTAATAACTAGAGAGGGGACGCCAGAATTATTACTGCCCGTTAATGCGGGATAAACAAATATACCGATCCTATGCTTATCATCCTTTTTTATAATAATCTTCTATAATTTTTTAGGAATCATACCGCCACCTGTTCCTCACATGACGTGTGTAGCATTTTTGAGTTTAAATATGCCTGTTCGTCTTTTTCTTCAATAACACAAATAGAAAAGCTACTCTCTATCAGCTTCATAAAAACCGATAGAAAGTAGCTTTCATTGTTTCATACATCATGAAAATGCTATAGTCACTTTTCTCGTTCTGGGTATTTGCTTTTCTTAGCTTGATGGCGATGGCGTGCCACCCACATTTTAACGGAAATATCCCTAACTATTTTCTAATGGGTTTGGTTTTGGAGTACAAAACACCAAAAAACAGTGAAAATAGCACAATAAAAAGGAGCTTGTATAATCAAGCTCCTTTTCTTATGAATTTAAATGACATCTTCTTCATAAAGCACCCGTTAGTTTAACAACTCTTTGGACCCCATCTTTTTTATTCAATTTTTAGACGGTCCGTAAGTACAAAGTAAAACAAAGTTTACATCTTTTTATAATTTGTAAAACACACCGTTAAATATCCAAATATAAACCCAGTGATATCATGCACACGTACTGATATCACTGGGTTTTATTATTTTAACATTTTGTATCATTTTTAAAACTCACTAATTATAACTTTGCTCATAAATAATATAAGGACTAAATATCTGAACATTTACAATATTTAGTACAAATAATATCAATTTACTATAATATGCAATTTATGTAAAATCATAATTAAGCTAAACTCTTCTTTAAATTCTTGCCCCTAACAAGGATTTATAGACCATGCTATTTTTAGCTACAAATGCATAAAAAGAAAAAAGCTAAATTCTAGATAGATTTGGCTTTTTTCTTTGGAGTTCATGTAAATAACAACTTGAACCCACTGCTCTTTTTCAAATGTAATTGTATTTTATCATATTTTAAACGTTTTGTTGTTATATTTTTAAAGTTATCAGAAATTTCTAAGTGAGTATTTGGAACAATCTTTAGCCTATGATATCGCCCGTAACAACTTGTATATAATAGAAAGTAAAACTAAGTTCATGACTTTTTATAGTTTGTAAAATTGATCATTAAATTCTTATAGCTAATGTGTACCTAAAGGTGTGTTTTGATTTCGGTATAAACCTAAAATTATTTTCATACATTTTGGCACCATGTTTTCTACTCAAAAACCACCCTACCAAAAGATGTACCTTTTGATACTGTACAAACAAATTAGTAATAAATTTCTCAATATGGGTATTATCACTATTTTTATCTATAATATTCAAAATTAACAGTCAATGTAATATGATAAAAAAGTAATGGTTATCACCCTGTTTTTTCTCCTTATGCCAAAGATAAGACCGAGTTTCTGGTCTTATCTTTTTTATTTATATGTTTTCTTTGGGGATGAATGGGTGAGTGGAATATGTGTAAAATTTGATATACTAAAAGAAAAATTAGGATGATAAGCTTATGCCAACAAAAGAATTTCAAGATACGGTACAACATTTTTCTTCTTTCTTATTAAATAAAGGCCGCAAGCCTTCTACAATAAAACGATATGTTTATGATATTGAAGATTTTGGTCATTGGTTGCAAAACTCTAAAAAACTCCCTACACGTAATATATGGACGACGCTTGGTACAAAGGATTATGAAGCGTATTTCTCTGATTTAAAACAGCAACGACAGTACTCTGATAAAACAATGCATCGTGTCTATGTTGTCTTAAATAGACTATATCAGTATTTACAACTGCCAAGTCCTTTAGAAGAGATGCAATTGAATATTCAACCAAATCGTGCGTTACGTGATGAGGACTTTATCTCAAAAGAGGAAGAAAAAACGTTACAGTATATTTTAACCTCATTGGACGGATTAACGGAGAGACAAAGTGCCGTTCGTCCTATACTTCAGGATCGAAACATTTCTATTGTACATTTCCTTCTGAACTATGGACTATCACTACAAGAGCTTGTGGGATTACAAATGAAGCACGTTCATTTTGAGAATAATACTCTCACAGTTCCAGGAATAACAGGGATAGAAAGAACGATTGTATTAAGTGAAGATGATAAAAGGCGATTATTTAGCTATTATAAAATCATTCCTGAACCTGTTCGTCCCAAATATCATAGTACTGATCCACTATTTGTGGCATTCGATTATACTCGAAATACATTTCGTTGGGTATATGAAAATGATGCACCAAAAGCTTTAACTGAAATTGCTGTTCAAAAGATGATTCGACTTGAAGTTGCTCGAGCAAATTTACGTAAAGGTATTTCAGCGCAACACTTACGGAACACTTTCATCTTAAGACTTATTGAGCATCAAACTTCAGAATACGAAATAATAAAACAGGTAGGTTTTAAGTCTAAACTTTCGTTAAAAAGATATTATGATTACATCAATCAAAAATAACGGGGGAAGACCGTGTGGAAAGAAATAAGAAACAGAAGCTACAGTACATGAGAGTGTACACATTAAGGGATAGAAGTACAAAATCCATTCACGTTGAATCCTAGAGAACGTTTAAAGATGAAATGCGGGTTCTAGGTATAAAGGAATCGGATATTTTTCAAATTCAGTTAATTGAAAAACGAACGTGAATAAATTGAAACGAGTCAATTTTTCTTAGTTAAGAAAGTTGGCTCGTTTTTTGTGCAATTTTTACATAGCAATCGTGCCGAGAATGCAAAATAATTCAAAGAAAATGAAACACTAACTATAGTGCGCCCTTACATTTGCATCAAGTTCAAAAGAAGGGGGACCGCCACATGCCCATCAACTTAAGAACGGAAACAAAATGAACTTTCGTTCAAATAAACTAATAAACTCTTAAAACACTTTTTTTCCTTAAAAATGAGCATGCTAAATAAACCTAGATAGGTATCATTTTTAAAGATTATGCAGCTTTCTTTTGTTTTCTAAGTTCACTATACTCATAGACAACACCCATAATATCAAAGACAGTTTTCTTCTCATATCGATGAGATTTCCGTCCATTCTTCTGTAGGAGGTGGAACAGGCGGATTAAAATCTTTGTTATTTCTTGGGTGTTTTGTTGTATAGCTTGATACAACAGATACAAATGATCTTGAATCATTCCAATCGCTTTATATTCACTTAATTCTCTTTTCTTCTTTTTCAAAAGAAGTTGACGCATTTTAAACATAGTAGAGGAGCATAGGAAAATAGCAATTAGCTTTCCATATAATTGGCACTCTAATCGCTCCTGTTTTACATTACGATAATGGTCTATTTTGAAGAATGATTTCCACGTTTTAAAGATAATCTCTATTTGCCAACGCAAAGTATATAATTCATGTACTTGTTCCATCGGAACCCATTCCCAAGGTGTATTCGTCACGTACACATTTAATCCAGCTACCAATTTACTTTTCTCTGAGTACGTTCTATTTTTAGATTTTTCTTTTTCCGCAATCTTTGCTCGTCGTTTTTGAAGTTGCTCTTCTGTTAATCGATTAAAAATAACACGTGCAAATAGTTGTTGTTTATCACCAATATAAGCATCTTTTAATTCAAATGTTTCTCCAGAATCTAGTTGATTTAAAAGATGTTTCACATCGATTTGTATGTATTCTGATTGTTTTTTAATGGCTCCATTTTTAAAGTATTCTGGGGTTGGATTTTTCACATATACATTCGTATTTAATTTTAAACGAGAAATATAGTATGTACCTCGTTGATCCATTTGATTTAAGTCTTCCAATGAAAAATAACCTAAATCACGAATACATAAATCTCCTGGTCGTAAGGTATCTAAGCACTCTGTACCAAAGGTTTTGTCATTGTTTTTCCCTGGTCCAACTTGAAAGTTAAGAAATTTCCCACTATGTAAATCATATTCTAATTGAATTTTGATTCCGGCTGTTTGGGCACATCCTCCAGAGCCTGGATATATATTCTCTAAGGAATTTGGCACTTGAAATACGGTGGCATCTAGAATACGGATTCGTTGGAAATAAGAAAAGAGATGGTTAGAGATTTGCGTTTGTTCGCATACTTTTTGCTGTAAAAGTAAAGAAAAAATATGTTGGAAAAACAAAACTGCTTTAGCGTTTAAACGTTTATTTAAGCCCTCAGGGCTGAGTAAAGTACCAGTGGCTGCATGAAGCCTACTACATAATCGTACTAATGGATCACTTGCTACTCGTTGACTGATCCAAATACAAATCGTAGCTAAGTCTGAGCCAGAAAACTTACGTTTTCGCTTTATAAATCCGATTTCTCTTGCAAGTTCTTCTAAAAATACAGGTTTAACATATCGTTGTAATTCTTCCGCAAATGGTAGTAGTTCATCTTGAATCGAGAGATTCATAAGAAAACGTCGTCCTTTCTAATTTAGCTTGTTTAAAAAGGATAACGTTTTTTGGTGTTTGAAGGTATGAAAATCTCTTAAGCTGATGGGCATTTATGGTGAGGCCTGATATATGTTTTAATCTTACCGCATCAATGCTTAATGCTTCAGTTATTACAAATAAAAATAATGAAATACTTTTGTAATATTTATGTAAGTCATTTGAAAGGAATATAAAATAATATGAATTTATTGATGCGAATTTTATTTTTACCACTAGAAACTTAAAAATGGAACAGGAGAATGGAAATGACTACAAAAAAGAAAAACATGAAAAAAACCAAAAAAATAGTACAAGCTTTAACACTAGCTACCACTGTTGCTAGTGGATCATTAGTATTTAATTCTTCATCTGCACATGCTGATTCAATTCAAGACATCGGAAAAGGTGCAAAAGTTATAAATAGCATAGACACAACTTATAATGCTAACGAAAACATAAAGAATTCAATAAAAGTTTCATTTATTGATGATCCAAATACTGATAAAAAATATGCTATTATTTCTACAGAAGGAAGTAATATTGGCTCAGGATTTTATCGTACTGGTTCAGATATTTATGGTCGTGTAGAATGGCCATCTGCCTATAAAACAGGATTAGAGATTACAAGTAATGATAGTGCAAAATTTTATAACGTTGCACCTCAAAATGCAATAGAAACAAAAAAAGTATCTTCTACAGTTTCATATAATGTAGGGGGAAGTTTAGATGTTAAAGCAGGGGATCCATCATCAGGTGTAATAAAACCATCAATTGGTGCATCTTGGTCAAATACTGTCACATATGACCAACCAGATTATAAAACATTTTTAGAAAATTCTACGGATAAAAAAGTAGATTGGAAGGTTGAATTTAGTAAGTTTGATAATAGAGGATGGGGATTTTACACTAGAGACTCCTATCATACTATTTATGGTAATGAGCTATTTATGAACTCACGTACTGATCCATTCATTAATGCAAAAGACAATTTTATATCTAATGATGAATTCCCACCTCTGGTAAGATTTGGTTTTCAACCAAGTACATTGGCAGTTGTAACTGCAGACAAAGATGAAACTTCAACTGATTTATCTGTAAAACATGCAAGAGTACAAGATAAATATAATTTATATTCTACCCTTGCAGGTTGGTACGGAACAAATGATAAAGATGTACGCACTAATCAAGCTATAGATAATTACAAAATTGATTGGAAAAATAATAAAATTGTTCATCAGTAAAAGTGAACAATATATTTGTTGATACTGTTGCAAAACCTATAAATATTCAATAATGAGTGTATGAAAAAATTTGCTTTTCTGAAACTAAAAGTTAAACCTAAATCAAAAGTTTATTAGATAAATCAGCAATATAAATGAACTATAGTTTATTTATATTGCTGATTTTTATTTGATGTGTTGTGAAATTTAAGATTGGATGTACTCAAATTTGGAATGTATCACGTGTATTATCTTTTTCTTTTTTGGTAATTCCAATATATCTAAGAGTCATTTATAGCGTACTATGATTGCACATTTCTTACAACATGGCTACGTCTTTTGTTTTCTTATAGAACCAATATCCGAAGGTTTTGCGCATGGTTTGAGTACCAATGGATTCTACACCGGCAAAATCTCCAGCTTTTTGTAATTGGCCATACGCATGGATTTTACTAATGGATTGACCTCCTTTTCGAGAAAGAAATAACCACCTTGTTTAGAAAGAATAACGTTTTTTAGTACTTAAGAGTATTAAAATCTCTTAAGTTGAGGGGCATGTAAGGTGATCCCCGCCTAGATAAATGTATGTCCCGCATTTTCCAATGCTGATTTTGCTTTTTCTACGGAATGCAGTTTAACTAACAAATAATCAGTGTTAAAAGTAGAAATAGCAAAAATGCTTATATTATTATCCGCTAGTGGATTGGCTAAAGAAGATAATATTCCTGTTAATCCAAAATCCAACATACCTTCTACTTTAATGCACTTCCAATCATGCTCAACGTCTTTTAGAACGTTATCAGGAACATTAGATGAAGCACAAACAATCGAAAGTTCTTCATTTGTACGTGTGATAGAAAATAACTCACCTTTGCTCGCCCAAGAAGGTACTTCTTCTGTTTTAGGTAATTTTATAACAGAAAATGTAGTGTCCAATATGGTCAAATTCATAATTCTTCCTCCTCTTAATTAAAGTTTTAAGCTTCATTCATTAATCAATATAAAACAGCAATCACCTTCTGTCCCCATCCAAATGGATTGATTTGAAACCATCCAAATTCTATAATGTGGGCGGTATCCCATCGCTATCAAGCTAAGAAATACAAATACCCTAAAACGAGAAAATTGACATCTTCATGTGAAAATGTACATTTTTTGTTTTGAGGCGTTATAAAATTCTTAAGTTGATGGGCATGGGGGACCGCCAGCATTTCGGAAAAAAACCACGCTAAGAGCATGCAAGATTTTATACAGTTTTTCGGCTAATCCAGTAACAAACGAGAACCTTAAAACCCACGCCAGGATAGGAATGTATAAAAAAATGCATAAATCCATAGAACAAAAAAGGAGGATCCCTTGTAAGATTATCAAGACCTAATTTTAAAAAATATTATTAAATCAATCCCATAACATATTAGACATATATAATATGTTATGGGATGATTAAATTTAATTAATCAAAAAAATCGATTTAATTGTTGCATTAAACTAGAAATTTCACATATAGGGGTCCCGCCACATGGCCATCAAGCTAAAATTTTGAAGTACCCCCCAAATGAAAATTTTCTTTCTCTATAGTTAGTTATTTTGAGAGGTCGGCTGTTTTTTCGTTTTGGGGGGTGTTTACTTTTCTTAAGTTGATGGGTATGGGGTAGTACGCACAAATCTCATCAAATGAGGCATGGACAGGGTTTGGAACAAACGAAGCATCCTGGAAAATGGCAATATTGCTTTTGCTGACAAACAAGGAAAAATTCATTTTGTAAGACGATTTCATGAAAATGGTGAAAAAGCAGTTTCTGTGGTGATGCAATAAAGTGAAACTGTAATCAGTGGGGATTTTCTTCATCCCCCACTGATTATTAGCCCTCATCAATCGGGCTTTTACGGGCAGTTTATCTCCCACCTAACTTCTTAAAGAAAAGTGGAAGTGGCTCGTCCAGAATGTGAGGGGGGAAGAAGCGAAGCCACCGAACATTTTAACCACTGGAACTGGACAATGCCTTAGCCGAATTTTGAGGTTGGGAGGCTTACTGCCCGCAAATAACGTGATAAAATAATGAAATAACTATACCACTTGATTTATCTATTGTTTCTTAAACATCATTTATTGATGTAATAACTAACTAAAGCCATTCCGTTAATTCAAGATGGATTATAGTTCCTCCTCTTTAACACTTATCATTTCGTAATTCCCGAAGAATTTGAAAAATTTGACCTCTATGATGCGATTCGTGTTCAATCAAATGGTAAACAACCCACTCAGGTGTGACGTCATAATGTTCAAGTACTCTCGGTTTACGCCAATCGGTTAAGTCCATTGAACGAAAGTGGGAAAGAAATACTTCACGTACCTTATTAAGGCGGTAAAAATGTTCCTCTATACTTTCTCCCTCAAAGTGAGTTAAATTGCCGTCAGTTCGATGTTCTAAAGGAAATAATGCGCTAATTTCAGGATCCCAATCGGTTCCAAGTACTTCTACATATAACCAATCTGCCTCAATCAATGCAATGTGATACAAAAGTGTCCCAATTGATTGTCTTTCGCCTAATTTTTGATCAATTAAGCTTTGGCTGATTCCAGTTAATTCAGTTATAAGAGTACGTCGAACATCCTCTAGACACCATAGCCATCTGCCAATCTCTTCTTCATACTGTGGTAATGAAGATACCAGTAAAGCTCGTCTCTCCAACAACATCAACCTCCTCTTAATTAAAATGTTTACATTCTATTAAAAGGGGATGTTTCCTTCTTTTAAATAAAAATATTCTTCCCGTATTCCGTAATCTGGCCCTTTCATGGAGTAACTCTATTGCTATTCCGAGTATATTATCGAAAGCTCAAGATAAAGGTATCGAGATGAACTAAAGTACATTTCACCTAGAGATGCCAATTTTCTCGTTTTGGGGGCACTTCAAAATGTGAGATTGATAGCGATGTGGTACTATACAAACACATGCCTTAATGAGAAATGTGAGATTTCGTTGATCTTACTCAGATATGCAATATTGCATATGAAAATATATTGCTATAAATGTAAGCGCTTACTATAATAAAATCATAAAGAATAAGTCACATCTTAGCAACAACAAAAGAGGAGGCAATAACATGACAATCGTAATGCCAATTTTAAAATTTGTAGGTGGAGTACTTCCATTCGTTCAAGAGCTTTTAAAAGCATTTATGTAAGTTTACTATTTAGCAATTATTTATAAATAATGATCATACCTTAATACGAGAAAAAAAGGAAGAAGTTGATTTTTTTGAAAATTACAAAAAGAAATAAAGGAATAAAATTTCTAGCATGTTTAGCAGTTAGTTTATGCACTATTAATTATTCATCTATCTCCTTCGCGGAAACAAAAACAGGTACAGCTGATGTAACAAAAAATGCTAGTGGCATTGATACTGGTATAGCAAATCTAAAGTATAATAATCAAGAGGTTTTAGCAGTAAATGGTGATAAAGTAGAGAGTTTTGTTCCGAAAGAAAGTACAAATTCAAATGGTAAATTTGTAGTAGTTGAACGTGAGAAAAAATCACTTACAACTTCACCAGTGGATATTTCAATTATTGATTCTGTGGCTAATCGTACGTATCCGGGAGCAGTACAACTTGCAAATAAAGCATTTGCAGATAATCAACCTAGTTTGTTAGTAGCTAAGAGAAAACCTTTGAATATTAGTATAGACTTACCTGGCATGAGAAAAGACAATACAATTACTGTCCAAAATCCTACATATGGTAATGTGTCTGGTGCAGTAGATGAATTAGTATCTACTTGGAATGAAAAGTATTCAAAAACACATACGTTACCTGCAAGAATGCAGTATACAGAATCTATGGTGTATAGTAAATCTCAAATAGCAAGTGCTCTTAATGTTAACGCTAAATATCTTGACAATGCACTGAACATTGACTTTAATGCTGTTGCAAATGGAGAGAAAAAAGTGATGGTTGCGGCATATAAGCAAATCTTTTATACCGTAAGTGCAGAACTACCTAACAATCCATCAGATCTTTTTGATAATAGTGTTACTTTTCCAGAGTTAACTCGTAAAGGGGTAAGTAAGGCGGCTCCGCCTGTTATGGTATCAAATGTAGCTTATGGTAGAACAGTTTATGTGAAATTAGAAACATCATCTAAGAGCAAAGATGTACAAACTGCTTTTAAAGCCTTAATTAAGAATCAAAGCGTTGAAGCGAGTGGACAGTACAAAGATATTTTTGAAGACAGTACCTTTACCGCTGTAGTATTAGGTGGAGATGCAAAAGAGCATAACAAAGTTGTTACAAAAGATTTTAATGAAATACGAAATATCATTAAAGATAATGCAGAATTAAGTTCTAAAAATCCAGCATACCCAATTTCATATACAAGCACTTTCTTAAAAGATAACGCAACTGCTGCTGTTCATAACAATACAGATTATATTGAGACTACAACTACAGAATATTCTCGTGCTAAAATGACGCTTGATCATACTGGTGGATATGTTGCTCAATTTGATGTATCTTGGGATGAATTCTCATATGATAAAAATGGTAAAGAAGTACTAATCCATAAAACTTGGGAAGGAAACGGCAGAGACAGAACTGCTCATTTCAATACAGTCATACCACTTCCGCCGAATTCAAAAAATGTAAAAGTCGTAGCAAGAGAATGTACAGGTCTTGCATGGGAATGGTGGAGAACAATTATTAATGAACAAAATGTTCCATTAACAAATGAAATAAAAGTTTCAATTGGAGGAACAACATTATACCCATCGGCTAATATTAGTCATTAGGTAAAAGTGAAGCGCCCTGTTTATAGGGCGCTTTTTTAATTGGTTGCAAGAATCCCACTGGTTTTTCCAGCTTGCTCCTTTAGGGGGGAAGTGTCAATAACATAAAGTATTGTAAAACCTTTAATATCCCCCTTCACAAGTACTGAAGGGAATTTCCCTTCGCATAATCAGTAGTATTATGGGAACGGGAAGTGAGTGCTATGAACTATTGAGCCCGAAAGAAAAATTGGTTCTTTTAGCTTATGAAAGAAAGTACTTAGCATCAAGAAGTATGTATCCTATGAAAGTTAAGAGAAGAACAAGAGTAAAAAAGATTGTTTTTTGCTTTTTACTTCTATTTTTAAACCATCCCCATCTTTTGCTATCCATATCTAAGCAATAGTAATCAACCACAAGAAATAACAGGATGAGTAAGAAATAGAAAAAGATTTTCAGTATAATCATCTCCTTTTTATTCCATTTTAATAGAAATAACGAAATGTTCCATTAAGAATATTCTAATCATGTCAGGATTACATAACAAAACATTATATGAAGTAAACATAGGGACTAATTCTATATTCAACAAGGATTAGACCTTATATTCTTATTAAAAGCTTTATGAAAGAATATATGTTTCACTGGTTTTTTCCGAAGATACTAACTGCTCTTAAATAAGATAAAAGTAAATAGAAAAAAATCGCTATCTGAAGCGATTTTTTTATTATTTGTATTGATTGTTGTTAAGGAATAGTAATTACATACGGTACTGTAAATACCTTACCTTTATGCTGGAATTGTCCCCATATTTTATAAGTGCCGCTAGTTGGAAATTCTGTATGGAACATAGCTTCAGGTTCCATATTCTTAGTACCGGCTGGATGTACATGAAGGTATTTTTAATTGCATCTAGATATGTTTCAAGGTCAGTAATTGGTTTCTTCGTAGCTGCATCTTTTATGTTGAAAAGGAAGAAAAAATCTCACATGAAATTATACTTATATAATCTTAGTTTGATGGGTATGCGGTGCTACCTTATATATTCGAAAGAACAGTCGATATCGTTTTATCAATGAATCATAATAGATTACTTACCTTTGAGTTCTTCTTGTTTTGCAGCTAATAAATTGCGTAAAACATGGGCACGATAGCTTTCTAATTTTCTTCCTTCATAATAACGAACGCCTATTTTTTTAAGTTCGGCTACGTACCATCCTTTTGTTCCGTAATACATGGAAATCACTTCCTTTTTTTCTTTTAAATAGTATATGTTTTAGAATTTATAAATTTCGTTTTTTTATAGCAAATGACTGAATTTGAAATAAATGTTGAATATTCAGTCTATTTGTATTATTATTAGCTTATTATCGGATGACAGTGATTAGCCTCTCTGCATGCCCGGATATGATTTCGTTCAATTTAATCGAGGATGATTGGCTTCTTTCCACTTGAACTTCCTTAGCAGGAAGACGAGCCATAAGGATAGAGACAGTAAAATCCAATGTAATTCTTTACATTGTTTTTCTGGCTCTTTTTATTGTTTCTATTTATCCCGTCTTAACGGGCAGTAAGACCCCACGCCTCAAGATTCAGAAGGTGGAGGATAATTGCCCATAAAGGTCCGATTCGTTCAATTAATAATCAGTGGGGATGAAGAATCCGCCCGCTGATTAAAGTTTTACCTTATAGGAGGATTTTGAGAAAGCGTTATCAATCATGGGCGATGTTTCGATATTATGTATGTTCACTTTAAGAAAAGGATTTATGAAAATAAATACTTATAGGTTGGTGATCTTTTTGGTGCAAGAAAAAAAGGAATTACAAAAAGACTTAAAAACCAGGCATATAACAATGATTTCGATTGGCGGGGTTATCGGGGGAGGCTTATTTGTAGGAAGTGGGACAATTATTCAATCAACAGGTCCAGCTGCCATTTTGTCCTATATCATTGGCGCTTTAATGGTTGTACTTGTGATGCGGATGCTCGGGGAGATGGCTGCGGTAAACCCTGATAGTGGTTCATTCTCAACATATGCACATAAGGCAATTGGACCTTGGGCAGGGTACACAATCGGTTGGTTATATTGGTTCAATTGGCTCATCATTATTGCAATTGAAGCGGTATTGTTAGGCGTGATGATCAATAATTGGTTTCCTTCCATACCAACATGGATAGCGAGTTTGTTCGTGATTATCCTTATGACAATGACAAATGTTTATTCAGTGAAGTTATATGGAGAGTTTGAATATTGGTTAGCATTTATTAAAGTTGTAGCGATTCTTGCATTTTTAGTGTTAGGAATTGCAATGATTTTTGGACTTGTTCCTAACGTAGATAGACCAGACCTTTCGATGATCTCTGAAAACGGAGGCTTTTTTCCAAAAGGGATTATGCCTGTATTGCTCAGTGTTGTATTTATTTCTTTCTCCTTATCGGGGAGTGAAGTAGCAGCGATTGCGGCCGGAGAGTCTGACAATCCAGAGAAAAACGTAATAAGAGCGATTAACAGTGTTGTATGGCGTCTTATGATTTTCTTTGTAGGGTCTGTAACGATTTTGGTCATTTTTATGCCGTGGAACAATGCAGAATTATTGAAACTACCATATGCAAGTTTATTTCAGATGGCAGGAATCCCTGCTGCTGCACAAATTATGAATGGGGTTGTGTTTCTGTCGCTCCTTTCGGTTATGAATTCCGGAATATACACGAGTTCTCGTATGTTATTTTCACTTGCGAAAAAGGGAGACGCCCCTTTTATTTTTTCAAAGTTAAACAGTAGAGGGACACCCGTTTGGGCAATCTATGCAAGTATTGTATTTGCATTCATTTGCGCTATGCTCAAGTTCATATCACCTGATAAATTATTTGCTTTTTTAGCGAATAGCTCAGGCGGCGTTACAATGCTGATGTATATGTTCGTTGCCGTTTCACATATTCGGTTAAGAAGAAAAGCTGAAAGAGAAGACTCGGGGCAACTAAAGGTAAAAATGTGGTTATTCCCTTACCTCACATATGCAACACTTGCGATGATTATTACGATATTTGTTGCACAAGCGTTTATAGAGGATATGAGAATGCAATTTTATATGACGATGTTAGCGACTGCTATCGTTATCGCAATTTATTTCTTAAGAGATAGAAATAAACGAGTACCGATAAACGAAGAGTTTACGATTATACAAGATTCGAAAGTTAGTTTAGAGAAGGAGTAAGAAAGGGGTATGTTCCATGTTAAAAGAAAAGCAAAATATTGTAACGACAAAATCTAATAGTCTACATGAGAGAAGAAACAATGCGGTGCCTGGTGGCCCTTATAATATTACGCAGTTATATGTAGGGTCGGCAAAAGGAGCAATCATTACGGATGTAGATGGCAATGAATTAATAGATTTTGCAGGCGGGATTGGTATGCAAAATGTTGGGCATTGTCATCCGAAGGTCGTACAAGCCATTCAGAGCCAAGTGGAATCTTCTATTCATAGTTGTTTTCATGTAGCACCGTATGAAAGCTATATTGAACTAGCTGAGAGATTGAATGAATTAACGCCAGGAGATTTTAAGAAAAAAACAATGTTTGCTAATAGCGGGGCGGAAGCGGTAGAAAATGCTGTGAAAATCGCTAGGAAAGCGACTGGGCGCAGTGCCATCGTTTCGTTTGAACGTGCATATCACGGACGTACACTTCTGACGATGTCGCTTACGAGTAAAGTAAAACCTTATAAGCATGGATTTGGCCCGTTTGCATCAGATGTATACAAGCTGCCTTATCCGTATTATTACCGCGCAGAAGACGGCATGACGAAAGAAGAAGTAGATGAGCGAATTTTAGCGTATTTCGAACGTTTTATGTTAGAGGAAGTAGCGAGTGATAATATTGCTGCCATCATTTTGGAACCGCTTCAAGGTGAAGGTGGATTTATCGTTCCAAGTGCTACGTTTATACAAGGCGTTAGAAACCTTTGTGATAAATATGGAATTATCATGATTGCTGATGAAATTCAAACGGGCTTTGCTCGTACAGGAAGTTTGTTTGCGATGGATCATTTTGGCGTAGCTCCTGATTTAATGACATTTTCCAAATCCATTGCTGCAGGGATGCCGCTTAGCGCAGTAACAGGAAGAGCGGAATTGATGGATGCTCCTGGGCCGGGACAACTTGGTGGTACTTTTTCAGGAAGTCCGGTTGCTTGCGCAGCTGCACTCGCTGTTTTAGATGTAATTGAAGAAGAGCAATTAGTAAAACGTGCTGAAGTCATCGGTAGCCGTATGATGGAAGTGTTCCATAGCTGGAAGGAAAAATATGAATGTATTGGAGATGTAAGAGGCCTTGGGGCTATGACGGCGATCGAACTTGTCAAAGATCGCAATACGAAAGAGCCAGCAACAGAAGAAGTAAAAGCGATTATGCAAGAAACGCATAACAAAGGTGTAATCACAATAAGCGCTGGAATTTATGGAAATGTCCTTCGTTTCTTACCGCCACTTGTTATTACAGATGAACAACTTGAGGAAGGGCTTGCGATTCTTGAAAGTGCGATTGCGAATCTATCAAAATAAGAAACAATGATGGAGGTAGAAGAATGCAGTTTTTCAATTATATAAATGGCCAGTGGAGAGAGCCATCTACAAATCAATATTCGAAAAACTATAACCCGCATAATGGAGAAGTATTAGGAGAATTTCCATTAAGCTCGGCAGATGATACTAGGGCGGCTATTGCATCAGCGAAAGAAGCTTTTCAACATTGGCAAGGGCTATCATTCCAAGAGCGGGCAAGTTATTTATGGAAAGCAGCAGCGATATTAAAGGAGAGAGTTACTGAAATCGGTCAAGATTTAACAAGCGAAGAAGGAAAGACGCTTGCGGAAGGAATAGGAGAGACGAAGCGAGCAATCAGTATTCTTGAATACTATGCAGGAGAAGCGAATCAGCCAGTAGGAGAAATGATGCCTTCGGCAAATCCGAAAACAATGCTCTACAGCAAACGTGTAGCAGTTGGACCAGTCGGACTTATTACGCCGTGGAACTTTCCAATTGCGATTCCCGCATGGAAAATGGCGCCGGCACTTATTTACGGGAATACGGTTGTCATAAAGCCTGCTGAAATTACGCCAAAATCAGTCTATCACCTTGTGAATGCTTTTCACGAGACAGGAATTCCTGCTGGAGTGATTAATTGTGTATTCGGAAAAGGTTCAGTCGTTGGAACGGAATTAACAGAAAACCCGGATATAAAAGCGATATCCTTTACTGGTTCGAATAGCGTCGGAAAAATCATTCAGCAAACCGCGATTGCAAGCGGAAAGAAAGTGCAGTTAGAAATGGGAGGGAAAAACCCATTAGTCGTATTAAAGGATGCTGATGTTCAGAAGGCAGTCGATATTGCGATAAGAGGTGCATTTATGTCAACGGGGCAAAAATGCACAGCGACAAGCAGAGTGATTATTGAAGAGGACATTTATGAAGAATTTCGAAGTGAGCTCCTATTGCGTACAGAAGTGCTTAAGGCTGGAAACCCATTCGAACAAAATACGTTTATGGGGCCGTGCGTATCCGAGAGTCAACAGCACGCTGTTTTATCGATGATTGAAGTTGGAAAGAAAGAAGCTTCATTACTTTGCGGAGGCGACGTACCAGAAGAAGATGAGTTAAAACAAGGATATTATGTCCTGCCGACTATTTTTGAAGACGTACCGCAAGACGCGCGAATTGCGAAAGAAGAAATTTTCGGCCCTGTTATTTGTTTATTTAAGGTGAACAATTATCAAGAAGCGATTTATTTGGCGAACGATACAGAATATGGGCTGAGCGCATCTGTTTGTACAAATAATCTCAGTCTAGCCCAGCAGTTTATCGATGATATGGAAGTTGGAATGGTCCATGTCAACTCAGAAACTGCAGGAGCAGAGCCGCAAGTTCCGTTTGGGGGAATGAAAAATTCGAGCGCGGGACCACGTGAACAAGGAAAAACAGCTGCAGAATTTTATACAAGGGTGAAGACAGTATATATCGATCAAGTATAAGTTATAAAATGGGGGATGAACATGCGTAAAGGTACTTTTTTCATGGCAGGACACTCAAGACTTCCGAAAGGGATGGCTGTACGCAGTGTCTATGAAACATTAACAATTACAATAGAAGCAGATCACAAATATCACGTTATAATTGAAGCGTCATGTACCCTTGCTACTGAACATGGGAGAGACTTTATTGCTCAAATGTTAAGAGGACATAGTTTACGAGATGGTATTGAAGATATCATTCAAGAAATCACGTATCACTATCAAGGAAAAGCGCAAAATGCAATTATTAGCGCGGTAAAAGATTTATATCGTCAATATACAAACTATTTAAATGGCAACAAACCGCTAGAAGAGTGCGAGGAAACAAATCTATAACAAACTGCCTAGTTTATTGCACTTTATTCTGTAAAGAGCGTTCATAGACGAGAGCCAGTTATATTTCAGCTTATTTAGTGAGCGGAATATAACTGGCTTTTTTATGTTTATCTAATGAGAAGGCTGATAAAATGTCAAAATTAAATCAAGGTGTAAAGCAAAAAAGAGGGTGCGCGAAAAATGGTGTGGTGAAAACGTGTAACATATGTAAAGCGTGTGGCCAGGAAAAAGAAAATGAAAAGTACATGTCAAAAGAAAGTTCTCTTAAATATAAAAATTATAATAGATGAATATGGTGTGAATTATTGCTGCTTCATATACAATAAAAGTAGGATTGCTCTTCTACCAAAAGCAACTGCTCCTAACCCCCCCATTCCTTTCGATGATTTTGACTTTTTTCTTGGTTCCTGAAGTTTTTAATATGATTTTTATAATAATGATACAAAGCAAAACTATACAAACCAAATGAAAAAATAAAATAAATTGGCGTTTGTAATTCTAACATTTCATATGCGAATTTTTGAGCTATAACCAATAATCCTACTGAACATACGATACCAAATACTCCTCGAAATAGAGTGTATTGTAATTGCCGTTTCCGAGGATTGATAATAATCCATATCGCCCATAGGTTCAAAAAGATAATCGGAGGAGCCACTATATATACATACAATAATCGAAAAGGATTCGCAAAAGCAGGCGCAAGAACAAATATGTCTGCTATCCCGATAACAAGAGTAATAATAGTCGATCTTATATCCTGTACAGCATAAACAGCCATATAGTATTCAAAAGCTTTCTTATTAAAATCTATATTTTTTTGCATGTTAATTAAACCACCCCGCTACTGTTGACCAAGCTTTTTTCGCACCCGTTTTCACCATATCCTTAACACTATCATCTTCACCATCACCATCTAAATCAACATCCCATTTCACACCTTCTGTGAAATACGTTAGCCCTACTGATATACCAAACTCCGCGGCAGCAACTACCAGAGTCGCTGCTCCCACAGTTGTTGCTCCTCCTACAACAACATTACCAATGTACAATTATTTTGAAATTTATTCATCTTTACAAATTAATGTGATTCATCAGTAAATGCTATTTAAATTCACTCTAATTTTATTACAAAACAAGTCTTTTTTTATAATTTTCAGAATCAAAACTGAAAGATTTCTCAAAATAAACTTTCGGATATCTCCTCACTTCAATAACCTCTTAAACAATTTCTCCCTTAAAAAAATCAGAATGTTCAGTTAAATGAAAGTGATCTCGTTCTAAATCCGATAAAAATTCATGTTGTCTACTCGTTTTTATTCCTTTTAAACGAGTTGAACGACCTTCAGAAGATACATCTTGAATCTTTAGCCACGATTTATAATCTACGCCTATCCCTGAACCTCGACCTTGTTTAATTCACGTTTCAATTTCAGATATTCTTTTTCTTTTGGACATAAAAACACCCCTTTAGACAAAAATATCTAAAGGGGTAAAACGGTGCAACTTTTTTATAAACAGTTAATCTTTTTTCAAAACGGTTAAACTTTATTTCAAATCAACACATAGTTTCTCTCTTCCTAAAAAAGATATAGTATTATTATAAAAGAATTCGGGGAGGGAAAATATGGGTGATCCAAAAAAGAAAAACATTATAATTTTAATCATTGTAGCAATTATAGCTTTAACTATAGGATCTACAGCCAAATTTATTCATGACAGAAATACTGCAAAAGAAAAAGCTGCTAAAGTTGCAATACAACACATGAAAAAAGAAGAAAATATAGACTTTGTGGTAACTGATGTCAAAATCGAACATTTAGCACTTGCGGGTTTTATCACAGTTAGAGGATATGATAAGAACAATAAACAAAAAAGACTTTACGTTGATATAAATAAAATCCAAAATTATATAGTCGCTTCTTGGGGAGAAGAATAATCATTTTCCAAAATAAAACTCTCACTTTCAAATACTATGTTAATAGGGCACCTTAATGGTGTCTTTTCTTTATGGGGGTGCCCATCAAGCTAAGATTTTGAGACACCTCCATAACGGAAATTTTAAATTTTTAAAGTTATTCATGAAAATTTGGCTCATTTCTTTCGTTTTGGAGAACAATTAATTTCTTAAGTTGATGGTGATGTGGTGCTACCCCATCTAGTAAGTTTACCTGTAAATACTGCATAAATACATTTGACCATACCTGTGATTCTTTGTGAAATTATATATATAGGAAAATTATGAATATACAGTTAATATATGGATAGTTGTTTCCGAGAAATTATTCGAGGAAAACTTATTAGTTAAGTATATTAACTTTTTCGCACTAAATTTCACAAATAAAGGGGTATGAGGGGATTATGAAAGCAAAGAAATTAGTAAGCTTAGCGTTACCAGTTATGTTATTGAGTGGTTGTATTACAAATGAATCTGATAATAAGAATGCTGAACCAAAGAAAGAAGAAACGCAAAAGGTCGAGAAAGAGAGTAAGTCTTCTGAGAAAGAGAGTAAGTCTTCTGAGAAAGAGAGTAAGTCAACGGATAGCAAGAAAGAAGATAGCCTATCTGTGGCGAAAGGTGAAGACACAAAGAGCAATTCTAGTAGTTCTTCAAGTAGTAATTCTAGTAGCAAATCGAGTTCTGATAACCCTTTACTTAGAGGGGATAATGGTGAAGACTTGAGAATAAACTCTAAGTATGCTCCTGACTTTTTAACTAGTAAGTCAAACAGTGCAGAAGTAACTAAATATATGGCAGACATCGTATCTTACTCTACTGAAGTCGCTCTTACGTTAGACCTTGTAGATAAGATTTCAAATTCGGATTCGAAGTCATTCTCACAAAAGAAAAATGAATTGGGTATAAGTTTAGGAGGTGCAAAGGCACAGTTAGATAAACTAAAAAACCAAAAGGCACCTAGTGGATTTGAAGAAGACCAAAAGAACATTGTTAAAGCAATGGATTTATACGATGAAGGTTTTCAGTTAATGATAGATGCGATAGATACTATGGATGAGACTAAGGTAGACCAAGCCATAACTAAAGTACAAGACGGGGAAAGATACTGGATGGAAGCAATAAACAGTATTGATAGTAAAACACGATAACAATTCAAACATCTAAATGATGGGAATATACGAATGAAGCAAATAAGAGAGATTTTAGAAAGGGGTCCCACTACATAGCCATCAAGCTAAGAAGATACAACTACCCCCAGAACGAAATTTTGTGCTAACTTGTAACAAAAAAAGCTCATTTTTTCGTAGTACACTAGCATTTAAATTAATGAAAGAAACATATTGACAGTGTGAATATTTTGAATTATCATATAATTATAAAGTGATAAGATCCATACGAGAAATTAGCCTTCTCTATATCCGATCTTCATTTTCTGTTTTGCACATATTTTCATAAAAAAACTGTCTATTATTACTGTACTTTAAGAGATTAAAGAACACTCGTAATTTAAAGCCAGTTGTACGTTTTCTACAATTTTTATTGTAGATGCGTATGACTGGCTTTTTCGTTTTATTTAAACTAAAGGAGGAAATAACATGTCAGTGATTACAAAGCAAGAAGTGAAGATGAAGTTTGCGAAGAAATATGAGGGGTATGAAATTGTGCCTCATCCAGAACATAAAAGGTTGTATCATATTGTGTTAGACGGGCAATTGCTTGGGCAGTTTTTCGAAGGGGTAAAAGAACATTCGGAGCAATCCTTACAATATATTCCGTATTCGCGTTTTATTATTGCGGATCAAATGAAAAAGCTTTTTGGTGAATCCTTTATGGAAAATGTTCGAGGTATTATTCATGACCGTGAAACGGGCGGGTTTACAATTGGTGTACAAGGCGAAACGACTGATGCAGGAGACTATGTGAAATTTGCAACTGCATTAACACATTTAATTGGTACGTCTAACTTTGACGCGATGACAGGAACGTATTACGCAAGATTTAACGTGAAAGATACAGATAGCAGTGATTCGTATCTTCGCCAAGCATATCGATTATTTACGCTTCATACAGACGGGACATTTGTTGACGAACCGACAGATTGGCTCCTTATGATGAAAATAGAGGAAAAGAATGCAGTAGGCGGCGAATCACGCCTGCTTCATTTAGATGATTGGGAAGAACTTGATAAGTTTCGCAATCATCCACTCGCATCAGTTAAGGTTACGTACAAAGCACCTCCAAGTAAAAATGCGCAAGAAATCGTATACCGTGAAACATTTTTTGATGTAAACAATGCACCGTGCATTTGCTTTATTGATCAATTTGCTTATCCGGATAATATTGAACAGGCAACATATTTGAAGGAATTATCATACTCTGTTGAAAACTCTCCAGCAACACACGCATTAAAACTACCAGTTGGGAATCTTGTTTTATTAAACAATTTATTTTGGATGCATGGGCGCGCTCCTTTTGAGAAAAACAAAGATCTATATCGAGAACTCATGCGCCAGCGCGGCTGTTTTTCTAAATAATACATGTGGCGGGTCTTACAATAAGGCCTGCCTTTCCTAATATAGGGGATACAGACATAAGGGGGAAGTTAAATGTATGATTTTCTAATTATCGGCGGAGGAATTGTGGGGCTTTCAACTGGAATGGCCTTAACGAAAAAATTTCCTCATGCCAAAATCGCAGTAATTGAAAAAGAGAACGAACTTGCGCATCACCAAACAGGACATAATAGCGGTGTCATTCATTCTGGCATTTACTACAAACCAGGTAGCTATAAAGCGAGATTTGCAAAAGAAGGAAACGCAGCGATGGTTCAGTTCTGCAAAGAAAATGGCATTGCCTATGACATGTGCGGAAAGGTGATCGTTGCAACAGAAAAAGAAGAAATTCCTCTTTTGCATAACCTGTATGAAAGAGGTCTACAAAATGGGCTGAACATTTCAAAAATCGACCAAGGAGAACTAGCGGAAATCGAACCCCACGTAAAAGGAGTAGGAGCTATTCGCGTTCCTTCTTGCGGCATTGCCGATTATAAAGGAGTCAGTCATACATTTGCACGTTTCATAGAGAAAAGCGGAGGAGAAGTACACTTAGGTACAAAAGCAGAACGAATTTTTGAACACAAAGATTTCGTTACAATCGAAACAAACAAAGGCGTCTTTGAAACAAGATTTCTCATTAATTGCGCTGGACTACATAGCGACCGAATCGCAAAAAAAGCAGGAATACTAACAGATATGAAAATCGTCCCGTTCCGAGGTGAATATTATGAACTCATTCCAGAAAAACGTCATCTTGTAAAACATTTAATTTACCCTGTTCCCAACCCAGACTTTCCATTCTTAGGCGTTCACTTTACAAGAATGATAAATGGGGACGTACATGCTGGGCCTAATGCAGTGTTAAGTTTTAAACGTGAAGGATATACAAAAAAGGATTTTGATATAAAAGACTTTATGGAAACAATGACATACGCAGGCTTTTGGAAGATGGCGATGCCGAATATGAAAGAGGGCATGAAGGAAATGATTCGTTCTTTTAGTAAACAATCTTTTCTTAAAAGCTTGCAGCACCTCATACCAGAACTTACAGAGAAAGACATCGTTCCAACTCATGCTGGTGTAAGGGCGCAGGCGATTCTATCGAATGGAAATATGGTAGATGACTTCTGTATTATCCCGGGCATCAACTCTATGCATATTTGTAATGCACCCTCTCCAGCAGCAACGGCTAGTTTGAAGATTGGGGAGGAGATTGCGGGGAAAGTGCCGGATGTGGTTGTGGACCGAAATTTCTTGTCAAAAGCTACTTTTTGAAGTAGCTTTTTAATTTTTTTTGGTGAATACCGAAATTTATTGAATTACGGATATATGTTGAGAAACAAGCGATATATTTGGAAAATAAATGGTATAGGAGAAGAATACTCAATATTTCTGTATAAAATATGGGGTATACGGATGTTTCCGAAATATTTATAGGGTGTATCCCTTTTTATGAAAGCGCTTTATTGTATGGTCTATACCCCATATCGTTAGACAAGGAATTGATTTTATGAAACAATAGTAACAGGTAAAGAGAGGGTGCTTTTCCTTAAGTGCTTCGTATTGAATTTATTCTATAAGAGAAAGTGTGCTTAATGATTTAAATGAAATAAGGAGCTGTTTTTATTATATGCAACAAAAAAATAATTTAGATTTTGGACCTCAAGATGTAATTGTAGTGAACCCAAAACAAGCCAGGAAAGCCGTTATTGCTACTGGTATTGGGAATGCAATGGAGTGGTTTGACTTTGGCCTATATGCGTATTTAGCGGTTATTTTAAGTCAATTATTCTTCTCTGGTGTTCACGATAGTGGCTTACAGCTTGTATTAACATTTGGTACATTTGCTGCTGCCTTCTTAGTTAGGCCGATTGGTGGTATTTTCTTTGGTAGAATTGGTGATAAGTATGGCCGAAAGATTGTGTTAAGTACAACTATTATCTTAATGGCACTTTCGACATTATTCATTGCACTACTACCAACCTACGAACAAATTGGAATTTGGGCACCGATTTTATTATTAGTTGCTCGTATGGTTCAAGGGTTTTCCACAGGTGGGGAATATTCAGGAGCGATGGTGTATATCGCTGAATCATCTCCCGATAAGAAGCGTGGTATACTTGGTAGTGGTCTTGAAATTGGGACGCTTTCTGGTTACATCGCGGCTTCAGTAATCGTTACTGTTTTGACGGTAGTGTTAACAGATGAACAAATGCTTAGCTGGGGATGGCGTATCCCGTTCTTAATTGCTGCCCCAATTGGTTTGGTCGGTTTATATTTACGCCGCCATTTAGATGAATCTCCTATATTCCAAGAGATGGAAAAAGCGCAGGGAGATTCTGAAGAAGATGAACAAATTCCGTTTATTGATATTTTGAAATATCATAAAAAAGACTTTCTTTTAAGCACAGTAATTGTTGCCTTCTTTAATATTACAAACTATATGATCCTTTCTTATATTCCTTCTTATCTAACACAAGTATTAAAAATTAAAGAAACGACTGGTTTAATCATTATTTCAATTACGATGGCACTCATGATTCCACTGGCGCTTTATTTCGGGAAATTAAGCGATAAAGTTGGTAATAAACGTGTAGTACAATTCGGATTACTTGGTTTGACAGTATGTTCAATTCCTGCCTTTTTATTAATCAGCAATGGACATATTGCAGCTATTTTTATAGGTATCTTTGTTTTAGGTTTCTTCCTTAGTGTTTATGAAGGAACACTGCCTTCTTTATTACCATCTCTCTTTTTCACAGATGTACGTTATCGTGCACTCTCGATATCATTTAATATCTCCGTATCCATATTTGGTGGAACAACACCGCTCGTATGTTCATATTTAGTTCATGCTACTGGAAATGCACTTGCACCCGCATTTTATTTAACCGGTGTCAGCTTAATTGGCATCATTGTATTTAGCCTACTATTTGTGACAACGTCAGGTCGTGCCTTGAAAGGTTCGTACCCGACTGTAGAAACGAAAAAAGAAGCACACGCAATAGCGAAGCAAGACCCTGAAGAAGCACTTTGGTGGCACGAAGAATCTTTAGAAATTGAAGCAGTGAAAAATTCATAATGTGTATGAAAAGTAACTTGTATTTTTGCAATTTTTAAAACTCTTTGGTTGAATAAGTAACGCATCGCACTTTTCTCTAATTCAAACAAGCACAAAAATGAGTAGGATTATGCATTCAAAAAAATCCCCCTTATTACAAATTCAATTTGTAATAAGGGGGATTTCTCATAGTAAGAAATTGGATTTTCTTTCTTTTCCTATACGGCTTGTTTTTCTTCCTTTGAATTCTCTTTTTCCCAACACTCTGTATTCTGTAAGCCAGGAATAGAATCAGCTTGGAAAATTGGTGTTTTTCCAGCTTTCTTTTGTTTTATATAGTCTGCTAAAGCGGCATATGCAAACTTACCAAGAAGGGTAATGGCAATTAAATTTGTAAATACCATAAGACCCATAAAGAAATCAGCCATATTCCAAACAGTTTGAAGTGTCGCAACGGATCCGAATAAAATCATCGCAACTACTGCAACGCGATAAATCATTAACCATGATTTACTTTCTTTAATGAATGCAATATTGGTTTCACCATAATAGTAGTTTCCTAGTAATGAACTAAACGCAAATAAGAAAATAATAATCGCTAAGAAACTGCTTGCCCATGAGCCGATTTGTGAACTTAATGCAATTTGTGTTAACTCAATTCCTTCTAAATTCGCTTGCTTATATGCCCCGGAGCATAAGACGATAAATGCTGTTGAAGTACATACTAAAAACGTATCAACGAAAACGCCAAGCGCTTGAACAAGTCCTTGCTTTACAGGATGAGTGACATCTGATGTAGCGGCGGCGTTTGGTGAACTACCCATACCCGCTTCTGTTGCGAATAAACCACGCTGAATACCATACTTCATTGCTGCCCCGATGCCGCCAGCAATTGCTTGATCTAAACCAAATGCACCTCTAAATATTTCTAGAAAAATATCAGGTAAAATATAGAAGTTTTTAATTACAACAAAAACAGCTACGGCGATATAAATAATCGCCATTGGCGGAACAATCGTTTCTGTAATACGTGCGATACTTTTAATACCACCAAAAATAATAATCGCAACTAATGCAGCCATTACAATTCCTACGATGTACCGTTCCAAACCAAATGCGTTTTCAAATGCTAATGTTACTGTATTTGCTTGTACAGAGTTGAAAATTAATCCATAAGTAACAGTAATCAGGAGTGAGAACCAAACGCCCATCCAGCGTTTATTTAGTCCCTTCTCCATATAATAAGCGGGACCCCCGCGGAATCCACGTCCGTCTTTTATCTTATAAATTTGTGCAAGTGTACACTCTACAAAGCTTGTAGCAGCTCCAATAATCGCAATGAACCACATCCAAAATACTGCACCAGGTCCGCCCATTGAAATAGCTAGCGCCACACCAGCTAAGTTTCCGATTCCAATGCGGGCTGCTGCACTCAAACAAAATGCTTGAAACGGGGATATGCTATCCTTTTTCTTTGTCTTTTTGTTAAAGCCATTACTGATTAATCGTACCATGTCACCAAAATGGCTAATTTGTACAAATTTCAATTTAAAAGAAAAATAAAGCCCGAGGCCGATTAACATTGCAATAAGAATATATGACCATAAAATGTTATTCGTTATCTCAAGGAATCTACTAAAAATATCAATCATATCATGCACTTCCTTTTTTTATTTATAAGAAAAGTATATTTAAAAAATATCGTAGAAGCAAATGTAGTATAAAATAATGGTTCTTAATATCGTTTTAAACAACATTATACTTATTTTTCCGACTATTTTGTTTTTCTTAAATAATTTCAATGGGAGAAAGAAGAATCTTTATTCAAAGTAAGTTGTGAAATTTTAAAAACTGGAGAGAAGTTTAGTCTAGTTTTTATGAAAAGGAAACTTGAATGATCCTGAATGATGGTCTCTTTAATAAAGCTCATCATTTGAGGTTTGGATGTATTACATATGTAATCTCATACTTTTTGATTTTCTTATACAAATTAGCGCGCGACATTCCTAATTTTTTCGCCGCAATGCTTTTGTTCCGATATGTGTCTTGCAAGGTTTGAAGAATGCGTGTGCGTGATCATGGTCACTATGTATTAATTGATATTAGAATTAGTGTTCCGGCATATTTAACTATCCAACAAGGACATGATATTTGTAGAGAGATAAAAAATACTATAATAAATCAGAACCCAGAAGTATATGAAGTACTAATTCATTTAAACCCATGGTATGAGGAGAAATAGTTTTATTGAATTTTAGATTTATAAAAGGAAGTAGTCAGAGGATGTTTTTGTTAGTATTATTATCAGTTTTCCATTTTAAAATATGATCTCATATTAAATCAGATTGTAGCAGAGGCAATGGGAGGATTAATGCATGATACCTCAAACCAAATTGTATCCCATTGTAATACTATTAATGATATTATTTACAGTTACTTGGATTACCATGAATCGACGAATTCTTAGTCAGCCTGTAGATTAGGGGCTGATCCCGTATTTTGGGGTGTGAGGCAAAGGGTGGAGAAAGCTAAGCAAGGGGTTCCCCCCTAAATATACGTAAATTTATAAAATGTTTTTATTAAAGCATTGTTCTAAAAGAAAAACGAAAGATGACATTTAATAGGTCGTCTTTTTTCTTCAAAACATGTGTAAAATCTTCCTTAAGTTAACCTTTAATAATTAACATTCTTTATCATCCATGAAAGTACCTTTTTTATTATTCGTTTACTTTCAAATTCCTGAAACTATTGCCTACCGTCAATTTTCCTGAAATCCTCAATTTATCAAAAGAAATTATACATTAAAAATCCCTTTGGTAATATTTAATAAAATAATGTATGAGTCCATCATAAAGAAAGAAGTTAACAATAAACTGTTAACTTCTAAGCTTAAGGAAAAATAGTATCTTTTCTTATTTTTCACTATCTAGGTTGTGATTTAATATTGGTAAGATGAGCATCAAACATATCAATTATTTCAAGAAATCTATCAGCTTCACGAAATACATGGTCTGCTAATAATGGATGAATGATACTCTTTATTTTACATTGCTCAATTAAATCACGTGCCGTTTTCTTGAAATCACGAAGAGATGTAACTGACACACGATTTTGATCTAAAAATTGATCTAAAAGAGGTACTGTTTGAGATTGTGGTTTCATAGATTCTAAGTCGATTGCTTGATACATCAATTCATCAAAATCATTGCTAAAATTCCGGGCTGTATCTACAAGCTTTCTTTCCGATGGATCAAGAAGGTGACCAATAAATTTAGCATGGTCTGCCATAATCCTTAAAAAGAAAACATTTTCTTTAATAATAGCATCAGGAAGGGCATCTAATTTACCTTCATTTAATTCCATTAAACGGTTTCTAAAATAATTAGCTTCTCTACTTGTATGGTCCACTAACAGCGGAAAATTATTTTGTCCTGGCAATTTACATGTGAGAATTAATCCTAGAATTTTTCGTTTAAATCCCCAAATATTAGTTGCAGCTTGTTGTACTTCTGAATTAAATCTTTTTATTTGCCCAGGATCTGTTTCATTTGTATAGGAATATGCTATTTGTTCGATATGTTCAAACAATCGATAAAATTGATTAGCTTCTTCGATTAGTTGGGTATCCTCACATCTAAATCCCAATCGAAGAAAAAAAGAATGCTCCTTCATGATTCTAGACCAAAAACGAATTTCATTTAATGATCGTTCAACAAACATTACAGACGTAACACCCGTATCAGGGTGTAATGAGGTTCCATCCCTATTCATTCTTAATCCCCCCCAGTAAATACTAAGCTAGTTCTATTCTTATGAGTAAATATATATATATATACCATCAACAAAAGTTCATGATGATAATGATAAATCTCGTATACATGTAAAATTAACCTATCTTATCATTATCAGTAAGAAAAGCAAGCCCACTCCTTATAAACAAATAGATAAGGAGTGGGCTTGCTTTTCTTCTGAAGTTTTCCTTAATGTATCCCTAGTTGATAGTGATGTGGTGGGTCCCCATATAACGAAGAACGAATGTAAATAATATAAATTCCCCAACATATATAATATATTGGGGGGATTTATATTAAACCATTTTATAAAATTAAGTCTTGATAAATATTTTTTCAAAACACGCTCTTTCTTTTTGGTTAAGTGTTTTTTATCAATAACCAGAGTCTTCTGAAGTAAGATTATCTAGCATTTTATAGTCATACTTTTGTAATGGCTTTTCAGCAGGCCCTTCAAGTACTTCTCCTGTATACGAGAATCGCGAACCATGGCATGGGCAATCCCAAGAACGTTCACCATTGTTCCATTCAACTTCGCATCCGATATGGGTACAAGTTGTATCTACAATATGAAGTTTACCTTCTGCGTCTCTATAAGCTCCTTTTCTATGTCCATCAATGTCAATGACAGCTCCTTCATCGTTAGATAAATCATGGATGCACTTTTGAGGAATTTCTAACTTTCCTTTAATTAAATGGCCAACAACATTTGCATTTTCTACTAAGAAGTTTTTTAAACTTGGATTCATGTGAAAACGAGAAGGGGTATACAATTCTCGGTATTTGTTCTTTTCTCTACATATAATATCTCGAAATAAAAGCGCCGCTGCGGTTCCGTTTGTCATACCCCATTTTCTGTATCCAGTAGCAATTAATATATTTTTCTGATCGGATGTAATTTCACCGATATAAGGAATTTTGTCTAGTGTAATTAAATCTTGAGCTGACCAACGGTATGCAATATTTTCAAGCCCAAAAACTTGTTGCCCGAATATTTCCAAGGCTTCATAATGTTTTAGTGTTTCTCCGCCTTGTCCCGTTTTATGACTTTCTCCAGAGATAAGAATAAATTTTTCTCCATTAATTGTTGTAGAACGGAGAGAGCGTGTCGGTTCATCTACACTAATATACATACCACCTGGATAATCTGTTTTTGTCTTAGCAGCAATTATATAGGATCGGTCTGCATGCATTCTTGTAGAGTAAAGTCCTGCGCCTTCATAAAAAGGGAAATGAGAACAAGAGAGAATATACTTTCCTGTAATTTTAGCTCCTCCACGGGTAAGAACTACAGGTTGTTCGCCTGTTTTTATATTTACTGCTGTGGTATTTTCAAAGATGTATCCACCTTTTTCTGTAATTATATTTGAAAGATGAGCTAAATACTTAAGGGGATGGAATTGTGCTTGATTTCTCATAACAAGTGCATTATGTATTTTTAAGTCAATTGGAAGTTTGTTTACAAGTTCGCCTTCAATACGAAGCTCTTTATAAGCTGCTGCTTCTTTTTCTAATTTAAATGCATATTCTTCTGTTGTGGCATACAGATAAGCATCTTGTTGAGTGAAATCGCAATCAATGTGATGTTTATTAATTGTGGCTTGAATGAATTTTAAAGCATCTATGTTTGCTTCATAATACAATCTTGCGGTAGTTTTTCCAGTATATTTGATAAGCTCGTCATAAATCATGTTATGTTGGGCCGTAATTTTAGCTGTCGTATGTCCAGTCGTTCCATTTAATAACTTGTCTGCCTCTATAACAGCGACTTTTAGACCTTCATTTACTAAAAGATAGGCAGAAGTAATGCCAGTAATTCCTCCTCCTACAATAATAACATCGACCTGCATGTCATTTTCTAAGGAAGGGTATTCTGGTAAATGAATACTGCTCGTCCAATAAGATTCGGTATTATGGGGTAATATTCCACTGTAATTCTCATTATTCGTCACTATAAATCCTCCATTCGATGTTTTATAGTTCTATTATTTCCACTTATTGGAGAGGTAAACTTTGAGCTTAGAAAACAGCAAATTGTGGCTGTATGGTATGTTCAATTTAGACATACTTTTATTTGAACATTGTTTTTGCTTTTAAATAAAGTTTATTCAAATTGATACTAATAACTTTGATAAATAATCATAGAAAAGAGCGTGTTTTGAAAAAAAGGTTAATCAAAACACGCTCTTAATATTTTCAGTTGGTTGATTCTTTTATAAAAAATTTTAATCATTTCCTATCTACATTGTTATACTATTGGACTCTTTTCTTTAATAAGTCTAATAGTCAACGTGGAGAATCCAAGTGCTCATAAAGAATACTTAGCTAACTGTTCACCCCAAGGTGATAATTCAGTTTCAATAAATCCTGCTTTTTTATATACAAATTTAGCTGTAAGGTTTTCAGGAGCATATCCAATCATTATTAAAGAAATGTTTGCGTAATTATTTCGTCTTATTTCATCAATAACCAGATATATAGCTTGTTTACCTATACCTTTCCCTTGAAATTTTTTATCAATCATAAGTCTATAAATCCAATAATTATTATCATCAGAATCTATCCCAAACATAGTAAATCCTATCATTTTTTCATCAAGATAAATACCTTTTGCATAGAAATTATCTAGAAATTGAATTTCTGCGATAGAATAGAGGTTGGATGTAATAAATGTTTGTTGTTCTTCTTTAACAGACAGTTTAATTGCTTCTTCCCAATTACTTTTGTCAATAGGTTTTAAATAAATTTTCTTCAATCTGATACTCTCCTTCTAATATTGAAGAGGAACCACGTAGTTTATGGGCTAGTGAAACGTTATCCTCTTGTTTTTTTGCCCAATCAAATAGAAATATTTTCTCATCGACAACGCCCCCTTAAAGGTACAATTAAAAATACGTTATTATATTCAATATAATTATATTCTTTCCTCTATATGTTATTAAAGCTCTAATTATTCATACCCAACCTCACTGTTAACTTAATAACCGTTATTCAATTAATTGGCTCTTTAACAGAATAGTTTATTGTCATTCAATGGTTCCTTAATCGATTTTTCAATTCCAGAAGATGTTCTTTTTATTATAAATATGCCCTTTAGATCATCAAAAGGGATAATTTTTATTGTGAAAGAAGGTGCAATCATAATTCTAAATAACTGTTAATATAGCGATATTTGATAGATTTTGACACATTTAAAATGATTAAAGTTTCTTCAAAAAAGTATTCTTTTTTAACTTTTAAACCTTATCTCAAGCCTACAATTGTTTTGAATTATAAAAAATGTATCTTTAATAACAACAGGTTTTTGTATTAGTTAATTGCGTTTGATATACTGCTTTGGCTCAGTGCAACGGATAATGGGTTCAATTAAAGGGTATTATCAAAAAGAATACTATAAAACAAAACAGTTTAAGAAATAGATAAGGGGTGAACAAGTGGTGGAAAACATGATAAATGAGGATAACTTTGGTTTACAAAGGCAACCTTCTCAAAAAACGGTTGGTCAGTATTTATTCGATTGTTTAAAATTGGAGGGCATTACCGAAATTTTTGGTATTGCAGGGGACTATAATTTTACACTTCTTGATACTCTAGAGTGTTATAAGGGTATCCGCTTTATAGAAGGTCGGAATGAACTAAACGCGGGCTATTCTGCAGATGGTTATGCAAGAATTAAAGGGTTGTCTGCTCTTATTACAACTTTTGGAGTCGGAGAACTCAGCGCTTGTAATGCTATAGCCGGAGCTAATAGTGAGCATGTGCCAATCATTCATATAGTGGGTGCGCCTCCCGAAAATGATCAAAAAGAGCATAAGCTGATGCATCACACTTTAATGGATGGGAATTTTGATGTTTTTCGCAACATGTATGAGCAAATTACTGCATACACCGCGGTGCTTACGCCCGAAAATGCTAAAATTGAAATTCCAGCCGCAATTCGAATTGCTAAAGAAAAGAAAAAGCCTGTATATCTAGTTGTGGCCGATGATTTAGTGACCAAGCCGATTAAAACCCGTGTAGAGCCAACACCCCAGCGCCCAACATCTAATTTGAAGACTCTTCATGCTGCGGTGAATCATGTCCATAAGCTACTAGATCGTGCACATCGACCAGTTATACTGGTGGATGTAAAAACCATGCGTTTTGGTCTTCAAACGGCAGTTCAGCAACTAGCAGACACCATGAATGTTCCTGTTGCAACGATGATGTACGGAAAGGGAGGATTCGACGAAACCCATCCAAATTATGTGGGAATGTACTTAGGATCTTTTGGAGATTCTGAAGTTCAAAGTAAGGTAGAAAATGCAGATTGTATCATCGCAATTGGTATGGTATTGGCGGATACTAATACCGCGAGTTTTACCGCAAAACTAAACCAGCTGATAATGGTCAATATTCAACCAGATATGGTTAAAATTGCTGAGGCAGAGTATCCGAATGTTCTTGCAGCTGACATGTTACTTGCAATACAGAATGTGGGTTATAAGGGACAAGGCTTGGTAGAAAAAATGTCATTCCCTTACGACCAATTAAATGCTAACGCCGATGCCCCTCTAATAGCGGCCAACTATTATCCACGTTTTCAGCGCATGCTGAAAGAGGAAGACATTGTAGTTGTCGAGACCGGGACATTCTATAACGGAATGGCAGAGGTGAGACTGCCGAGCGATGTAATATATATTGGGCAAGGCGGTTGGCAGTCCATCGGTTACGCAACCCCTTCGGCGTTCGGTGCTATTATGGCTGTGCCTGAACGGCGAGTGTTGCTGTTTACAGGGGATGGAGCCTTGCAACTGACAGTTCAAGAAATCAGTACCATGTTCTATTATGGATGCAAGCCTATAATTTTTGTCTTAAACAATGATGGTTATACGATTGAAAAATATTTGAATGTGAAAACAAAAAATCAAAAGTACAACAAAATTCCTCAATGGTCTTATACTAGGATAGCAGAAGTTTTTGGAGGCGACGCGTTTACCGTCACAGTTCGTACCTACGGAGAGCTTAATCAAGCAATAAACCAAGCTGAAATAGAAAGTACTGAAAAACTCTGTATTATTGAAATGATTGTAGAAGATCCGATGGACGCACCTAGATATATGCAACAGATGCGCAATTATATGGAGAAGCAGGAAATGCAGCGTACTCAGCAATAGTCTTGAATAGACCAGGAAGATAAGTCTAATTTTTTAAGAGGAATTCTGAAAAATTTACAGAAAAATTGTTAGGTGTATTTTAAAATATAAAGTTGATGAATGTTCGATATATTAGGAAGAAGCGTGTTTTGAAGAAGATAATCATAACACGCTTTTTTAATATTCAATTGCCATCTCTTATTTGATACTAATAGCACAGTCCAAATCATACTCTTATAATAGAAAGGGGTGTAACGTTAATTGATAAAAGTAAAAGTTCGTTTACAACCCATTGTCAGTAAGATAAATCTACCCACCGTTTTAAGAACAACTATACTTTCAGGTGAATCAATTGAAAGATTATTTATTGCAACCCAAATAGGAGAAATCTTTTACATAGGAGATGGAGAAATAAGAACTTTTTTAGATATTCGTTCTCGAATCATAAAATTAGGGAAGTCTGAACAAGGTGGATCTGGTGAAAGAGGATTGCTAGGGCTAGCGTTTCATCCACAATTTTATTATAATGGTTTGTTTTATCTTCATTATTCATTAGCTGAAACACAAGGACCGGGCGCTCTTTCTGAACAACCTAAATCTAGATTCTCCTGATTTCTTTCAACGCCGTTTTATCTTCTTGTTCTTGCAATTCTAAACTAGATAAAAATTACATATGGTGGAGATTATAAATACCTATATTTTATGGGAATTAAAGTTTTTAGGGATTGATGAAAAAGATAGAGAGATATTATCATTTATTGAAGGAGAAGCTGGTAATTATCCTTTAAAAGAATACATGTGGTCTAATGATGTTTTAAAAGAGATAGCGAAGATGCTCCGTCTTTACCATGATGCTGTAAGTGATTTTCCGTTATCGGATGATTGGAAACTAAAGGACAATACCCTAAATAAAATAGAGGTTGTATGCCACAATGATTTTGCAATATATAACATTATTTTTAATCATGAAAAACCAGTAGGTATTATTGATTTCGATGTTGCTGGTCCTGGTCCAAGACTACAGCCTATACTCTTTACACTTGTGCCCCCTTAAGCAGAGTGTATCATACTGAAACAGGTGAGGCAGTTTATTATAATTCATCACAGCATGCCGACCGTATAAAACAAAGAGTTAAATTGTTTTTTGAATCCTACGGTGAGGGCATGGAAGAAGATTATTTAGAGATGGTATTGTTACGATTAGAAGGGTTATGTAAATACATGAAAAGAAAAGCCAAAGAAGGCGATATAAATTTTCAAAAAATGATAGATGAAGGACACCTTGAACATTATCAAAACGATATTACATTCATTCGTGAACATGGAAAAGAGTGGATGTAATGAAATAAGTCTTATGCAAAAGTAAAGCTCAGGGTCATATAGGGACTTTGAGCTTTTTTTGCGTGTTATTTACTATGCAAATTAACCTGTGAATGAATATGTTATGTAGCCCGTTATTTTAGATTTCTCCGCAATAATTGAATTACTTAGGAGTAGCTTTATGGTTTTTTATAATATTTTCTTAACGGAAGGATTCTGCTGTTCAGTTTGTTGCCTGATCATTAAGGATTGCATTCGTAGTGTTTTATGAAGTGAGAAGAGATAGCAAGGTAAGCAAAACTCCAACTTGATAGAAGTAAGTTGGAGTTTTTTAGAGGCATGGTATCAATTTTCTTCTTTATTGAATACAATCCCATACTTTTTGATTTTCTTATATAAATTAGCTCGTGACATTCCTAATATTTTTGCTGCAATGCTTTTGTTTCCATACGTGTCTTGCAAGGTTTGAAGAATGCGTGTTTTCTCTAGACTTTCTTTTTCGTCAGTAAGTGAAAGTACATCTTGGTTCACGGGGCCTGAAAAAGACCTTGTTTGCGGCAGTAGCTTTAGAATGTCTGATTCGTATATTTGGCTGCCTTCGTGAAGGACAATCAATCTTTCTATCATATTACGTAACTCGCGGATGTTACCTGGCCAAGAATATGCATGTAATTGCTTCGTTGCCTCGTGATGAACAAAAGGAGTTGACTTGTTATATTTAAAAGAAAATTCTTTTAAGAAATGATGAGCTAAGTAGGAAATATCATCCGTACGCTCACGAAGCGGCGGGATGCAGACAGCAAATACGTTGAGTCGATAAAATAAATCAGACCGGAAAGTACCGCTTAAAACCATATCTTCTAATATACGATTCGTTGCGGCGATAATTCTGACGTTAATTTTTTTAGGTGTTTGTCCTCCAATTCGATAAATCTCTTTTTCTTGTAAAGCTCTAAGAAGTTTCACTTGCATATCAAGTGGGAGTTCTCCTACCTCATCTAGAAATAACGTACCTCCGTCTGCTAATTCTAGTTTTCCAGGTTTTCCTCCTTTAGCGGCTCCGGTGTATGCTCCTGATTCATAACCAAATAACTCGCTCTCAAACAAAGCATTTGGGATAGCGCCACAATTAATTGGAATAAATGCTTTCTTACTTCTTAAACTAGCATCGTGAATCGCTTGAGCAAAAAGCTCCTTCCCAACACCGCTTTCCCCAGTAATCAAAATAGTCGCATCTGTCTTCGCGACCTTTTTCATATCATGAATAATATGCTGGATTTCCAAGTTATTTCCTTTTATGTTGCTGAAAGGATCATCTCTATTATTTTGAATTATTTGTTGTTTTAATTGCTGGAGTTCTTCAGATGTAGAGGATAACTGTTCATTTAATTTAATCGTAGCGGTAATATCTTGTTCGACGGACATAGAGCCAATTAGTTCATTGCTTTCATTATAAATAGGTGTTGTGCTAATCAATACATGTTTATCTGGCCGCGGGAGGTGATAAATATCCCGAACAGGTTGCTGACTCTCAAGGACTTTTAAATTCATAATATCTTCTTTTAAGAAAAATTCCTGAACATTCCTTCCGATAATATCTTCTTTCTTTATGTTATACATTTTTTCTGCTGCTTCATTCCAATAAAGCATTACTCCCTTCGTATTTACAATAGAAATTGCTTCTTCTACAGAAGAGAGAAGCGTATGCAATGTAGGAATCGCAAAAGAATCAGATTGTTTCATAGAATATCCTCCAATGATTTTATATGTAAACCCGATATAAAACGTATACAAAAGTAGACACTCGTAGACAGATTTGTCGCTAAAAGGATACAACTTTTTCGATACAATGTAAATAAAATTGAATGAATATTAATAATGTTAGGTTAATTTATACTTGGCATGATACTTGCTAATAAAAAGGTAGGATACTTTTAAAATGATAAGTATTTCATAAGATAAGTGAATGACGATAATGGAGGGAAAAGGTATGAATATTAGTAAAATGTACACAACAATTGATGCACACGTAGCGGGGGAACCATTACGTATTATTACAGGCGGAGTGCCGGAGATAAAAGGAAACACGCAATTAGAAAGAAGAGCTTATTGTATGGAACACTTGGACCATCTTCGCGAAGTTTTGATGTATGAACCAAGAGGGCATCATGGAATGTATGGTTGTATCATTACGCCGCCGGCAAGCCCTCATGCTGATTTTGGCGTATTGTTTATGCATAATGAAGGCTGGAGTACAATGTGTGGCCATGGGATTGTTGCGGTCGTCACAGTAGGAATTGAAACAGGCATGTTCGAAGTGACGGGCGACAAACAGAAGTTTATCATTGATAGCCCTGCAGGAGAGGTAATTGCGTATGCAAAATATAATGGAACTCAAGTAGAATCTGTATCATTTGAAAATGTTCCTTCCTTTGTTTACAAGAAAGATGTTCCGATAAAGATTGATGGCTATGAATTTCAAGTAGATATTGCTTTTGGAGGAGCCTTCTATGCAGTTGTAGACAGTAAAGAATTTGATTTGAAAGTAAACTTTAAAGATTTATCGGCCATTCAATCGTGGGGCGGGAAAATTAAACACTATATTGAAAGTCAAATGGATGTAAAACATCCTCTCGAAGAAGGTTTAAAGGGAATATATGGCGTTATCTTTTCTGATGAACCAAATGAAAAAGATGCTACTTTACGAAATGTGACCATTTTTGCTGATGGGCAAGTAGATCGTTCTCCTTGCGGCACTGGTACTTCAGCTAGACTTGCAACTCTTTTTGAAAAGGATGCCTTGCAAAGCGGAGAAAGTTTCATCCATGAGTGTATCACTGACGGACAATTTATCGGTGAAGTATTGTCAGTGACAAAAGTAGAGGAATATGAGGCAGTTATTCCAAAAGTGACTGGGCAGGCGTTTATTACAGGATTTCACCAATTTGTAATGGACCCAAGAGATCCGTTGAAGAGAGGGTTTTTACTAGCTTAATGTTTTTTTAGAGTTGTTTTCTGCTTAGAAAACAACTCTTCTTATAAGGGGGGATTCAGGATGAAGTGGTGGAGGAAACAGAGTTTACCTATCAAAATTTTGATTGGGGCATTCATAGGGATTTTGCTGGGAGTAACGCTAGGACCGAAAGTTGTCGCTTTAAAACCGATTGGGGATATCTTTATCCGTTTATTACAGATGATTATCGTTCCATTGACGTTTTTAAGTATTGTGTCGGGAATTGCCCAGCTCGAAAATCCGAAAATGTTAAAATCAATCGGCGGTAGAATTTTCGTTTACTATGCAGTAACCGCTGTATTAGCCACAAGCATCGGTGTCGCAATAGCCTTTTTAATTAATCCTGGTAAAGGGGTTGAAGGCCTTCTTGAGAAAGGGAAGAACTTTAAGGCAGAAGAATTTAATTTTGTCGAGAACATCACACAGTGGTTTCCTTCTAACGTCATTCAGGCAGCCTCAGAGACGAATATGCTTCAAATTATTATCTTCGCAATTTTTGTCGGTATGGCACTCATTCTTCTTGGAGATCAAACGAAAGGAATTCGTAAATTAGCCCATGAAGGATCGGCATTAATGATTAAAATTGCTGAACTCGTTATTGGATTGGCTCCTTACGGCATTATGGCACTGATTGCTAATGTAGTTGGGACATTTGGAGCTGACATGCTCACGGCAGTCGTTAGCTATGTAGTAGCCGATTACTTGTCATTACTACTTATTTTGTTCATTATGTATCCAATTATATTGAAAACGATTGGGAAAATCAGTCCAGTTTATTTTTTCAATCAAGTGAGTCCAGCTATGCTTGTAGCTGCTAGTACAACATCAAGTAGTGCTACGCTTCCTGTAACAATGGAGGTAGCTCAAAAAAGACTTCATATACCTGAGAAAGTAGCTGGTTTTACCATTCCGCTTGGCGCTACTGTTAACATGAATGGATTATCAGCAGCTCTAGGTGTTCTAGCTATCTTCGCATTAAACGTATACGGCATTCCAATTACGTTTGGCCTTATTGTACAAACCGTATTTCTAGGAATCGTACTTGCGGCGGGGTGTGCAGGAGTAAAAGGCGCAGATGTCATTACCGCAACGATCTTACTCTCGACGTTAGGCCTACCGCTCACAATTATTCCTATTATCGCAGCTGTGTCCCCGCTTGTAGACATGGGACATACAGTTGTAAATATTACAGGTGATTTAGTGGGGGCGCAGGTTGTGAATAAGAATATGGCATCTGGTGAAACAGTGGAGAAAGATTTAGAAAAGGGTGAGCAAACATGTTAGTCATAAGTGCTGATGAGCAAAGAAGTTTAGTAGATATGAGCGAAATAATTGAATATGCGGCCATTGCCTTAAAGGAGTTTTCGGCAGAAAGAACAATCACTCCTATTCGCTCTGCTTTGCCATTTGCGAATGCGCAAAATACCGCATTAATCATGCCTTCAGTAGCTGAAGAACTTGGGGCGCTTGGATTAAAAGTAGTAACGGTGGCTCCAAATAGTAAAAAAATAGGAAAGAAAACAATAAACGGGATTGTTATGCTATCGGATTTTCAAACGGGGGAACCACTCGCGCTTTTGGAAGGATCATATTTAACGATGATTCGAACAGGTGCCTTATCAGGTGTGGCAACGAAGCACCTAGCTCGTCAAGATTCGAAAAGCTTATGTATTATCGGTACAGGAGAACAAGCGAAAGGAATTGCTGAGGCTGTGCTTGCTGTACGAGATATTGAAAGGCTTATCCTCTATAATCGAACAGAACAAAAAGCTGCCGAATTTGCTGTATATATACAAGAGAAATTTAGGAAACCTACCTACATATACTCAGATTCGAATGAAGCAGTACGTGAAGCAGATATTATTGTCACCACAACGAACTCTCACGCGCCAGTCTTTTCAGACACACTCAAACCTGGTGTTCACGTAAATGCTGTCGGTTCTTTCAGGCCGGAAATGCAAGAACTACCTTCTCATGTCATTTCTTCAGCCAATAAAGTAGTAGTAGAATCAAAAGAAGCAGCACTAGAAGAAACAGGTGACTTGCAAATCCCAATACAAGAAGGTGTTTTCAAAGAAAGCGATATCCATGCAGAACTTGGACAAATTATTAGCGGCGAACGAACTGGCAGGGAAACGGATCAAGAAATTACCGTATTTAAATCTGTTGGGCTGGCCGTTGTGGATATTGTAGTGGCGAAGTATTTGTATGAGAAAGCGATTGAAAATGGGGTGGGGAATAGGGTTCGATTGTGAGTGTGGATTTTATTCCTTAATAAAGAGGTTGCCTGCTGTGGGTGATCTCTTTTTGTTTTCAAATTTAAACCTTATAGGATCTTATAAAGAAACAACACTTTTAAGAGTGCCTTTTCAATACTTTAGACTAAAATTTGTGGCTGAGATAGAACCGATATTGTAATTATCGGTATAACCTACTGAAGCCGTGAATTTCTTATTTTTATCATTTTTGATATGACCAGTTATAAAAATCGTTTCAATATCATTAGAAGGAAATCTGTAATTAGTAATAGTTACATCTAAGTTTTCTTTCTCTTTAAAGTAATTAATAGTTGCTTCTTTCGCTTTATCAATTATTTGTTGCTCTTCTTTCTTTTTATCCATATTACAACTTCCTAAAATAGTTATTAAGAAAATTATACTTAAGCTGAAAAAGATTTTTTTCAATCTAGTTCACCTCCATTAACGGTATCCTATAAAGAAAAGACACTAACTAGAGTGTGAAATGTCCGTTTTATAGAATACAGTTTATTTCCTGTTTAATGTTTTAATTTGAAGTTTTTAGGTGTTGAAATGGAACTGATGTTATAGTTGTTAGGATATTTAACTGAAGCGAAACTAGGAGATTTAGTGTTTTAAATCAAAATTACTAGTTGTTGAAATAGAACCAATATGATAATTATTAGCGTATTGGACTGAAGCAGTAAACTCTTTACTTTTGTCATTTGTTACATAACCTGAGATAAGGATAGTTTGAAAATCTTTTGGACCAAATTTATGTTCAGTAATTGTTACATCTAAGCCCTCGATCTCTTTGAAATATTTAATAGTTTCTTCTTTCGTTTTGTCCACTATTTGTTGCTCTTCTTTCTTTTGATCTATAGTGCAGCCACCTAAAATACTTAATAAGAAAACTATACTCAAACTGAAAAAGAGTTGCTTCAATCCCATTCCTCCTATTTAATGGCATCCTGTAAAGAAAAGACACTCAATGAGTGCCTTTTCTTTTATTTAGTTATTATTCAGGGTCTCAGGTAATAGATTCCACTTCATAATTATTATTATAATTGATTGTCGCAGTAACTTTTCTTTCTTTATTTCCTTTTACATGTCCAATTACAAATATTCCACCTAAATCTTTTGGAGCAAATTTTGTTTTCGTTACAACTATATCTGTATTTTCAGTTTCTTTAAAATGTTGTATGGCTATTTCTTTTGCTTTATTAATTACCTTTTCTTGTTTCTTATCATCATTCGTACTACATCCGCCTAAAATACTTAATAAGAAAACTATACTCAAGCTGAAAAAGAATTGCTTCAATTCACTTCCTCCTATTAATGATATCCCATAAAGAAAAGATACTCAATGAGTGCCTTCCTCCAGTTCTTTAATTCACCAATTGTTTTTTCTGTAGGGTTCTAACATGATTAATAAGAAAATATAGAACAGATTTATAAGTTAATAACATTATATTATCAGGTGTTTTCATGCAATATTATATATGAGAGAAGTTATCTAATGAGTGTCAATAAAATTAGTATTTTAATTCAAAACCTTCAGATGTGGTAATGGAACCGATGTGATAATCATTGGCGTACTCAACATCTGCCGAGAATCTTTTATTTTTATCATCTTTCACATGTCCTGAAATCCAAACACTTTGAAAGTCCTTCGGAGCAAATTCATGTTTAGTAATCGCTACATCTAGATTTTCTTTTTCTTTAAAATACTTAATGATTGTTTCATTGGCTATCTCTACTATTTGTTGTTCTTCTTTCTTTTGATCCATATTACATCCTCCCAAAATGGTGATTATAACAATGGATATCAAATAAAAAATAACTCTTCTCCTTTTTATTCTCATAAACCAATCCCTCAAATAGTATCTTTATTATTTCAACTGTAGATTTTCACTTTTAGAAATAGAACCTACTGTATACTTATTTCCACTATATTGTACAGCGACATCAAATGTTTTGCTTTTGTCATCTTTAACGTGTCCTGAGATGAAAATGACTTGTAAATCATTTGGGCCAAATTCATGATCGGTGATTATAACATCTAAATCTTGTTTTTCTTTAAAGTATTTTACTGTTCTTTTTGTTGCTTTATTAATTATTTGTTGTTCCTCTTTTTTATTTTCCGCAGTACATCCTCCTAAAATGATTAATAAGAAAATTATACTCACACTGAAAAAGAGTTGCTTCAATCCACTTTCTCCTATTAATGGTATCTCATAAAGAAAAGACACCCTTACCATTAGGTGTCCTAAATCTAATATTTTAATTCTAAACTTTTACTTTTAGAAATAGAACCTATTGTGTATTCATCTCCACCATATTGAATAGTTATATTAAATGTTTTGCTTTTATCGTCCTTCACATGCCCAGAAATATAAATAGATTGTAAGTCTTTAGGACCAAATTTATGTCCAGTAACTACTACATCTAAATCTTGTTTTTCTTTAAAGTATTTAACTGTTGTCTCTTTTGCTTCCTTTATTACTTGTTGTTCTTTTGTTACCTGTTTTTCTTTGTTTTCTTGATCCATATTACATCCCCCTAAACTACTTAAAATAAGTATAAATAATAAACAAAAACTAAATTTTTTAATAATAATATCCATATTTATCCTCCGTTAATGTTATCTTAATTATTAGAATATCTCAAATATTACAGGAGGGGAAATGTTTTGGATAATAAAAATGAAGTTTTAGATGCCACCTATTATCAATTAGCGGACACTGCATATAAATCTGATAAAGATATTGATGAAGAAGTTGTTATTACTAATAACAAGGGTCAAAGTTTACAAACATGGACAAAGGGAGAAACATTCCATGACAAACAAACAGGAATGGATGCTGTAGTGTTTGAAAGAGTAGTAGATGGGAAAACACAAGTGATGGTGGCTTTTCGGGGGACAGAGGGAGGTACAGCATTCAAAACAGTGAACATAGGAGGAATAGATATACCTATAGGTCCTGGTAAAACATTTAATGATATAAAAACGGATGGGAATCATTTTATTATGCGTGATGGGGTACATGATCCAGCGCCAGCTCCAACAGCAGGAACGGAAGGTGCTCATCCAGAAAAATATTGGAATGAAGAAAATAAACAATGGGAATATCATAATCAATTTGAGCAAGCTGAAAAAGTCATGGAAAAAGTCAACGAACATTATAAAGATAAAGATGTAGAATTATATGTTACAGGTCATTCTTTAGGTGGCGCTTTAGCTGAGTATGTTGCAGCATTTGATGAGAATGCGAGATGTTTGACTTGGAATGCACCAAGTGCAAAACATTTACTACCACCAGATTTGCAAGAGCGAGCTAATAACGGAGAATTTAAAAATAGGATTGTTTCAATTGTTCACGGATCAGATACAATTGGGTATGGTCCATTTGGTCCTTATGATGGCCATATTGGTTCTACATATGCTGTGTCACCACCTCCGTCCAAGGAAGACTTAGATGCCATGCAAAAACTACCCACATCAGATAAGCTTTTTTTCTTAACAAAAAGGTTTATAGATTCTGTTTCAGGACCTGGTTATCATTATCAAAATAATAAATATTTCCCAATGGGAAAGGATGGGAATTTGTCAATTCCATACCTTTTGAATGTGGATACAGGGGAAAGGGTATATGATTCACCTGGTAACTTGTTAGGTAGCGGAGAAATTCGCGTAGTCGTAGAGCATTTAGAGGAAGCTGTAAGACGTATGAAGCAAAATGCACAAGAATTCCAAAACAGAGTACCAAGATTAACTTCGAATATGATGGAATTATTAGAAACAGCTGAAAGTAAACGTTTAGAAGCAAAGATAACGGATATACGTGCTCATGTAGAACATTTGAGTTTTTGGTACATCCGTACAGCTACAGAAATTTCGGATTTTATTGAAAAGAAAGTGAATGATTATAAGAAGGTAGATGGACAATAATAGGGGGATTATTATGCCAAGAATTTATTTAAATGAAGAAGCTTTGAATCAAGCTTTACAACAATTTGAACATATGATTGAAGATTTAAATCATAATAAGAGTGTAGTAAGTGATGTTCATAATTTACTTCTATCAAGTTGGTCGCAACTTGGTGTAGGAAAGAAAGCAATTGAGGACTTAGAAGTTTTCGGAAAAGATATTAGGACAAAGATGGAAGAATTAAAGTCTGATAAACAGGAATTAAAGAGTGCAATTGACTTAATTAAGGCATTAGATCAAAGTTATGACTATATGGGACCTAAATATTAAAAAACACTCGCAACCGAGTGTTTTTTTACTGTTTTGTCAGTAGGGGACGTCTGCACTATTATGAAGATGTTCCTTCAAAAAGTGTTATTTTATACTGAATCCCTGCACATTGCGTGGGAATTTTTTCATAAAGAAAGCCAAACTAATGAGTCCCCTATTCTTTATGTTATTTCAATTTTATAGCTTTTTCTTGGAAGTTGAACCTATTTTTTATTTATTTCTATTATTCAGTAGCAGTATTTTTCATTTTTATAAAGTTAGGTATATGCATCGTTAATAATTTAATTTTAAATTTTCAGAACGTGAAATGCCACTTATTTTATATTCTCCATTAGCAAATTCCACATCTACTGAGAATTCTTTACTTTTATCATCCTTAACATAACCATCTATAAAAACAGTCTGAAAATCACTTGGTGGGAACTCATGTCCAGTAATTACTACATCTAAATTATGTTTTTCTTTGAAATATTTAATAGTTGTTTCTTTTGCTTTCTCTACAACCTGTTGTTCTTCATTTTTTTGATCCATACTGCAACCTCCTATAAATATTAGGATAAAGACCATGATTAATCCTAAACAATATTTTCTCACTCCACTTCCCTCCATAAATGTTATTAAATATTTAGAATATATTAAAATTCTTGGAAGGGAAAATGTTTTGAGTAAAAATAATAAGGTGCTAGATTTGAGTTATTATGAATGAGCAAAGGCTGCATATCGTAGCGATAAGCGACTGAAAAAATTTTTACGTTAAAGATATTGATGATAATGTTGTTCAAACATGGAAAGTAGAAAAAACATTCCATGACAAACAAACAGGAATGGACGCTGTAGCTTTTGAAAGAGTAGTAGATGGGAAAACACAAGTAATGGTAGTCGGGGGACAGAGGGAGGTGCAACATTCAAAACAGTGAACATAGGGGATAGAAATACCTATAGGTCCTAGTAAAACGTTTAATGATATAAAAACGGATTGGAATCATTTTATTATGCGTGAATGGGTGCATGATCCAGTATTACCTCCAACAGCAGGAACGAAAGGTGCTCATCCAGAAAAATACTGGAATGAGGAAAATAATCGAAATATCATAATCAATTTGAACAAGCCGAAAAGTAAAAGAACATTATAAGGGAAGAGATGTAGAATTACACGTTACAGACCATTCTTTAGGTGACGCTTTAGCTGAAGCCGATTTCCATACGATAAGGACATCGGCTTTTGTCTATTTCTTATTGGTGTAGCAACTATGCTCATCAACTTTAAGAAATTGATGGATACCAAGAAAATTTTGTATCACTATCAAGTGGCTTATTCTGAGTTTCTTTTTTAATTAGGTTGAACCATTCATTTAATATTTGAGCTTTTGGTAATTGAGAGGCAGGGTCGTCTTCCCAGATGATGTGTGAAAACCAGGCCTTTGTTTCCCATTCAAATTGCAATTCTGCATACGAGATTGTAGGATGGTCCGCTTCATGAAATTGCTGGTTTACTGCATCTGAAACTTCCGAAGCTTGAGGTAACAACTCGTTCTTAATTCTATTTTTAATCGTTTGATCTTCTAACTGGTTCCAAAAATACAATTGCCCGTCAATTTGATAAAAAATATCAAAAGAAGCCTCTCCTTTTTTAAAATCAAGCAATATAAAAGCGCGTTCCACATTATTGTCAGCGGCCTTTACAGTATTGACAATTAAATTTTGTGCCATTGATACCCAATAGCTATTTGCTTCTTCTATTGGAGATTCAACATATAATTCTTCACTTAATTCATTGAGGGTTGCCTCACCATCGTTTACTTGTTCCACTTTTTTAAAAAATCTACTAAAAAACCCCATAATTTCTCCTCCTCTTTGTTGTCTTTTCCTTTAGTTATTCGATAATTAGATAATATTGACAATGAAATCATAGCATTTTCAGATGAGTTATGGAACCGGGCTAATGAATGGAGCTTGGGTATCCTAAAGAATATAATACATTAGGAAAGCAGTAATAGATCATAAAGTGAAAGGTGTTATCAATACGTCCCGTGCTGTTTCTAAGAATGAAAGACATTCATCGTTTTCTAAGTAATTTTTTTTATTCTTTTCGAAACCCTGTGGGGAAAATACTTGCAATTAGTAGTTAAAAGATTCGTGGTATTTGTATTGCTGCGGATCTTTTATATTTTTAGATCCGTGTCATATAGGAAGAAGCGGAGGGGATGCAATGCGATTAAGAGAAAAAAGTTACTACGAACTCCTAGATATACAAGAGGAACTACATGAAATAGAGATTATGTTTAGAAATAAGAGCTAAAGACGATTGGGAAATGAATGATATAAAAATGCGGTACATTAGAATTTTGTTTCGTGTTCAATACCTCTGATGAAAAGGTGAAGGAAGAAGAGAAATCGGCAGCATTTATATTTAATAGGAAAGTTGAGTTTCTTAGAGTCTAATCTATTACATTCGTAAAATAGCATCTGTATAATAAATTATATGGGTATTTGTGTGTGGAAAAAGAAATGCAAATGTCAAATTAAAGGGGAATTTTTTTATGGTGCATAATATAGCGGATTCCAATCACTTTACTGATGATAGGAATGAAATTACAAAGGAAATGGTTCAAGAACAGATAGATGCCTTTAAGAAAGACGGAGTAATTGGTAAAGAAGTAGTGGCACGAATCAAGAAAGTTCAGAACCTGCCAAATCAGATATGGTTTTATAAGTGCCAAGTACTGAATGTAAATGATTCATTTCATAAACTACATAATCCACTGACGAATGAGCCTTGGACAATCACATTTTTATTAAAGGAGAAACGTTTTGAGAAAGGAGATATTTTAATTGGGGGCTATAATCTTGAAACGCGACCAAAATACATAGGAAATCTGATTAAGTTTGTTCCAAATACATTAAGAAACATTCCGACAGTAGAACATATAAAAGAAAAGCATGGGAAACAGTTTGTAAACGTTCTCCGAAATATGTTTGGTGGAGAAGATCGAGTACTCGGATTAATGTATGAAAGCTGGCTTGAAACGACTGAGCACGATATTGAAGGCTATGAGAAGAAAATAGAAACATTCAACGCGGAATTAGAACTTTTAAACCAGCATGTTGGATTGTTACAAATGAAACAGCAAGATTTAAAAGAAGAAACAGTAAGTTTAGAAGCAGAGAAAAGAGACCTAAAATCTCAAATCAGAAATATTAAAGTAGCCTTTGGATTTGAGGAAGAGGATACTTTAAGTTTAGAGAAAGATACGGAAGAGTTAGTAGAATGTACAGGAGAACGTGACCTTTATAAGACAATCCAGTTGGCTCTTTATCATCATAATGATGAAAACCTCATTTATGAACATCATGTGATTGAGAGGTTTATTACTGCGCTGCAAACGGATCAGCTTGTCTTATTAACGGGCCCATCTGGTACAGGGAAGTCGAGTCTTGTGAATCAGTTAGGGGAAGTGATTGATAACTTTAAAATCCATCATGTTGCTGTACAGTCTAGCTGGACAGATGTTCAGGATTTGTTAGGATTTTTTAATCCGATGAAAAAATCTTATTTGCCTACTCCATTTTTAGAAGCACTTTTACAAGCAGGGCAGGAAGAAGAGAGTATTCATATTATATGCTTGGACGAAATGAATTTAGCTCATGTTGAATATTATTTTTCAAGTTTTTTAAGTGTGCGTGAAAAACATCCAAATCAACGATACATAGATTTATATTCTGAAAGGTTTTACAGAGAGGCCAAATCGGACCTTGAAGCGTTATTCCATAAGCCTTATCAAGAAATAACTTCTGCTGATATTGAAAAACTAAGTTTTCAAGAGCGACAGGATGCTCGAAATAAATATGAATTATTGTTTTATTATCCAGCTAAATTCTTCATTCCACCAAATGTTCGCTTTGTGGGAACACTGAACATGGATGAAACTGTGAAGCCTTTAAGCCCTAAGGTAATCGACAGAAGTTTTATTATTGGGTTAGATCATCCAACGAAACTTGAGTCTTTACAGGAAGAATTAGAAGAGGACATCTTTACAGGATTACTTTCTTTTGATGTATCACGATTTATTCACCCAGCAATCGAGGAGCCAGCTTTAACTATTGAACATATCGAAGTAGTGAAACAAGTTCTTCGTTATGCAGAAAGTGTAAGCAGTATTCCAAATGCTCGTATTAACGGCCGGGGCCAAAAGCATATGAAACGGTATGTATCTTGCTTGCAGCCTACAAAAGAAGTGGTGGATCATCTAGTCTGTTCAAAAGTTCTTCCGCGTATTCAATTTCATAAGCATGATGAAGAAAAGCTGAGGGATTTTCAAGCATTTGTTCAAGCTCTACCAGATGGGATTGCGAAGGGAAAAGCAGAGCGAATGATGCAAGGCGGACGCGTTATTCAATTTTGGGGGTAATACATATGAAGCCTATATGGGTGAAAGCACATTGGAATTGTCCTGAGCACTTTCTTGGAGAATGTATAGAGGGAACAATTGCTGAGTTGCAGGTCTTACAAGAACTCGATATGGAAGACGGTATATTTGTTGCTACAGAGTACAATCGTGGTGAAAACGAATTTCTAACAATAGGTGTACGAGCAAATGAGGATGTAACTAGAGTATATGCAGCGGGGAAGTTTTCTTATGAACGAGAACTGTTACATGTCAATGATGGAATTTGGTTGTCTTCTCCTCAATACGTATGGAATGAACGATTTCAAAGGTATGAAAATGTTAGTCCTCCTATAGGGCTAAATCAGTGCGGGATTATTCGCTTTGTTGGGGAAACAAAAGAAGACGGAAAAATAACAACAGGTGATGTGAAAATTAAGCCTTCTTTGCTAACAGAGGTAGAGTATGCCCAAATGGAAGAAGACCTTCTAACAATTACAGAAGAACTACTCTTTCATACACAAATCAATACAGGAAACACTGGTGAAATGAGAGCCCTCATTCAATTGGATTCTTTACAACAGGCAGTGAAGAATATTGGTGATGTTGTTCAACAACTAGAGAAGAACCCAGCTGAACGCTTAAGTACAAAGCGAGTAAAGACTGATATTGATAAACTGCGAAAGATGGACATAAGGGTGTTACTTGAGCAGGAGATGTATCCATTTAAACGAACAGTAAATGCTCTTACCACAGTAAGATCGCATGATATATCAGAACATAGAAAGTTGAAAGGAGCTCTCATTGATTGTATTGAATCTTGTATGCGGCAAAAAAAGAAGGAGAAAAATGTGAGGGATTCTTTAGAGCGGCAGTTAAAAGAAGTAGAAGAGTTAAGTTATAAAGTATTAATATCGCATGAAAAAAATCTTTACAGCAAATTTATTAGCAAGAAACAATGGCTGTGTAAGCAGATGGAAGAATTAATACCTAGAGATGAACGATGGAAGAAGCTTATTACGTATTTAGAAGATGTGCTTTCCTCTTATCTTTTTCAAGATTGTGAAACGGAAGAGTGGGGAGATACGCACCTATTTAACTTTCATCCTCTATACGAAAAATCGTTCGAAGGGATAGAGGAATTACAAAAGTGCCTTCGTCAACATGAGCCTCTAAAGGCATTTCAGCACGACTTATTGCAATCCCCTGACCTTTATGAAAAATGGGTCTTCTTTAAGGTGCTGCAGCACTTTGTAATGACTCTTGGGTTCGTACCAAAACAAGGAACGACCCTTCAAAAGGTTTTGGAATACTATAAAGAAAACGGCACGCTACGGGGATTTTGTATTCGGTTATATGTTACCGCCTCTTGTTCGATAGTAATTGGAAGTGAAGTTAATATACAAGGGAACTTCCCTGATATCGGGTTTGCGATTGAGCAGGATAAAAAAGAGACAGTATATATGTTTTTAGATGCTAAATACAAGCCCTATAGCCGAATGCGACAACAACTAGAAAGAGATTTGATTCAATCCGCAAAAAGGTACAGAGAATTGATGCAACCTCGTGGAAAAGCAGCATTTCTAGTTCATGCCGATGAGACACTAGAAAATAACTTTGAAGAAACAAGACCTCATCAGTACGGTTACTTTTTACTCAAACCAGGAAAAGAAGAAGGGCTTTCCTTATTTTCTAAAATGATGCTGCATTTCCATCTCGGATGGGAGCGCATATGTCCTGATTGTGGAAACAAAGAAGTTAGCGAACCCCCAACAGATCGTAATTATAAAAAATATTACGAGTGCAAAAGTTGCCAATCATTTTGGGTGCAAAACATATGTTGGAATAGGAATACACACACCATACAAGGTGAAAAGCTATATAAATACTTACATCGTAATTATCATCGACCAACTCAGCATGAGTGGGATGTATATTGCCCGCGTTGTGGGGTTTCTTTTGCTGATAGGAATAGGTTGGGGAAATGATGAGGTTCAGTGAGGTAAATACATATAGAAAATGTAAAAGAAACGTTATTTCTTCAAACCATTCAAGCAGAAAGGCTTCTTATCTAAAAAACCCCTTGATATACAAGGGGTTTTTAGGTGAATTATCGTTTTAAAATAGCTATTTATGGTATTTAAGAGTGCCGTGAACCAGATTTGCGAGTAGCTAGCGTATTTTCATCGTCTAGCTCAGCTTCGATATGAGAGGTTTTTGAAGACTCAGCCATACGCCAATACGTGATAAAGCTTATAGCAATACAAGCAGCTACATAGAAGTAGAAGAGTGACTCGTGTCCAATGCTCTTCAGCCATAACGCGATGAACTCCGCCGTCCCGCCGAACACAGCAACAGTGATTGCGTAAGGGAATCCCACGCCAAGGGCACGGATTTCAGTTGGGAAGAGCTCAGCTTTCACAATCGCATTGATGGAAGTATAACCGGTAACAATAATGAGACCTACCATCATAAGTAAGAAAGCAATGATAGGGTATTTCGTTTGCTCCATGATTAGAAATAGTGGCACTGTTAGTAAAGTTCCGAGGATGCCAAAACCAATCAATAGCGGACGTCGTCCAATCCGGTCGGATAACATACCAGCGAGCGGTTGAAGTACGACGAATACTAATAGGGCGATAAAGTTAATCCAGCTAACGACTTCTTTAGGCAGACCTACAGTATTCACCATGAACTTTTGTAAATACGTCGTATAAGTATAGAAGGCAACCGTTCCACCGAGCGTTAGCCCGACTACTGTTAATACTGCTTTAGGATGTTTCATCAGAGTTTTAATGGTTCCAGCACTCTCGCGGCTTTCAGATCCCATTTTTGAGAATTGCTCCGATTCATCCATCGTACGGCGCAGCCACAATACAGCTACTGCTCCCATTGCTCCAATGATGAAAGGAATACGCCAACCCCAAGACTTCATATCCGGCTCGCTGAGTATTTGCTGGAGGACGATTTGAACACCTAGTGCTACCAACTGTCCAGCAACAAGTGTTACATACTGGAAGCTCGAGTAGAACCCCCGGCGACCACTGCTTGCCATCTCGGACAGGTATGTAGCTGAAGTTCCATATTCTCCACCTAATGACAACCCTTGAAGCAAACGCGCGAGAACTAGAATAATAGGGGCCATTATACCAATGGTGCTATAACCTGGGGTACAGGCAATGATCAGAGAACCACCGGCCATGATGGTGATGGAAAGCGTTAGTGCGGCACGTCGGCCGTGACGATCCGCATAACGGCCCATCAGTAAGCTTCCTAACGGGCGCATCAAGAAGCCAACGGCGAAGATAGCTGCCGTGTTAAGCAGTTGACTCGTCGAGTCCCCCTTAGGGAAGAACTCAGCTGAGAAATACACGGCGAAAGCAGAATAGACGTACCAGTCGTACCATTCAATCAGATTTCCAACCGAACCTTTGAAGATGTTTCCTGTAATGCGCCTCGTATTTGCGTGATTGGTGGATTGAGACATGATTAAACCCTCCCTTTGAACAAATTTCTTTTTCTGCATTTGAAAACTATAGAAGTAATTTAACAGCATTATAGACTAAGTATGAAAGCGTAAATAAATTATATCTTTTAATTTGAAAATTCCCAATATAAAGAAAATTTATCCCATCGTCCCAACGCATGCTGGTGTCAGAGTTACGGCTATTCTATTGTATGGGTAGATCTAGTGGTGGATCGAGTGAGTCTTTCGGTAGATATCTTTTAAGGGGCTTGTTTGCTTGGAGTGTATTGAAGTTGTGAAATGTGTTGGGTGGTTACTATTTTATATTGAATTGCTGATATATTTGAAGGGTAATATAAAGGATGAGATATAAGACGTAAATAGTGCCATATTGTAAGGTATAATTCAGTTATAACAACTTTTGGTTTTATAATCTTGTAAATGGTGGTGCTAGAAATGGATTACAATTTTGAGATTTTATCACTCTTAGATAATTCCATTGAGTTTGAGAAGTTGCACAGTAAGTTTAATCGTTTTAATCCTTTTAAAATATTAAAGGTAGATAAGTTTGAGATTAGGCATTCTAACATGATTTCTTGGTTACTTGATCCAAAGGGAAATCATCATTTAAGTTCGTTCTTTGTAAATAAGTTGCTTTCTAAAACGTTTGTAAAAACAGAAAATGAAGATTTAATTAGTAAGTATAATTTTATTAAATTACATAAGCAATCCTTTGAAGATTTGGAAGTTTTTCGCGAAGTACAGACGAATAAAAATAAGCGAATTGATATTTTAGCAATATCAGAGTCGCAAAAGATTGTGATTCTGATTGAAAATAAATATAAGTCATCGGAATCAGATGGACAATTACAGAATTACTTAGATTTTGTTAATGATAAATATGAAGGATATACTATTATTCCAATATTTTTAAGTTTAGATGGTAGTGCTCCAAGTCATACGGAATATTTAATTTTAGATTATGGAGATATATTAAATATATTGAAAGGACAACTAGAAATTAACAGTGAGTATACGTCTAGTACGATTAAAGATTTTCTTTCCTATTATATTGATATATTAGAAGGTGAACTTGTTCGTGATGAGGAAGATATTGAACTAGCGCTAACTATATATAAAAATCATAAAGATGCTGTTGATTTGCTATGTCTAAGCGGTGATGGGAAAGTAGCCGGAAAGTTTGCTAATAATAATTTGTTAGATGCGGTGAAAGGTTTAAGTGTGGAAGAGAAAGAAGACCTTCGCAAAATTTATATGAATTATGCTGAAACTCTTACTTTTATACGTGAGGCAGGAAATAGTGTCATGAGAGAGGCATTTTTACAATTTGTAAATCAAAATCAAATTCGGACTGACTGTTATCACGAACATATTCGCATTCCGTCTTTTATTTTCCCGGAATGGAAACAACTTGATGATGTTGTCGGCATCCCAACTCATGAGTGGTGGCTAAATAACGCTCTTATTACATGGTTTGAAAGAAAAGCAGATGGGCGCATGAAATTGATTATCGAAGTTGGACCGCTAGAATACAAACAGAGATTAAAGTTATTATGTAAGTTAGAAGAAAACGGAATCAATATTAAAGGAAGATCTAAAGAATCCGGATCCATGTACACAAGAATTTATGCAGGGTATGAAAAGATAAGTGATTGGGCAGATCAAGATGAGATTCTTCGTGTCATGAATGAAATGTATAACAGTAATGATTTTAACAAAGTAATTGAAACGATATCGGAAACGATAGAAGGTCTTATATATGGAGAAGAGACACCTTCTTCTGAAATTGTTGAAGTAGAACGTAATCAAATGGAAGTGGATACTTTAGCGGATGCGTTTCAATTATTCGTTCATCAACAAGGTTTTCAAGAAGAATTTTACAATATTCATCATAGACTTCCATCATTCATCATGCCAGAGTTCCGATTACTTGAAGAACAATTTGGTGTACCGAAATGGAACTGGTGGTTAAACAACTGTGTAATCATGTGGTTTGAACGTTTAAAAGACAACCGTTTGAAGTTCATAATAGAAATTGGACCGCTAGAATCTCATAAAAGAATAACTTTATTAACAATGCTAGAGAGTAAAGGGATAAAAATAAGTGCAAGGGCTAAAAGGCCAGAAGCAGCTTATACACGGATTTATACGAGTACATGTAACGTTGATGATTGGTCAAATGAGGAAGAAGTAGTGGGTGTAATGAATCAGTTGTGTGGTCATGAGGAATGTCAGGGTGTAATAAAGCTATTAATTGAGATAGCGAGGAGTAAGGTGCTTGGATGAATAGGGAAGAAATGGCTTCGTATGTAGTGTGCGGCTCTTTGCATGATCTGTTGGTGTGATGGTTATGCTGCTGAGTAAGCATTTAAAAAGATTTTAAGTTAAGTGCTATATGAAGCGATCATTTATTGGTGTAATTATAAATTAATGGGAATTATTAGCAAGTGCCTTTTTAAATGGATTTAAAAAATAAGGGTTATTGTATAATTATATAGGAGTTTTATGTTACTTTCTGAAATTCTAGTTATAAACATTTAGTTATAGGGTGTTTTTATTATAGAAAGTATCATCAGTTTTTTTAGAGAAAGCTTTTGGGGAGAATAAAAGAATATGATTTAATGTAGAAGATTCAGATGATTCGCAGATGAAGTTTTTATACAGGTATTAATAGTATTTTGGTATACAATTGTTACTAAGGAATTATCAAATGATAATGCTGAACTTATCATTTAATTTATGAAGTAATGGAATTAAAGATCTCCTGTGATTTTCTGGTTTGCAGATAGTCTAGTATTTAAGACCTACGAACATCAAAGGTATTTTCTAGTACTTGTGTATAGAAGGGTGTTTATATTAGAGAGTAACGATTGTTGTGATTAATAAAATTAAATATATTATGTGTACAGCTCGCCAAGTATCAAAATTGATGAAGAAGATACCCAAACAAAAGGTATCCAAAAATTAAGATAGTAAGAGAGAATATAAAGAATTTGTTGGCTGTAATGATCGAATTGTAAATATAAAAATTCGAAAAAAGATAATCTGATTTCATGTATAGATAATATTAATTTTAAAGTTAGTTTTTTTAAGTGTTTTAAATAATTTATTTTTTGTTGGGAGGGGTTAAAAATGGACGGAAAAAGAATTCAGGAGTATTGGTCTAATGAAATGCAAGCCATGTTAGAAACCTATAAACAGTTTCAAACTTTAATTCCAGCCATTGATAGAGAGGGAGCTGCACATAATGGAGAAGATGGGAGATATGTTGAAAATCTTATTAGAGAATATTTGAAGAAATATTTACCAAGAAACTTGGAAGTCATGACTGGATTTATTTTACGCCCCGCTGTAAAAACGGGCTTAAAAAGTAGAAAGAGGAAGAAGGAAAAGGATACGCATTCAACCCAACTAGATATTATTGTGTATGATAGTTTTAATTATCCGATTTTTCAGAGATTTGGTGATAGTGTAATTGTTCCACCAGAAGGAGTAGTTGGTATAATTTCTGTTAAGAAGAATCTGTATGATAAAGATATTGAACATGAGGCAAAGGCTTTAAAAGAGGCATCAAAGTTATGTAGATGTGTTGATAATAATGAGAATGCAGTTAGGGGTCCTTTTTTGGCATTAGTTTCAATGGATTCCTTTGAGAAAAAAGAGAAGAGCACAGAGGAATGGATTTTTGATAAATTAACAGAAATATATACAAAAGACGATTGGTTTGATGATTTAATAGGGTATATCGGCTCTTTTAATCAGTGGAGTATATTTAAAAGACGTCCTAAAAAAGGGGATGTAGCCGAATATATTTATTTTAAGCATAAAGAGCACGAGCAGCATTTGGGATTCCAGTATTTGTTGACGGGACTATTAAGCGTATATTATGATTCAACAAGACATTATTTAACCAGACCCGGATTTACAGGTTTTCCATCTAACAGAGATAGTGATGTTTTTTTAGGAAAGATAGAGGTTAAAGCAATTAGATAGTCAGGCTTTAGATCAGTAAAATATTCTATCATCAAGTGGAAGTGAAGATCGATTTTCGCTAAGTCTATGTAATTTAAGATATCATCATAGTGTTCCTATGATCTTTATTACTAGTAGTGAATCTACTTAAATATTTTTATCAGGTGAAACAAACATGGCGGAAATTAGCGATCATAATTGTTTAAGATTAATGAAACAGTTTAATAATATCTGCGCTGCAAATTTTATTAATTATGAAAGAGTTACAAGAGTAAAAAAGTTTGATTAGCAAAGCGTCTTTCAATTGAAAGGCGTTTTCTCTTTATGGTAAATAAAATTTCAGGAACAAGTTATTCAAACCGCTAATATATATAGTATATTTAAAATTGAGTTATACCTATCTTGGGAGATTTTACTTTATCAAAGCTAACAAAAACTTATATCCAATTCTTTATCAATAATTAAGACGAAGAAGGATTAAAAGACTTACGAAATTATAAGAAATTCGCTGGAACATGCCGTGGACTTCAAAATGATTCCTGAAATATGGAAATTAAGAGTGGGTTTTCAAAGGGGAGTAAAAAGAAATGAATATTTGGAATAAAGAAATGGCAAATAAATTCCTAATAGTTGTAAGAGGGGATCCTAGTTATATAATCTTTGGTTTGGCTTTGACAGCTTGGTTAGTTGCGGGACAGAAATAACTTATTATTTCTCCTTTTCTCTTTGCTTCTCTAATAAAAAATTCCTCAAAACACGTCCTTGATAGCTCTCTAATGTTCGCCCTTTGTAATAATGTATTCCTAATTTTTCACCTCCGTTAAGTACCATCCCTTTGTGCTATAGTACGTGGAAATCAATTTCTTTTTTGTTTTTAAAAAGCATACGTTAAGGAATATATAAAATTCATTTATACAGAATCAGAATAAATGTTAAAAATTCTCCTCTCAAATCTATGAGCTCTGTCATTATGGGTTTCGTTTATTTATTTCCTCCCACATTTTGAGTGTGTTACGAATTGTTCGAGACTTTCGATTTAAGTGACGTAAATACTACATCTTCTTATTGTAAAATAATATCAAGATACTAATTAGAATACTTTGATTCGTATGACCATTAATTACCAAAATGTTCTGTAGGTTCATAAATTGGTTTACACGCGTTGTAAATCCTTCTATAACAACACGTGCTTTTATATTATAATTGTATGTAATAAAATGTAGGGTGATGAGCGATGAATACTATTCTTATAACAGAAGAACAAAAGTATTTAGATAAGACCGTAAATGTGATTGATAGTTTATTAGATCAAACGCAAGATGCGATAAAAAAAGAAGTGACTTCACAAGTGGAAGCGAGCTTAAAAGAAGTAAAACAAAAGCAAATAAAGAAATTGAATGAGGCTCGAAAAAGTCCTTATTTCGGCAGACTTGATTTTGAAGATGAATACGGTGAAGAAACCATTTATATAGGGAAAAAAGGTATTGCTGATGACGGAGAGCTCGTTGTAGTAGACTGGCGTACTGATTTAGGGAAGCTTTACAATGCTTATCAAGGTGTACAAGCCCGCTTCTCTATTGGAAACGATCAGAGTAAACCAGTTCAGATTCTTGGTAAACGCGGTATCATTATTCAAGATGGGGATATCGTTAGTGTAAATGAAATCGGTAAAAGTGGAATTGTAGAAGAGGAAGATGGCCAACAAGTAAAATATATGGACGATTATTTGAATGAAATCTTGTCTAATACAGGGGAATCTCATCAATTAAGAGATATTGTCTCTAGTATTCAAGCAGAACAGGACGAGATTATTCGTTTACCATTAAAAGATACGATTATTGTCCAAGGAGCAGCAGGTAGTGGGAAATCGACTATTGCTCTTCATCGTATCTCCTATCTCTTATATCAATATCATGAACAAGTGAAACCAAAAGATATTTTGATTTTGGCCCCAAATGAAATTTTCTTATCATACATCAAAGATATTGTTCCAGAAATTGAAGTAGATGGCATTGAACAGCGCACATTCTATGATTGGGCATCTACTTATTTTACAGATGTGAACAGTATTCCAGAGCTTCATGATCATTATGTGAATGTTTATGCTGCTTCTAATAAAGAAGATTTAATAAAAATCTCTAAATATAAAGGATCCCTTCGTTTTAAAAAGCTATTAGATGATTTTGTAGAATATATAGGGAGTACAATGATCCCGCATGGTAGCATTATTATTGGAGCAGATGTTATGCTTCAAAAAGATGAAATTCATAAGTTTTATCAAACGAAAGAACATTTACCACTTAATGTTCGTATGAAACAAGTGAAAGACTTCATTACAAATTGGAGTATTGCAGAAACAAAGAAAAAGCTAAAACAAATTGAAGAAGATTTTGAAGATGCATATCAAAAATGGATTATTACGCTTCCAGAAAGAGAAGAGCGTAAAGCTATTTATGAAGCATTGGAAAAAGCGAAAGCATTGCGTGAGAGTGTATTCCGTGAAAAAATGAAAAGTGAAATCGAGTTATACGTAAAGAAAATGCAACACATTTCTGCAGTGCTTATGTATAAATCTATTTTCCAAAAGAAAGTATTTGATACATTCCATAAGGATATAGAGCAAGAATTACTTAGCTTGCTTTTGAAAAATGGACGACAAGTAAAACAAGAAAAATTTACATATCAAGATATTGTACCGCTTATTTACTTGGATGCGAAGATTAACGGTAAAAAGTTGGAATATGAGCATATTTTCATTGACGAGGCACAAGATTATAGTCCATTCCAACTTGCAATTATGAAAGATTATGCGAAATCGATGACGATTTTAGGTGACATTGGGCAAGGGATCTTCTCATTTTATGGATTAGATCGCTGGGAAGAGATTGAGTCCTATGTATTTAAAGAAAAAGAGTACAAGCGTATGCATCTACAGACGAGCTATCGTTCTACAAGACAAGTAATGGATATGGCAAATCGTGTACTGTTAAATAGTAACTATGATTTTCCACTTGTAATTCCGGTGAATCGTCCAGGTGCTGTACCTTCTATTAAAAATGTGACAAGCGCTGGAGATTTGTATGATGAGATGGTACGTTCTATTCAAGCTTTTGAAGAAAAGGAACATAAAACGGTTGCTATTTTAACAGATACGAAACAAGCAGCAATTGACACGTATGATGAGCTTGGGCGCCGAGGAGTAAATGGTATTCAAGTTATTTCAGAAGGAAGACAAGAATTACGTGAAAAAATTGTTATTATTCCATCGTATTTAGTAAAGGGGCTGGAATTTGATGCGGTTATTATGCATGATGTAAGTGAAAGAACTTTTAAAGATGAGACATTACACGCTAAAATGTTATATATGTCCATCACACGTGCACACCATGATTTACATATGTTTTATCGTGGTAATATATCACCGTTATTGGAGGATCGTGATCCGAATGCACCTCCAAAACCAAGAAAATCTTTTGAAGACTGGCTAATCACAGATATTTCTAATCCAAACATCGAACCACAAGTGGAAAAGATGAAAGTAGTAGAGCAAGAAGATACGTTACGTTTGTTTGACGATGAGGAAGAAGAGGTAGTCATGGAAGCATTTGAAGAAGATCGTGAACGTTACTATGACTTTTATGCATGGTTGAAAGTATGGCATCGTTGGGCAGAATTAAAAAAGAAGCTACAGGAATAGAAATTAAAGGGTTGTGATATAGAAATGAAAGTATATTCTGGCGGGTTTACAGCCGAGCATTTATATCGTAATGAAGTGAAGATTGTGGCAGACCTACAATTAAAAGGGATGTCAAAGCAAGATATTAAAGATAAAGTATTTGAAGAGAACCTCTTTCATTGCCGTAGTGAGGCGGCAATGAAAGATATTTTTCCGCGTGTGTATAGAAGATCGGAAAAGTTGGATGATACATTGCGTGGGATGTTAGTAAATGGTTCACGTTCCGATAATAATGCTATTTTGTTATATGCATTTTTGAAGTATTTTAAGTTTCCACGGGATTTTGTATTAGAAGTGATTCATTATAACTTAAAGCGCTTTAAGAATACGGTGACAGAAGGCAATGTCATGACCTTTTTTGAAGAAAAAGGTCAACAGTATGAAGAAGTTCGAAATTGGACGGGTCAAACGAAGTACAAATTAAAGCAAGTTACATTAAAGATCTTAGTGGATGGAGAACTCCTTTTAAAAAAAGCAAATGAGTATGAAATTAAATCGATTCCGCTAAGTAAAGAGCTGCGGGAATATGTGGAGAATAATCCCGAGTGTAATGATTTGCTTATTCTTACATTAAATGACTGATGGTGGTATAAGTGGAAATAATTCAAAAGAAATTGAATCATTTTTTTGAAGAAATTCAAAAAGATGACTTTTTAGAAATGCGTGGACTTGGAAATGAAGTCCCTTATTTTGTGTTTGATTACAATCCTGAATACGAATTAATGGTTAGAAATTCAGTGAAATATTTTGCAGATAAAATGCATGTTAACGTAAAGGTTTTAAATTTATTTGACATGATCATTGACCTGTTTGAAGACATTGGTGGTATAGAGGGATTAAAACAATTTGAAGAAGAGCAAGGAACGAAAGAATTATTCGAAGCAATTCTTCCAACGTTAGAAGAAGAGCAATTGGTAGAACGAATTGGGGAAGAGGCTGAAGATGCACAAATGGTATTTGTCACAGGCATAGGCAGTGTCTTTCAACTTGTAAGTACACAAGAACTTTTAAACCAATTACATGCGAGAGTAACAAATACACCAATTATTATGTTTTACCCAGGAGAGTATACGGGACAAGGGTTGAGCTTATTCAATCGTTTTGAATCAAATGGATACTATCGTGCGTTTTCGATATAGAGAATAAGGGGAGAAACAAGTATGTTACAGGACTCTTTTACAATTAAAGAATTATTTAAAAAAGAAATTGATCGTGAAATTAATGGTGTTGTCCAGGCAGGACAGCGAGATGAAGATGTTATTCAAGATGAATTAGAAGAATACGTTATGACAAAAGAAATTAGCGAGAATATGGCTTATTTCTTTAAAAATTATGCATATAGCTTTAATAATCAAACAACGAAAATGGGTGTGTGGATTTCTGGCTTCTTCGGATCTGGTAAATCGCACTTCTTAAAGATTCTATCGTACTTATTAAATAATGAAAAAGTATATGGCAAGCGAGCTGTAGATTTTTTTGTGGAGAAGACTGATGATCAGGAGCTTTTAAATATTCTTCAGCAATCTGCAAATTATACGAGCCAATCGATTTTATTCAACGTGGATTCTAAATCAGCGGGTGGAAAAAAGGAAAAAGCAACGATTGTTGATGTGTTCTTAAAAGTGTTTAATGAACACTTAGGTTACTCTTCCACACCATGGATTGCTAATTTGGAAAGACAATTAGCAGAAGAAGGTATCTATAGTCAGTTTGTTGAGCGTTTTGAAGAGATAGACGATACAAAATGGGTAGATAGCCGAGCTCGTTTGTTATTTAAGAAAAAATCATTTATTGAGGCGTTAACGCAGTTAGGATATACACAAGATACAGCAGAATCTGTGTTAGCTGCTTCTAATAAGAACTTTGAAATGAGTTCGGATGACTTTGCTAAGTTAGTTGCTAATCATGTGAAGAGTCAAGGTGAAGATTATAGACTTACGTTCTTAGTAGATGAAGTTGGGCAGTATATTGGCGATGATTCTGATCTAATGTTAAATCTTCAAACGGTAACAGAAGATTTGGGTAACTATTGTCACGGAAAGGTTTGGGTCATTGTTACATCTCAAGAACAAATCGATGCTGTAACAAAAATCAAAGGAATGGAGAAGTTTTCAAAAATCCAAGGTCGATTTGCGACAAAAATTCATCTTACAAGTTCGAACACAGACGAAGTTATTAAACGTCGTCTTTTAGAAAAAACAGCAGCAACAGCAGATCGTTTACAAATTGATTTTGATCAAATTGGTCAAAGTTTAAACAACACATTAACGTTTGAAAAAGATAAATGTGTTCTTCAAAATGGATTCAGACATGCAGATGAATATGCATCTATTTATCCATTCGTTCCGTATCAAGTAGAGTTATTACAACGTGTATTCAATAAGGTTCGCCGACAAGGAGAAGCAGGTGCTCACTTATCACAAGGGGAACGTTCTTTATTGAATGCCTTCCAAGAAGTTGCGATTCAGTTAAAAGATGAAGATACAAACCAATTAGCACGATTCTCTCAATTCTATGAAACGGTTAAACGTTTCTTAAGCACGTCTGTTTCATCTACGATTATTGAAGCTGGCAAACGTGACGGTATTACTGAATTTGATGTGGAAGTGCTTAAAATATTATTCATGATTAAAGGTATTGATGAGGTAAAAGCAACTGTTGAAAATATTACAACATTGCTTGTAGATAGCGTAGACTGCATTAAAAATGAATTGGAAAAAAACGTAAAACAATCACTATACCGTCTTCGCCAAAAAATGCTTATCGCAGAAAATGCAGATCGTACATTTGTTTTCTTAAGTGATGATGAGCAAGAAATTAACCGTGAAATTCAAAGTGAGCATGTAAACGAGGCGAATGTGGTAGATGCGTTAGGTAGAGTATTCTATGAAGAAATCGTACAGATGAAATTATATCGTTACCAAAAAACGCATGACTTTGAATTTAATAAGGCGTTTGACACATATAATCGTGGCGGGAAAACAAATGCATTAACACTTCAAGTGTATACAGGTGATGTTTCAGAAGAACAAGCTCGCGCAGATGCAAATTCCGGAACAATGATTATGTATATTCCAGATCACTATGCAGAAAAGTTCTTTGAACCGATGGAATACGCACAAAAGATTCAAGCCTTTGCTAATAAAAAGATTTCAACGAGCTTAACAGAGAAGCAAAAGAGAGTATTAGACGAAAAGCGTCAACAAATTAGTGAGTTTGAAAAGAAAGCAAGAGAAGCATTAGCAGAAGCAGCAACAAACGCAAAATACTTTATTCAAGGACAAGATTACGAATTTAAGAGTACATTAGAAAGCCAATTGCAAAGTGCATTTGAGATTTTAGTTCGAAATACGTATAGCTATTTAAGTTATATTGATGAACCGGTACCTGTGAAAAATGCAAATGACATGGTTTTTGATTGGGCAACAAAAGGACTTCCGGCAAGATTAGACGGTACATTTGAAAATCATCTAGCGTATGACACAGTAGTTCGCTTCTTAGAGGAAAGTCGCGGGAGACAAATTGTTACAATGAAATTGTTAGTAGAGAAATTTAAAGATGTACCGTACGGATGGAGCGAAAATGATATTGCAGGTATGGTTGCAGCAGCTCTCTATAATAAAAAAATTAAGCTGATGTACTTAAATGAAAGTTTTGATACAACGAACTCGCAGTTTATCGCTCGAATCACGAAGGCTTCTGAAAGAGAAAAAGTCGTTATTGAGGCGCAAATTGGTATACCACCACGTGTGCGTAAAGAAGTTGTAGAAACAATGCGTGAACTGTTCAACTTCTATGATATTGGTGAAACGTACGATGAAGTTGCGAAAAACATTCGCGATCAAATTCAAAAATATTTCATGGAACCAATCGGAGATATGCAGCGTACGAAGCAACGTGAAGACCAGCAATATCCATATCCGGGGGGTATTACACTCTCTAAAATTAAAAATAGCATTGTAGATTTATTGGCTATTACAAAACAAGAAAACTTTGTAGAAGAGTTTATTGAGTTTGATGAGGATTTAGAAGATTGGTTAGAAGATGTACAACATTTGAACTCTTTCTATAATGGTAATGCGATTCGTCATTTTGATGAAAGTGTACGCGTCTTGAAAGAACGCCGAGATGATTTAGATGTAGCACAGCATGATGCAGAAGTACAAAAGGTGAAGAATAGCATTGTAAATATCTTAACAAGTGATAATCCATACAAGCAGATTCCTAACTTGCCAATTTTGAATGAGCAATTGAAACAAGGACTTTCGGATTTTGTAAAACGGGAAATTGGTACACAATTGGAGCAGATGGAGGCGATTCGCTTTGAAGTGGAGAGCTTACAAACACGCTATGAAGATATTGATTCTATCAAAGCAGTAGTTCAGGAGAAAATAGCCGAATTACAGAAACGTATAGAGCAAATGCAAGACCTTGAAAGTATTTCTCGTGTGTACACATATACACAAATGGCAAACAATGACTATCGCCGCTTGGAAGAGAAAGTTCGAGAGCTATATGAAGAGTATAGAGACGATCAAGATGATAATGACCAAACTGAAACGGTGGAAATGAATATCTCACAGTTGATATCTGCTTCATTACCAACTGGTCAGTTTGAAATTAAAAACAGCCAAGATTTAAAACAATGGTTGAAAAAACTTGAAGATGAAGTAAGTAAAGAATTAAATCAAAGAAAAACAGTAATGATTAAGAAATAAAGGAGACATAATGCGATGAATAAAAAAGCATTAAAAGAATTTGCAGTCTATGCCCGCAATGAACTTCGTGAACAAATCGCATTACGAGCACAAGCCTTTGGGATTATTCCCGAAGGCTCTCCTGTGCTTGTAACAGGTGCGGACTATGTAGAAATAAACGGAAAGAAATATCCAGCAACTTATAAAAACAGTATTCAAAAACTGCTAAAAGAAATTGAAACAAAAGGCTATGATAATGTAATTGAGGAAGTAGCATATACGTGGTTTAACCGTTTGATTGCAATTCGTTACATGGAAGTACATAACTATCTTCTGTCAAAAGTGCGTGTACTTTCTAGTGAAACGAAAGGGAAAGTAGATCCGGATATTTTAACGGAGTATCAATATACGGATCTACTTGTGAATAAAGAAGAAGTAGCTTCTTTATTAGCGCAAGGAAATCGTGAAGAGGCGTTTCGTAAGTTGCTAGTGGCGCAGTGTAATGAACTAAATGAAATTATGCCGTTTTTATTTGAGAAATTAGCGGATTATACAGAGTTACTATTGCCAGAGTCTTTATTGCATGCAGACTCATTAATTAATAGATTAGTGAGTGAGTTAGACGAAGGTGATTTTCAAGAAGTTGAGGTTATCGGGTGGCTTTATCAATTTTATATGTCGGAGAAAAAGGAACAGGTTGGTGGGCTTAAAAATAATGCTGTAAAAAAAGAAGATTTACCTGTTGTTACTCAGTTATTCACACCGAAATGGATTGTACAATATATGGTACAAAATTCATTAGGGAAACTGTACGATGAGTGGAGGCCAGAGAACAACCTTGTAAAAGAGTGGGAATATTATCTCAAATCATCTGAGAAATTACCTATCCCAGATGTTACAGCTCTGGAAGAAATAAAGGTAATTGATCCTGCATGTGGATCAGGACATATCTTAGTTTATGCTTTTGATTTATTATATGATATGTATTTAGAAGCAGGATACTCGGAACGTGATATACCAAGATTAATTATTGAAAAGAATTTATATGGTCTGGACATTGATAAACGTGCAGTACAAATGGCAAGCTTTGCATTAATGATGAAGGGGCAGGAGAAATATCGCCGTTTCTTAAAAAAAGCAAACGATCTAAAGTTAAATATTCGTGAATTTGTAGATAGTGAAGAAATTTCTAAAGAAGCATTGGCGTTCTTTGCAGAAAAAGTAGGAGATGTTAGCTGGGTGACCTCTTTGCAAGAGCAATTTGAAAATGCAAAGCAGTTTGGGTCACTAATCGTTCCTAGAGAAGTCACTTCTGTATACTTGGAATATATCAAATGCATCGAATCCTATAACTTAGATACAACAGATTTATTAGAGGAAGCTTATATTCTTGAATTAATAGAGAAATTAAGGCCTTTATTAGATCAGGCATATTTACTAGCTTTAAAATATGAAGTGGTGGTAACGAATCCGCCATATCATAATAAATATAATCTAATATTAAAAAAGTTTATGAATGATAATTATAAGGAGTATAAATTAGATTTATATTCTGCTTTTATATATCAATGTAGTCAAATGACAGTAGAAAATGGCTTTGCCGGATTAATGACACCGTTTACTTGGATGTTTATCTCAAGTCATGAGAATTTAAGAAGGTATGTTATTAATAATCAAAATATATCTAGTTTGGTTCAGTTAGAGTATTCTGCTTTTACAGAAGCGACTGTACCAATTTGTACATTTGTAATTCAAAATCAGGCGGAATTACCTTTAGGAGAATACATTAGATTAGAAGATTTTAAAGGTGCAGATATACAATCTATAAAAGTAAAAGAGGCTGTGAAATCTAACGTTTATTATCGTTATACTACTAACAGTAAAAAATTCATAGAGATTCCAGGATCGCCAATTGCTTATTGGGCAACCCAAAACATAAGAAACATATTTTCTGAGAATAAAAAATTAGAGGATATGGCTGCACCTCGTCAAGGTATGGCTACAAGTGATAACAATAGGTTTTTAAGATATTGGCAGGAAGTAGATTGCAATAAGATAGGTTTTAATTATATCAACGCTTCTTCAGCATTAGATGGTGGAGAAAAATGGTTTCCATATAATAAGGGAGGTACCTTTAGAAAATGGTATGGAAACCAAGAATATGTAATTAACTGGGGAGAAGATGGTAAGGAAGTAAAAGAGTATGCAGCTAAGTTATATAAAAGTTATTCAAGAACTATAAAAAATAGTCCTTTCTATTTTAGAGAATGTATATCATGGTCAGATGTAAGTTCTAGCTATTTTGGAGCAAGATATACGCCACAAGGATTTTTATTTGATATAAAAGGTTCTTCTTTATTTATCGAGGATAAAGAACAATTATTATATATATGTGGATTTATAACTAGTAAGATTGTTAGGGAATTTCTTAAATATTTAAACCCGACTATAAGCTTTCAGGTAGGTGATTTAAAAAGATTACCAATTGTTTTGATGGAGGATAAAAGTAGTGTAAACGGTAAAGTTTTAAAAAATATTTCAATATCAAAGCGGGATTGGAATGCTTTTGAAACATCATGGGATTTTCAAAAACATCCTTTCTTGACTTATTGTGAACAATCTAGAACATTAGAGCAATGCTATGTAAATTGGGAATACTATGCCGAAACTCAATTTCGCCAACTCCAGAGAAATGAAGAAGAACTAAACAAAATCTTCATTGAGTTGTATGGATTACAAGACGAACTAACATCAGAGGTACCAGATGAAGAGGTAACAGTCCGCCGCGCTGACCGTGTCCGTGATGCAAAATCCTTCTTATCTTATTGTGTCGGTCTTATGATGGGGCGTTATTCATTAGATGTAGAAGGTTTATCGTATGCAGGTGGAGAGTGGGATGCTAGTAAGTATAAGGTATTCCAACCAGACTCTGATGGGATTATTCCATTAACAGATACAGAGTATTTTGAAGATGATGTTGTAACCCGTTTGCAAGAATTATTGGTTATTATGTTTGGACAAGATACGCTTGCAGAGAACCTTCGTTGGTTAGCTGAGTCACTTACAATGAAAAATAACGAAACGCCTGTTGAGCGTCTTCGTCGTTATTTCTTTGATGAGTTTTATAATGATCACTACAAGATTTATCAAAAACGCCCAATTTACTGGATGGCGGATTCAGGTAAGAAGAAAGGATTCCGTGCGTTGTTCTACTTGCATCGTTATACACCAGAAACATTAGCGACAATGCGTTTCTCTTATGTGCAGAATTTACAAGAGAAATTGAGCCAAGAACAAAAACGTTTAGAACAAGATCTTGTAAATCCAGATTTAACAGCTGCGATGAAGAAGCGGTATAATAAGCAGTTAACAACAATTAAAGCACAGCAAGACGAGCTTATTGATTTTGATAAGAAAATGGCTGAACTTGCAAATCAACGTATTGCACTTGATTTAGATGATGGAGTAGTTGTAAACTACAAGAAGATTGAGAGCGTGCTTGCGAAGATTAAATAATAATAAAAATGGATAGAGCGTGCTCTCTATCCATTTTTTTATTTGAGTTGTTTACAATCGTCCTTTTCTTTTTTATTCTAGGAGTTGGACAATAAGTTTAGTGAGAGTTGGTGACTGATGAATATCATAGAAGAGTTACTTCGACTGTTTCATCAACAACAAGAAGAAAATAAAGGTGCGAATCGTTCACTTGTGTTTTGGTATGATGCACAGAGTGAAGATCGCGATGAGACAGAAATAGAAGAAGCACTCAAACATGAAAATATTCAAGTGCATTATTTAGACGAACATAATGCTTTCCGCACAAAGGTTTTATTGGAGAAGGAAGATACGGATAATTCATATTTAATTTATGCTCCATTTCCAAAACCAGAGGATCGAGAAAACTTTTTATTAGATATTTTGTTATATAGCGGAAGTTACGGTGAGTTTCAAGCTGATGTGATTGCGATTCGAATGAAAGAATTACGTTTAGATCATCTTGCAATTCGTCCGTTTTTAGAAAAACATACGAAATTCTTTGATAATAAGCAACGTGTAGCGAAATTTCAAAAGTTGCTTCCTAATAAGCCAACAGTTGATCAAGTAAAGCAAACGATGCTGGCTGTGTTATGTAATGCAAAAAGTATTACTCCACAGGATATTTTAAAAAGTGTTGTAGCTGGTGGAAGTTTGTCTGATACAAACGAAGTACTTGAGCAAGTTGCTAAGTATTTGGATACAGAAGTATTTTATACGTTCATTGAAGAGTATTTTGGGATTTCTAAACACGAAAGTAACCGTCTAGCTCAAATTATGGAAACGATCGTGTTTCAGCATTATGCTGCATACTTGGATGAGAAGTTACTAGCATTTAAGTATGAGTCAACAGTTCCGAATATATGTAAAGTGTTTGTTGAGGATTGGTTAAAGTCTGAAGAAAGAAATGTATTAGAAGGAACTTTAGACATATTAGAACAAAAATGGAGTGTAGCACAATCAGTGGATCAGTACACTTATCAAGCTTTTCTTCGATGTGACACGTTTGCAGTAGTAGAGCGTAAAATTCTTGATGTTTTACATGAACTTCTTTTAAATGAAACAATTGTGATAACGGAATGGAAGAGTATTTTAACGGAACGAAGTAAGAGTTATTGGTATAAGACTCGTTTTCATAGAGAGTATGAACTATTAGAGAAGGCTCTTCGTGTATATGAGTGGAGATCTATATTTGAGCGTGATGATGCACCAAAGAGTGAAGAAGAGTGGTTTACGTTTTATACAGAGAAATATTACAATGTCGATCAAGCATACCGCCATCTTCAAGTACATTATGTAAATGAGTCTAATTTAGACGAATATGGTGAGTTATTGGAGCGATTAACGTTTTGGTATGAAAATCAGTATTTAGTGGAGTTAGGCCGTTATACAGATGAGATAGTAGAGGCTAAATTAAAAGAGAACTGGCCAGTTACTGATGTTATGCAGCAGAAAAACTTTTATCGCTATATGATCCGTCCGCTTGTGGAAGGGTCAAGAGAGCGTATTTTTGTGATCATTTCTGATGCACTTCGTTATGAAATTGGAAAAGAGCTGACAAATAGTTTTAGTCAACGTTTGAATACGGAAGTAAGATTACTCCCAATGCAAGCATCGCTTCCTACATATACGCAACTGGGAATGGCTGCGTTATTACCTGGCAAAATATCTGATATTGCAAGTGATGGAACTGTTTATGTAGATGGATTTTCTACAAGAGGATTAATAAATCGAAATAAGATTTTACAATCTCGTGAACCCGATTCTGTTGCATTAAAAATGGAAGAGTTTATTGGATTAAGTAAGGAAGAGGGATTAGGGTTAATTAAAGGAAAACGCGTTGTCTATTTATATCATGACAATATCGATGCGATTGGTGATTCTGGTAAAACGGAAGGTTATACGTATGAGGCTGTTGAAAATACGATAGAACGTGTGAAGGTTGCTGTTCGAAAGCTGACTGGTACGTATGAAGCTGGACGCATTTTTATTACAAGTGATCATGGCTTCTTATATCAATCTTCACAGGTAGAAAAATATCAAAAAACAGAAAGTATAAAAGGTGATGTTTTTGATAAGAATCGTCGATTTGCTATTGGGAAAGATTTAATAGAGCCTGAGGGAACAGTAAAAGTTTCTTTAAATTACTTAGGGTTAGAACAAGAAGCGGTTATTACGAAAGGATTAAATCGTTTTACGGCTGGTGGTGGATTGCGCTTTGTTCACGGGGGAGCAATGCCACAAGAAAGTATAGTTCCTTTAATTGAGTATCGTCAGTTAAAAGGAAAGGCACGTAAGACAGAAAAAGAACTTGTAGATGTTCGAGTTGCTTCCATTCAAAAAGTCATTACAAGTTATCAATTTATCGTGCCATTTTTTCAAGAGGAAAAAGTGTCAAATGAGTTATATCCAAGAACGTTGCGTGTAGCATTCTATCGCAACAATGAGCGTATTTCAAACGAATTAACAATTATGTTTGATTCTAAAGGAGAAGTAGCAGAGCGTCAGACGGATGCTGTATTCCATCTCCTTGAAGATCGTTATAAAACTGGTGATGTTTGTGTACTGCGCCTAGAAGATGTTTCAGGACGTACGACAGAATTGTATAAAGAAGAAGAGTATGAATTGAAGTTATATAGTGTTTAAATATGTAAAAGGCCTTCCGATTATTTCTAACATTGGAAGGTCTTTTCTTTTTGCTATAATAAAATATAGAAATGTTACTGGTAGGAGGAATCGTATGTTAGAGGTGGGCGATATTGTCAAAGGTCCGCTATGGCCCGAGATAGTAGAAGTAAAAAGATGTGAAGATATACATGGCAGTCTTTATCGTGTTGAGGCATACGGAAAAGACAGCAATAAGTACTATCAAGTAATTGTACTTCCAGAACAATTGCAATCTATTGAAAAACTAAATGCTTCACCTGAAAAACTTTTGCTATCTCCAAAGCAATTACAGCGTTATATGTTATATCAGGAATTTTTAATTGATCGGAAATTTTCGAAGTCTCGTGCATTGGGAAATAAAAATGTTCTTCCGCTTCCACATCAGATTGAAGCGGTCTATGGAAGAATGCTGCAGGTACCAACTGTACGATTTTTACTTGCAGATGATCCAGGAGCAGGGAAAACCATTATGGCGGGAATGCTGATTCGTGAATTGAAAGCAAGAAGAAGTGCAGATCGGGTTTTAATTCTCGTGCCTCCATTAGTATTAAAACAATGGCAGCAAGAACTATATGAAAAGTTTGGAGAAGAGTTTACGATTGTGACGCGTCGTACTTTAGAGGAATATAGCGGTAAAAATCCATTTGTTGAACAAAACTGTATATTAACTTCCCTGTATTGGGCAGCAAGAGATGACATTAAAAGTCTTGTGATGGAAGCCGACTTTGATTTAGTTATTGTAGATGAAGCACATAAGATGGCAGCCTATACAACAGGCAGTAAAAACAAAAAAACGAAACGCACAAAGATCTATCAGTTAGGAGAAGTAATTCTTCGGCATAGTGAACATGCTTTGTTATTGACCGCGACACCTCATAAAGGAGATGTAGAAAACTTTCGTCATTTAATGCGACTGATTGATCCGGATATTTTCTCTTCTATTGGAATAAAAGAAACATTACGTGATAAAACGAATCCGTTTATTATTCGGCGATTAAAAGAAACTTTGAAACAATTTGATGGTACACCTTTATTTCCAAAGCGCACAACGAAAACAATAAAATACGATTTGTCAGATAAAGAATTAGAACTATATGAAACTGTGACAGAGTATGTAAAGGTACATTTTAATCGCGCAATGAATCGAGGAAATAACAGTACTGCTTTTGCGATGATGCTATTACAAAGAAGGTTAAGTTCTTCTATAGAGGCGGTTCACTTATCTTTAGTACGTCGTCATCAACGATTGGTAACATTGTTAGAAGAGACGGAGCAAAACCAGGTTGATCTTGTTGATATATCTGTTGAAGATTATGAGGAAGCAACACTGGAAGAACAAGAACTGTTGGAGCAAAATAGTGAAGAGAGTATAGATACAATTGATCCACGCGAACTGGAAGTAGAGATTATGGAATTAGAACGTCTCATTCACTATTCTGGTCATATTAGACAAAACTATGTTGAACGTAAATACATAGAGCTTGAAAATACCCTGTTTGGTACAGACGGCCTTTTACAAAAAGGTGAAAAGATTCTTATTTTTACGGAATCAACTGATACGTTGCACTACTTGGAAGAACGGTTGGCTGCACATGGATTACATATTGCTAAGATTATTGGGAAGTATTCTATGGATGAAAGACGAAGACAAGTGGAGCTGTTCCGAAACGATTATCCAATTATGCTTGCGACGGATGCAGGTGGAGAGTCTATCAATTTACAGTTTTGTAATCAAATGGTGAACTATGATATTCCATGGAATCCAAATAAACTAGAGCAGCGTATGGGACGTATACATCGTATTGGACAAAAAAATGAAGTGTTCGTATTTAACTTAGTGGCTGGCAATACGCGTGAAGGTGACGTACTACATACTCTTTTAGTAAAAATGGACAAAATGAAAAATGATTTAGGACAAGACCTTGTTTACGATTTTATAGGAGATCGCCTCGAAGATCGAATGATAGATTTACCTACACTTATGCAGCATGCAGTTCTCAATCGAGAGCGATTAGAAGATATAAAACAAGAGATGGACCAAGCTTTGTCTGAAGAATATGTAGAGTTATTAAGGATTGCTCAAGAAGAGCGACTTGCGATGGATAGCATTGATTTACCTGGTATGCAGCGCGAACAATATGAGATTGCAGTACAAAAGGTCCCGATGAGAGTGTATGCAGATTTTACTGCTGAGACGTTAAGTGATCATAGAGTTAGAGTATATCCTTCACAAAATAATCAGATGTATCGTATTGAGAGAATTCCAAAATCTATTCATGAATTTGCGAGAAAGCATCGCATCCCGTTGAAAGGAAAAGAGGATTCCTATCGTTTTACAAGTAAAGAAAAATATATGGATGATGCAGTGTCACTGATCCTAAATGATAATCCGTTGTTTTCTTTATCATTAAAGCTTATGAGAGAAGAGACAGAAGGATTGGCGATTCCTAATTATGAAATCACGTTTTCGATTCAAGAGAGACTAGAGGTTGAAGGATACGAAATTGGATTAACAGATGGAACAGGAAGAGAACTATATAAAGATATTGTGTATTTTGCGAGAAGAGAAAATGGAGAAATAATAGAATTAGATTCATATTGGTTATATGGTTCTTCGTTTGAAACAGCAATTTCTAAGGCAGAGCAAGGAGCTAATTTATTCATGCAGGCGATGACTCATGTCATGAATAAGCGAGAAGAGTTTGCGACAACGAATGAAACGCAGTTGAATAAAAAGATGCAATTTTTACGCCGTGCGTTTGATTCACAATATCAAAACACAATGGACAAGTTAGAAAAATATCGCAATGAAAATATCGATAATCGTAACTCTGCATTGATTAATCAGATGAAAGCACAGTTACTAGATATTGAAGACCGTCGTAAAAGTCGTCTTGAAGAAGTAGAACGAGAGAGAAACGTAAACGTTATGCCACCTCATAAAGTGATGCAAGTAATGTTGATACCTAAAAGCAAAGATACTTATCGCTTATTATCGAGCGATTATATAGAAATGATTACAGAATATGAGAAGATAAAGCATCGTAAAAATGTCAAAGTATATTCTAATCTATCATTAATAGATTTTATGAGTGAAGATGCAAATGGAAATCCACGTTGTATTGTTTTAACAGCTGATGAAAGATTCGCTTTATCAGCTAACCACCAGCAAGATTTGGAAGAATTACCGTTTGATGTTTATACGTATGTTATACAAAATAATCAAGTTGTAAAAGAGTGTAAGTGGAAAGGATAAAAGTTAGAAATAATGCAGTATATACGTGAGGGGATTTAAAACTAGATGTTTTTTTAGAAAAGAGAACAACGTGCGTTCTCTTTTCTAATTTTTTGATAGTGATGTTAAAAGGGAGGAAACTATGAGCAAATTAAGCAATGTTCTCCGTATGATAGAGCTTCTTCACGCCAGGGGGAAAATGAAGATTAGTGAACTCGCAGATGAGCTTGAAGTTAGGGAACGTATGATTCGCATTTATCGGGAGGAGCTTGAAAAAGCAGGGATCTTTGTTGAAAGTGAAAGAGGACGTGGGGGTGGGTACTATATTTCCAATACATCTTTATTCCCAATTAGAAATTTGTCTCATAAAGAATTACGTGCTTTAACATTTGCAATTGAACAGTTGTTATCTAAAGGAAATGCAATTTATTCAGACGATGCACAAATAGCATTGGATAAGCTAAAAGCACTACGAAAGTTGGAAAAAGATCGAGATCGTCACATTTATTTTGTTCAGCGTTCCAGACCAAACTATGAGTTTTCAGATGAGAATCGAAAATACTTACAGTTACAAGAAGCATTTGGTACAAGATGTAAAGTGAAAATTCAGTATGAAAAACGATCTGGTGAAAGATCTGAACGCATTATTGCTCCATATGGATTTGTACATTACAATGAATTTTTTTACTGTATTGCTATGTGTGATCGGAGAAAAGACACACGCATGTTCAAGTTGTCCCGAATGAAAGATATTCGAATAATTTATGATACATATACAATCCCTGAGGAATTTGATATTCGGAAGGAGTTCCCGAGGTTCGGGATTATGAATGAACCGCTGGAGATAGAGTTACTTATTTATCCACCATTTTCTGTGTCTGTACCAGAATCAATTTGGGGAGAAAATCAAATGATTGAATATAACACTGATAAGAGTATATGCTTTCGCGCGACAATGAGTGGGAAAGAATCGATAAAGAAGTGGATTTTGGGTATGGGGGCTTCTGTAAAAATAGTAGAGCCGAAATCTCTGCGAGAGGAAATCATTGAAGAGGGGCGGGAGTTGTTGAAGTTATATGATTCGTTTTGAATGAAAAGTTATGTAAAAATATAAATTATACTTACTATTGCATGTAGATATATAAAGAACTCTAGCTCAACAAAGAGATATTTGAATGAGCTGGAGTTCTTTTGGTAATAAATCCCTTGAAAATAAAAATTCGGGATAAAAGTGACGTTATGATTGCCGTATTTTTTGATATGATGAATATATATTTATAAGTTATTAATAAAAATTATTAAAGTTAGGTTGTATTGTGGAATCAGTTTGGAAATGGAGAATAATGGTGAGGAGATGATAAAATGATTCGAGAATTTAAGCGCGCTTTTTTAGAAGTGACAGCGATATGTGCTGAGAAAATCAGAGTGTATAATGAAGGACGGAAATGGAAGTATCAATTAATTGTGACATTATTGTATAATGGCGTATTTGGTGTGTTTTTATCTGTAATTAGCGCGCTATTTGTTTCAGTAGTATTATCTGTATTCACTAAAAGTTTTTACAGTAGTTGGTACATTTCCTTTAAAATATTTGTGGTGTTAAGTGGTGTAATGCTATTTCTAAATTTATCATCAAGAACATTAAATATACCAATGCTATTCTTAAAAGCTGCATTTTTTATAAAAGACAAATTCACTACAATGAGTTCTTTTGTAAAACATATATTTGTCCCGTATGCTATTACAGGTGTATCTATATATATCATGTATCACATGATTTTAAAGTTTCTTAGTGGATTCGGTATTAATGGTGAAATTGCTGAAATATATTCTATAATTCTATCTGTTGGATTAGCGGTGGCGGGGTGTTATTCCTTTCCGGTGGAAAAAGATGTACGAGATATCAACGAATTGATAATGTCTCCGGTGCTAATTATTGCTAATATCGGGATTAGTTATGCTATTTCGAAAGAGAATGTACTAAATAATTTAAAACAGGGACATGAAGATATAGCTTCATATGTATTCATTCTGTTTTTAATTGCCGCGTGCTTGCAAGTTATCACTTATTTCAAGAAATTGTTCGAAAAACTTCATGATCCTGAATTGTCAAAGTATGAAGAAAATATAGTTATTTATGCTGGTAATGGAAAAGAAAAAATGGAATCTATTAAAGGGCATATTAGATCAATGATTGAAGAGATTAATCAAGTAATAAAAGAATTTAAAGCTATAAAAAAAGATAAACGTTTTTATTTTCAGTTCATGGCATGGATAAGTATTAGTTTAATCATTTTAATTGGGATGAATTATATAAGTAAGATCATATTTATTAAATTTGAAGGACCTATTGTGAGAGTTTTAGAGTATGTATTATCATTTGTATTTTTAATTTTTCTTATAAATAAACTATGTGTTTTCGCTTATTTGGCGTTAGCAAAAAAGACAGGTTTAGAAAAAAGAAAGAGATGGGAATATTTTGGATTAGCGTGTTTTATATTCGGTATGTTATTAAGTGTTGTAACAATGTTGTTTTCAATTAGATTAAACTTTGTTACTATAGCGTGTTTTGTAATTGCATCCATGATTTTTTTGAGTACATCTTTTATCGGTTGGTTATTAAAGAAAGATAAAGTAGATGAGAATATGCAAGAAGAGGTAAAATAGGGCGTTTTAGTGGAGTTGATATAGTTATATGGATACAACTTTACTAAGCCCTTACAATGAATTTCAAGGAGAAAGTGTCCATATGGCAAATAAGTGATTTAATGAAGACTTAAACAATGCTTGTTTTATAGCATCCAGACTAATTTGTTAAAGAATTAAACGACGAGTATGTTGTATCAGAAGTAACGATTTATACATGAATCAAGCAATATTTTCCTAGTGAAACGATTGTGGAGAATAACAGGCCCGATTAATGAAAATTTGCAACATGTAGTTAAAATAAATAAGGAGTATACATTATAAAGAAATCACAAGAAGAAAGTTCCTGTGATTTCTTTTATGTGACATAAATAGTACCGCTTTGTTTGATATATTTAAAGAGGATATAGAAAAGATGTTTTATCAATTAATATAAAGGGAGTTATAGCTATATGAACAATACTAACAATTTACCTGATGTATTAATGCAATTTGATCCAGATATATTAGAAGAACAAATAATAAAATCACTTGTAAATATTCAGGGTGTGATTTCTAAATTTGACCCGTTATCAATTTTGATTCACGTGTATGCATTTAATCTCCTTCAACATGCTATGAATCCCGAAGATGCTGCACAAGGGAATGTTGATCCTTCACTTGATAAGGGAATTGATTTAGTACAAAGTATGATAGTATCATCAAACGTTGCAGTTAATGGTGATGGTTTAAATTCCGACGAGTTTAAGATTTTCTTAGATACTGTAGAGAAACTTTTTGTTACTGCGAACATGTATGTAAATACAGTACCAAAGGATGAGCTAATTAAGTATTCGCAAGGCATGCAATTAAATGTATCGGGAACGTTATACCCTTATTTTGAAGAAGATCATTTTCAGGATTTACTCCTACCATATGACAAGGTTTTTCGGGATATTTTTAATGTATCTGCTGAGGATATTGTGAAAGGACTCATGGCAATAAGTGAACGCTTGAGAACAACAGAGTTCATGCGTCGCCTTATTGATGAGAAGGCATATGAATTAACACCAGATAACATATTAAAAATAGCAGATTATTTTGATGTGCAGAAGATTACGAATTGGCCTATAGAATTTATAAAAGCATTGACTTTACAACCTGGCGATAATGCTGAGTTTTTAAATGAACTGTCGAAGGTTATGTTTAAAGAAAGGCCTATTAAATATAAACCGTTTATATGTATTAAAGGTAAGTATTATTGTTTTTCTGTTAATAATTTAATGGATAATTTCTATAGATCGGTAATGCGTGCATTACGAGAGCAAGATAAAAGTCTAATAAATGTTGTTGGGGAGATTCAGCAAAGGGTGTCTGAAGAAATTCCTTTTAGATTATTTAACAAAATGCTTCCAACAGCTCAAATATTTAGGAATGTATATTATAAGGCTCCAGTTGGTGCTAATGGTAAGAATGAATGGTGTGAATGCGATGGTTTAGTCTTGTTTGATGATGTAATGATTATTGTCGAGGTAAAAGGAGGAGCGTTATCACCTGTATCACCATTTTCTGATGAAGAGGCTTATAAAAAATCATTGAAAGCTTTAGCACAAAATCCTTATGAACAATCCTTGCGATTATTTGACGAGTATAACCGTAGTAATCGAATAGATATTTATAGTAAAGAAAATAAAAAACGTTATAATCTTATCAAAGCTATTGATAATGTGAAGTTTATACAGGCATGCTGTGTTACTCTTGATGATTTCAATGAAATTGCTGCTCAAATTGAAAAAACGGAATTTATTAAGGAAAGTACGTTACCTGTTTGGTGTGTTTCAATAAATGATTTAAGGGTGTATCCTGAGATTTTTGATTCGCCTAGCATTTTTATGAACTATTTATATCAAAGAAGTCTTGCAACTAAAAATCCCCACATTAAGACGAATGATGAGTTGGATCATATCGGATTATATTTTGAATACAATGATTACTCAATGCATATAAGTGAAATGCTTAAAGAGATAGAAGCAAGTGATGTCTTTATCCCAAGCCATAGAGATGAAATAGATATGTATATGGCAGGAAAGGTTAATAACAAATTTATAGAAGAGGATTCAGAGAATTTCTTTGAAGTGTTTTTCGGACCAATAGAAAAGCCAAAGCAAAAAATGGATCCTATATTTGAGCAGTTAATTAGATTATTAGATAATACAAGAGATACTCTCTGTGTTAGAGCTGCTAGGTATCTACTTTTATTAGATTCAGAGACACGTGATAACGTTAGAGAATTTATTAGCTCTAGAACTCAAAAGCTTTTATTACATAAACAGAAGCTATGGACTCCATATGTGGCTTATAATTATAAAAAAGAGGATAGGGTAGATAAATTACCAGTTATTATGATGTTTTTACTTAACGCCTCTAATAAAATTTTTAAAGATGCTGTGGAACGTAAACGTTTTCTAATGGAGAGAGTTGTACATGAAGATGAGCCAATCCTATGTATATTAATAGGTGTTAATAAGGGAAAAGAATTAACGAAGGCTATTACTCAAATAATAACACCTGAGCAGTTTCAGGTGATGTCAGAGTCAGCCTACGAAACTTTGAAAAATAATCGACAAAAAATAGAGCGAGCAAGAAGGTTTAAAGAGTTTTAACATGATAATTAAGCCCTTATTAAGAACAGGAGTAGTCTTCCTGTTCTTTTTTGTTAATTTTAAAAGAGGTAACGTATTATATAAAAATAAAGGTGGAAAAACTTAATGGTTCCAGCCGATCTATTAGAACTCATAAACACACGAGCACAGCATGAAGGTGTAACGCTTGAAGATGTGGAAAAAGTACGGAAACAAAAAGCAGAAAAACGCGGTGGTTTTCAGGAGCGAATCTTTTTAGTTGAGGTATATGATGACTAAAGTCCAGCTTAACCTCTAAAGCATATATTGACTTGAAATCGTCCAAGTATTTCACAAGGTGTTGTAAAATGGATATATGTAACATGCGGGAAAGAGTACGATTTGATAGGAGGCTTCTAAATGAATATAGATGAAGGAGGAAATTTACAATTAACCAGCCAGGCTCTTCAGATAATAAATAACGGAATCGCAGTTACAAACCATGATGGAACAATCACATTCAGCAATCCATCATTCTGCAGCATGCTCAACAAAACAGAAAATGAAATAACAGGTAAGCACATATCAATGATTCTTCCTACTCGTAAACAGCTAGTAGTAAATCAAAATGATAGTTTGCATCAATACGAGTGTAAAATTGGCAACCAAGTGTTCACTGTGAATGAATCTCCTGTATATAAGGGCGGGAAAGAAGACGGATCGATTGTCATTCTAGAAAGTAAGGGGAAAAGCATATCGTCTTTGGAAAGTGCTATTAGCCGATATGAAAATGCTTTGAATTTACTGTCTGAATGTATTATAGGAGTGAATGAGCAAGGAATCATTAATTTTTTTAGTGGTGCTTATGCTCGATTTTTGGGGATTGATGATCCGAAGGAAGCGATTGGTAAGCATTGTACGGAGGTTGTTGAGAATACGCGGATGCATGTTATTGTGAAGACGGGAGAGGTGGAGATTGGGCATATTCAGCGTGTTAATAGTCAGAATGTTATTGCAAATCGTATTCCTATTATGAAGGAAGGGAAGGTTATTGGTGCGATTGGTAAAATTATGTTTCATGATATCCAGCAGTTTAAAGCTTTGGCAGATCAGATTCGCGCGATGGAATCGAAGTTATCATACTATCAAACTGAGTTAAAGCGACTGCAAGAAGGACGGTTTTCGTTTCAAAGTATTGTAGGTGAGAGTGCGAAAATGGAAGAAGTGAAAATTATGGCTTTGAAGGTTTCGAAAAGCCGTTCTACGGTTTTGATAAGAGGAGAAAGTGGAACGGGGAAGGAGCTTTTTGCCAATGCGGTTCATCATGCGAGTCCACGTGCTGATGGTGCGTTTATTCGCTTGAATTGTGCTGCGATTCCGAGGGATCTTTTAGAAGCTGAATTGTTCGGATATGAGGAGGGTGCTTTTACCGGAGCGAAAAAGGGTGGTAAGCCTGGAAAGATTGAGCTCGCTCATAAGGGAACGTTGTTTTTAGATGAGATCGGCGATATGTCTTTGGACATGCAGGTAAAGTTGCTTCGCGTGCTGCAAGAGAAAGAGATTGAAAGAATCGGTGGCACAAAAACGCATAAGATTGATGTCCGTTTTATTGCGGCAACGCATCGAAATCTCCGGGAAATGGTGCAAAGAGGGGGATTTAGAGAGGATTTATATTATAGGCTACATGTGTTTGCGATTGATATACCTCCGTTAAGAGAGCGAAAGGAAGATATGGTACATTTAACGGAATTTTTAATTCGGAAATTGAATGAGGAGCTTGGTAGTAGCGTTCTTTCGTTGGACGACAGGGTAAGGGACATTTTTATGGAGCATGATTGGCCAGGGAATATTCGGGAGCTAGAGAATGTGCTAGAGAGAGCGATGAACGTTGTAGAGGGAACGATTATTCACGTACATCACCTTCCTGTTTATTTACGGCAAAAGGATTTGGAAGAAGAGATATATCATGAGGGATATCAAGGGGAGAACGAGATAAGCTATTCACTGCAGGTGGAAGTGGAATCCGCTGAGAAAAGGGTGATTGCGAGAGCTTTGGAAAAGACAGCTGGAAATAGAAAAGAGGCAGCGGAGCTTTTGGGAATTCATCGGGCTAGCTTATATCGAAAAATAGAAAGGTACGGAATTGGGTAAAGGGCGAATAGGCCCTTTTTTTTATTTGTTGCGTTTTTGCGACGCTTTCTTATAAATGCGACATGGTTGTTATTATTTGTAGCATAAATGCGACATGTGAAGGTGGACATGTAAGAGGAATTGGGGGCTTGTCCCTTAAGGAATAAGGAAATGGGGAATGAGTCGATTTTTGGCATAACTCTTGCTATATAAATGAAAAGAATGTTAATAGGAAGGGGATGGAATCTAGTGCTTGAGAATCAGAGTTTGCCACATTTTCTTATGCAAAGTATCGAGAAGTCGCCTGATAAGGTGTATTTACAATTTGAAGAACAAAAGGTTACGTATGAGGAGCTTTATCACCGGATTACAAGAGCTGCAGCGGGATTGTGTGAACTCGGTATTCAAAAAGGTGACAAGGTTTGTATTATGCTTCATAACAACCCTGAATATCTGGGTGTATGGTTTGCTTTATCTTTTATGGGAGCAATTGCGGTACCTCTTAATGTGCATTTAAAAGGAGAAGGATTGCAGTATATTTTATCCCACTCCGATTGTAAGCTCATAATCGTTGATAAAGAATTTGTGCCTCAAATTGCTTCTTGTTTACCGTTTATACAAAGGGAAATTGGAATTATTGTTCACGATAATAATGAAAGCGTAATCACCATGGGTAACGGTAAAGAACGACCAGTAATCGGATTGAAAGACGTATTGCATACAAATCATCACTATCTTCCAAATGAATCTGTTTCCTCCTCTTCAATCAACAGTATCCTTTACACCTCTGGAACGACTGGATTACCAAAAGGGGTCATGTTAAGTCATTCTGCTTATGTCAATTCTGCACAGTCATTCGCTACTTATATGGTCGGCGCGAATTCGCAAGATATTTTATTTACAGCGCTGCCGCTATTTCATATTAACGCCCAAGCCCATACAGTACTCGGTGCTATTTCCTCAAATGCGACGATTGCTCTTGGAAAGAGGTTTAGTGCTTCGCGCTTTTGGGATGAAATTTGCAGTCATGGCGCAACGATTTTCAATTCTTTAGGGTCTATGATTCCGATTCTTTGTAAACAACCGGAAAAGGAAAATGATTATGAAAATCCAGCAAGGGTGACGGCTTGTGCCGCTACGCCTAAGGAATTTTGGAAGCCATTTGAGGAGAGATTTGGCGTTCGGATTGTGGAAGGCTACGGATTAACGGAAACGACGGGCTTTTGTGTAACGAATCCATTGAATGCTAATAAGCCACCTTCTATCGGAAAACCATATTCTTACGTAGAGACGAGGGTTGTTAATGAGGAAGGAAATGAAGTACGGACTGGTGAAATCGGAGAGATTTTCATCCGCTCGTTACAGGGACAAACATTTATGGAAGGTTACTATAAAATGCCGGATAAAACGGAGGAAGCGATGGAAGGAGGCTGGTTCCATACTGGAGATCGCGGTTATCAGGACGAGGAAGGCTACTTATATTTTTGCGATCGGATCAAGCAGTGTATTAGAAGGCGCGGGGAAAACATCTCTTCTTGGGAAATTGAAAAGGTCGTGAATAATCATCCGAAAGTTCTTGAATCAGCAGCTATCGGCGTTTCATCAGAAGTGGGAGAAGAGGATGTTAAATTGTATGTAATTGTAAAGCAAGGGGAAACAATTTCCCATGAAGAGATTATCGATTGGTGTCAAGAACGCATGGCTTATTTCATGGTGCCGCGATACGTTCAGTTTCGTGAATCTTTCCCAAAAACCGCGACGGAACGGATTCAGAAGTTTAAGTTGCAGGAAGAAGGAATCGGTACTGCTTGGGATCGCGAGCAGGCGGGGTATGTTATTAAAAGAACGAGTTGAAGATTGTCTCATTACATAATTAGAAAGAAGGGATTGCATTGGAAAATAAGCGAGTTGTTTCATGGTCCAAAGAAAAAGGAATCGCGACTATTATCATTGATAATCCTCCTGTGAATGTATTGAGCTACGCTGTGATTGAACAACTGACGACAGTGGTTGATGAAATTGAACGGGATGATGAAGTGATTGTTGTGATTCTAACTGGTGCAGGAGAAAAAGCTTTCGTTGCTGGAGGAGATATTAAGTCATTTCCAGAATGGATTGGGAAAGGAAGTGAATATGCGGAGGAAAAAGCATTGTGGCTTCAGAACCCATTAAATAAAATAGAAAGATTGCCGAAGCCTGTCATCGCTGCGATTAACGGATTAGCGCTTGGGGGCGGTTGTGAATTAGCCCTATCATGTGATTTGCGGATTATAGAAGAACAGGCCAAAATTGGGCTTCCGGAAGTAAAGTTAGGCTTGTTTCCAGGTGCGGGAGGAACGCAGCGTTTGCCTCGCTTAATCGGATCTGCGAGGGCAAAAGAAATGATGTTTACTGGTGAACCGCTCGGTGCCGAAGAGGCCCTGCGAGTTGGGTTGGTAAATCATGTTGTTCCGCGCGGTGAAGCGCTGAATAAGGCGAGGGAATTGGCTGCGAAGATGGCCCGATTTTCTCTTCCTGCTTTGTCGTTGATGAAGCAATCTATCAATAAAGGATTATCTTATTCTCTTGAGGAAGGGCTAAAAATAGAGGCTCAGAATTTTGGCCATGTCTTTCAAACGAGTGATGTAAAAGAAGGAGTGGGTGCTTTTATAGAAAAGAGAGTACCGCTTTTTCAGCATAAATAAAAAGAATACGATGTCTGCCTTTGGTAGGCATCGTAACAACATATCAAGCGTAAAACAAATTTGAGAGAATTGAGGGGGGACTAGGGATTATGGATTTATTGATTGTACTGTTATCGCTTGGCTTGCTTATATTTGTTGCTTACCGGGGATTTTCGGTCATTTTATTCGCTCCGTTATGTGCTTTGCTAGCTGTGTTTTTGACTGATCCAACGCTCGTTTTACCGTTCTTCTCTAATGTCTTCATGGTGAAGATGGTCGGATTTATAAAATTATACTTTCCTGTGTTTTTGCTTGGGGCGATATTTGGTAAAGTGGTTGAGATCACTGGAATCGCAGAAAAAATCGCGAAAATTATCATCCGTTTTATAGGTGTGAAAAGGGCGGTTCTTTCCATCGTGTTAATGGGAGCGATTCTTACATACAGCGGCGTCAGTTTATTTGTCGCAGTATTTGCGATTTATCCATTTGCGGCGCAATTATTTCGCGAAGCGGATATTCCGAAACGTCTTATTCCAGCGACAATCGCATTTAGTGCATTTACGTTTTCGATGGATTCGCTTCCTGGGTCACCTCAAATTCAAAATGTGATTCCAACTACATTCTTTAAAACAGATATTTATGCAGCTCCTACATTAGGAATCATCGGAGCGTTGTTTATTTTTACATGCGGCATGCTGTATTTGGAAAGGTGTAGAAAGAAGGCGGCTGCCAAGGGTGAAGGCTATTTTGGAAAAGGGGATGCGGCTTCTGAAATGGCTGCCGCAACTAATGCACAAGTGGCGCCAACGCCGATTGTTTCAGGTGATAGGATTCCAGCTAGTTACTGGTTGGCGTTTCTGCCGCTTGTACTAGTTGGAGTGATGAATAAAGTTTTTACAGAATTTATCCCCGTTTGGTATACGAAAGGATTTGATTTTGCATCCATCGGTTTGAAGGAGTACGGAACAATTGATATGGCGCAAGTCGTCGGGATTTGGTCAGTGGAAATCGCACTTCTTATCGGTATATTGAGCGCTATATTATTAAACTTCCAAGCGGTAAAAGAACAGTTTCAATCGATTACAAGCGTGGGCGTAAGTGGTTCAATCTTAGCTGCGATGAACACGGCAGCCGAGTATGGATTCGGTGCTGTTATAGCTGCTCTACCTGGCTTTGTTATGATTCAAAATTATTTGACTGGGACGTTTTCCAATCCTTTAATTAACGGAGCGGTTATGTCAAATATATTGTGCGGGCTAACAGGATCAGGCTCGGGCGGAATGAGTATTACATTAGGGTTAATGGCAGACAAATATATTCAAGCAGCAGCGGATTTTGGTATTCCGTTAGAGGTATTGCACCGCGTTATCGCAATGGCGGCGGGAGGGATGGATACGCTTCCTCATAACGGAGCCGTCATTACGCTACTTGCGGTGACAGGATTAACGCACCGGGAAGCTTATAAAGAGATTTTCGGTATTACTTTAATTAAGACGGCTGCTGTCTTCTTTGTTGTTGGGGTTTATCTGATGTTTTCTATTGTATAAGCGTGTATAAGCCATCATTTTATGGAGTGATGGCTTGTTTGTATGTGTTGAATGTAGGTGCTATGTACATATGAAAAGAATCTCTCTTAAGCCTCTACGAATATACCAAATGTAATGATTCGGAGTTTTGTTTGAACCTTCCTTATTAATAAACCCCATCATTAGCAATATAATTTTATGAAGTAATTCTACATTGGAATTTTATATCTTTTTAAATTCATTAAAAGAGTTCTTGGCCTTTTAATTTTTATAAATATGATTTTATTACATTTACAAAAAACGAGGATTGCTGTGAGATTACCGCATGTTTACTTCAATGGAAAAGGAAAATTTTGTATGATACAATAAAATCAAATCGAAAACATTGGAGAAATTCAAATGCCAACTTACAACAAACTAGTACGTGACCGCATTCCGGAAATTATCGAAAACAAAGGGAAGACATTTACAACTAGAATTCTAGATGAAAAAGAATACATAGAAGAAGTAAGTAAGAAGATACAAGAAGAATTATTGGAGTATTTAGAGGCTGAGAGTAAAGAACATAAAGTTGAAGAACTAGCGGATCTATTAGAACTTGTAAATGCACTGGCGCAGTATGAGGGGGTAACGCTAGAAAGTGTTGAGAACAAGCGTAAACAAAAAGCTGAAAAACGCGGTGGTTTTCGGGAACGAATCTTTTTAGTTGAGGTACATGATGAATAATTTTCATCCCGATACTAGCGTTTGTTGTGGGATAGTGCGGGGAATCTTTCTTATCTGAAAGCTCATGTATTGAATTTACTCTGTAAAGTTTCAATTATAATCAATCTACTAGAAATCATAAGAGGTGAAGGAGCATGGCTGAAGTAGCATTAGCACAAAATATCGATGCCAAAACAGTGTTTAGTTGGAAGCTTAAAGAATTTATTGAAAGGGGAAAAAAAATAAATTTTGATAGCCTATTTCCAACGAAAAATAAATTCAATAATAAAAATAATAACTTTTTTATCCTAGTTGTTGCTGCTTTACCATTAATAAAGAAGGATGGAATTTTGAAATTTGAATCCGTAGTTAACGAAACTAAAGCAGCCTTTGGACTTGATAACAGAGAACCTTTTTCGAGTTTGCCCAAGGCTGAAACTAGTGGTTCCTTTTTAAAAGGCTTTAAACTCATTATGGGGAGGAGCAAAACTGGTAAAGAATTAAAGTCATCTGAGGTTGGACAGGGCAAGGGTTATGATTGGGAGGACATAGAGTTTAATCATGAAAAATTTGATAATAACAAAGTTTTCCAATATATATATGATAATATCAATTCATCTCTTGATATAACTCTCGCAGAACTGATTGATAAATTAAAAGAAGACAAATTTGTAACACAAGAGTTTCGTAACCATCTAGATGAAATCGATTGGAATGTTACTGAGGAAAGTGTTGTAAAGAATGCAGAAGTTCAGTTAGGTTCAACTGAAAAAATATTAGAAGACATGATAACGAATGGTGTTAAACAAGTGATTTTAACTGGGCCTCCTGGAACGGGAAAGACATATGCAGCTTTAGCTATTGCTAGAAGGAACGATGAAAGGATTCTTGAGGAAAATTCGATAGATGATGGTAAATTCTATGAACTTGTCCAATTTCATCCGTCATATGATTATTCAGACTTCCTAGAAGGGATTCGTCCCATTCCGTCAACACAGCAGGAAGGGGCAATCGGTTTTGCAAAGGTAGAAGGTGTTTTTAAAGCCTTTTGTCGTAAGGTTGCATTACAAAATAAAGAGGTAGATGAGTATAATAAATATCTTGAGGAAAAGGGATCCAATAAGAAAGAATATAATCAATATTATTTTATTATAGATGAGATTAATAGAGCTGATCTTTCGAAGGTTTTTGGGGAGCTACTATTTGCCTTAGAAGCAGACAAACGTGATCAACCATTTAAGTTACAGTATGATTCATTACCAGTTCATGGTATAGATACAAATGATGTGTTTGCAGATGGATTCTATGTACCCCAGAATGTAATTATCATTGGGACAATGAATGATATTGATCGATCAGTAGAGAGTATGGACTTTGCATTACGTCGTCGATTTATGTGGTTACCAGTGGATGTAACAAGAGAAAGTTTATATGAAGCATTTCATTCTGGACGTTTCTTTGGTGATAATTCAAGAATTGTGCATACTGTTACGGAACAGATTGTGAAATTAAATGACTATATAGCTACTAAAGGTGCGGAATATTTGTTAAACGAAAATTATTATATTAGCCAAGGATACTTTTCTAATTTACCCGAGCCAATCAAAAGTGGGGATGTTGAACGTTTATTGCAATATGTTTGGGAGTATCGCTTGCGCTCTATTATTACAGAATATGTGCGAGGTAATATAGGAGCAGAGCAATTTGTTGGGTCTGCTAGAGATAAGTTTCTAACCATATTAAAAACGAATGAACCGAGTGATGAAGATGCAGGTTCATGATTATCAAAAGGTCTCTAATGAGGAAGAAGTTTCACTTTTAAAACGTGTTCAGCAGAATATTCGTGAAGGAAAGGCGAGAATTACTGTCCTAGGAGATGGTATGAAAGTCTCAGAAAAAGAGTCCGTACCGCTTATTGGGAAATATATTGGTAGGGCTTATTATACACAGCAATATGTTGGTGTTTTGTTTGATCATCAAAACGGGATAAGAATTAATTTTGGTTCTCGCTTTGATAAAAATGATGGTAATAAAAGTTTTTTAAGTTATATGCTAAAAAAGGTATTTGGTTCAAAGGCATTCATTTTTGAAAGCATGCAGGTGAGTGCGAATCGAGATAAAGCTTTTGAACAGATGTTGTTATTTATTTTTGTTTATCTTCTTGAGAAGGCAATGAAAAAAGGCACATTCAAGCAGTATACGAACTTCGATTTTTATGATAGTAACATTAAAGGAACGATTAATTTTAATGTTTATATGAACCAAATTATGATTCAGGATGGACGATTGCCTTATAATGTGAGGGAACGTAGTGCAATTAATCCAGTGAATATAGGGATTTTAACGGCTTATGATGTATTAAAAAGTAAGAACCCAACCCTTGTACAGCAAGTGTTTAAAAAGAATCCGATTCTTTTACGCTTTATTGCACAGATTAAGGGAGAGTTGCCAAACTATAGGAGTATAGATAAAAAGCAACTATTAAAGCAACTCACAAAGTCTATTAGGCACCCGTATTTTACAGAAATTGAGAGTCTGTGGAAAGTATGTATCGAGATTATTCGTCATTCAGGTTCAGACATATTTCAAGAAGAAAATCAAATGATTACAGGCTTGTTAATCGATGTAAATAAGCTGTGGGAGTATTTTTTAGAGCACACGGTTTTTGCTGAGATGAAAAAGATGGCTGCGCTTTATGAAGTTTCAACGCAGGATAGTTATCAAATTTTATATGAACTTAAGGGTTTTGATATGAAAATTAAGCCAGATTTTGTTTTGTCACACAATAAACAAAATCAAGCAGTCTTTGATGCAAAGCACCGCCCAGCCTGGTCTAATAAAGATACAAGTGCAGTAAAGAAGGATGTTTATCAAATCTCTATGTATATGTCTGCGCTAGATGTTAGTATCGGTGGTGTAATTTACCCAACTAATGAAAATGATGATGCTGTGGCAAGTTCGCCAATTTCAACACATTGGAAGAATGGGAAGTTTTATTTAATACCTTACAATGTGCCTAAATCTGGTGATTTAGAAGCCTTTTTGGACAAACAAAACGAAGAGTTAGCAAACAAAATTATAAATATATTAAGGGAATCGAAAGATAGTAACCTCATGTAGATGCGTTACGGTGAACTGTATCACAATTGATAGTAAATCAGAAGTTTGAGGTGGAAATCGTATAGGACATTTTGTAAACATGAAACGCCTTAGATTAAATTTTTAAGGCGTTTCAATATAATAAAAACTATTAGGGTGTAAACCCTTTAATGTTTGGAATTACTAGGTATATAAACAAAACGCCTGAACAGAACAGACATTGTTAGGGTCTTTGTTATTTGATGGTGAACGGATTAAGGAGTGATGATTGATAGAGCAGCACTTTTTTATTGCTGTTCATCAAGCTATATTCAAGTTGATACGAAAAATAGAGGAAGACGAACAACTGCTTGACCTTGTTCATTTTTTATAAAGTCATCCAAAACAAAACACCCCTCTAAAAAAGAGGAGTGTCCCATCAATCTCACGAAGCATCCGCACCTTCAAACTGACTATTATAAAGCGAAGCATAGAAACTATCAGCCTTCAATAACTCTTCATGATTACCTTGTTCTACAATATCCCCGTCTTTCATAACAAGGATTAAATCCGCATCACGTATTGTTGATAATCTATGAGCGATAATAAAGCTTGTTCGGCCTTCCATGAGGTTTTCCATGGCTTTTTGAATCAGTACTTCTGTACGAGTGTCGATTGAGCTTGTTGCTTCGTCGAGTATGAGTATTTTTGGATCCGCTAGAAGGGCGCGGGCAATTGTGAGTAATTGCTTTTGTCCTTGGGATACGTTGCTTGCTTCTTCGTTTAGTTCCATATTATATCTATTTGGTAATGTTTTTACGAAGCTGTGAACGTGGGCTGCTTTCGCTGCTTCGATTACTTCTTCGTCGGTTGCGTTCAATCTACCGTAACGGATATTTTCCATGATGGAGCCGTTAAATAGCCATGTGTCTTGCAGTACCATCCCAAACATACTGCGCAGGTCTTCGCGCGTAAAGTCTTTTATGTCGTGACCGTCTATACAGATCGCACCGCTGTTTACGTCATAGAAACGCATTAATAGTTTTACGATTGTTGTTTTACCAGCCCCGGTTGGTCCGACGATTGCTACTTTTTGTCCAGGTTTAATATTAGCTGAGAAGTTATTGATGATGATCTTATCTGGATTGTATCCAAATTGAACATTTTTGAAGGTAACTTCTCCGTTTACTTTTTGCAGCTTCACTGGATTTTCTGATTCTGGCATTTCCTCTTCTTCTTCTAAAAATTCGAAAACTCGTTCTGCAGCGGCAGCTGTGGATTGAAGTACGTTCGCGATTTGCGCTACTTGAGCGATTGGCTGCGTAAAGTTTCTTACATATTGTACAAAGGCTAGAATATCTCCAACTGCGATGGTTCTCTTTGCCGCAAGCCATCCGCCTAAAATCGAGACAGCGACGTAACCGATATTCCCGATAAACATCATAATCGGCATCATCATACCGGATAAAAATTGAGACTTCCACGCGGAGTGGTAAAGGGTATCATTTACCTCTTCGAATTTTTTCACTTCTTCTTCTTCTTTGTTGAAGGCTTTTACGATATTGTGACCACTATAAATTTCTTCGACTTGCCCGTTTACGTGTCCTAAATATTCTTGCTGGGATTTGAAGTATTTTTGTGATCGTTTTACGACTGCCATGATAAGGATCATGGATACTGGCAAGATTAAGAGCGCGACTAATGTCATTTGCCAGCTGATTGATAACATCATGATGAATACACCAATGATGGTAATAACGGATGTGATGATTTGCGACATACTTTGATTTAAAGTCTGGCTCACCGTATCTACGTCATTCGTAATTCTAGATAATACTTCTCCGTGCGTTGTTTTATCAAAGTAATTCAGCGGCATACGGTTGATCTTTTCATCAATTTCTTTTCTGAAGTTATAAGATACCTTTTGTGCGACGCCTGAAATGATATATCCTTGGATAATGCCAAACGCAGTACTCGCTATATATAATCCAAGGAGCAGAAGGGCAATGTTTCCGATATAGGTAAAGTCAATGGCAGCACCGTGCACGCCTGTTACTTTGTCTACGAGTCCTTCGAAAAGTTTTGTTGTTGCCTTACCTAAAATTTTTGGGCCGACGATTGCGAAGGCGGCACTACCGATTGCGAAAAGGATAACGATTAAGATTGATAATTTATAGGGCTTCAAGTATTGAAGGAGCTTATTCATCGTTCCCTTGAAATTTTTTGCCTTCTCAATCTTTCGCATGCCGCCGCCCATATGACCGCCGCCATGGCCACCACCAGGACCACCTTGTTTATTATGTTCTACTTTTTTCTCACTCATGATGACAACTCCTCTCTTGAAAGTTGCGATAAAGCAATTTGCTTATAAACTTCACAGTTTTCCATAAGCTCTTCATGAGTACCTGTTCCGACTATTTCTCCTTCATCAAGTACAATGATCTTATCTGCATTCATAATGGTACTGATTCTTTGGGCAACAAGTAAAAGAGTACTTCCTGCAATCTCGTTGTTTAAAGCTCTGCGCAGCGCAGCATCTGTCTTAAAGTCAAGAGCTGAGAAACTATCATCAAATATGAAGATTTCCGATTTTTTTGTAAGAGCACGCGCAATAGAAAGTCTTTGTTTTTGACCGCCTGAAACGTTCGTACCACCTTGTGATATTTCTGTACGGAAGCTTTCAGGTTTCGCGTTAATAAACTCCATCGCCTGAGCGATTTCTGCCGCTTTTGTTAGTTCTTCTTCAGTTGCCTCTTTCTTACCGTATTTCAAATTACTTTCGATTGTACCGGAGAATAAAACTCCTTTTTGCGGTACGTAACCGATTTTTTCTCTTAATTCTTTCTGAGATACTTCTCTAATATCAGTGCCATCTATTAAGATTTGGCCGCTTGTGACATCGTAAAAGCGTGGAATTAAGTTGATTAATGTTGATTTACCACTACCTGTACTTCCGATGAAAGCTGTCGTTTCTCCAGGCTTTGCGGTAAAGGTGATATTAGAAAGCACATCTTCTTCTGCACCTGGATATTTAAAGCTAACATTTTTAAATTCAACGTAACCTTTCTTGTCTGAAGAGAAAGGTTTTGGTTCCTCTGCATCATGAATGGTAACGTCAGTGTCTAAAACTTCTGCGATACGTTGTGCAGATACAGAAGCACGTGGAACCATAATAGATACCATTGAAATCATTAAGAAGGCCATGATGATTTGCATTGTATATTGCATAAATGCCATCATATCACCAACTTGCATATTTCCCATATCCACTTGGTGTGATCCAACCCAAATAATCAGTACAGTAACGGCATTCATGATAAACATCATCATTGGCATCATAAATGACATTAAACGGCTTACAAATAAATTCGTTCTTGTTAAGTCTTGATTTCCTTTTTCAAATTTCTTTTCTTCATGCTTTTGATTATTAAAAGCACGAATCACGAGCATACCTGTTAAAGATTCACGAGTGATTAAGTTAATTTTATCTACTAACTTTTGGATACTCTTAAACTTAGGGATCGCGATGCTAAATAAACCAATGACTAAGCTTAAAATGGCGATAACTGCAACTGCGATAATCCATCCCATTGAAAGGTCTGTAGTAAGTACTTTAATAATGCCGCCTATGCCTAAAATCGGTGCATAGAATACAATGCGAAGCAGCATAACCATAAGGGTTTGCACTTGCTGGATATCATTTGTACTTCTTGTAATTAAAGAGGCAGTGGAAAACTTATCAAACTCCGCATTTGAGAAGTTTGTAACCTTCCGGAATACTTTCTTTCTAAGATCTCTTCCGAGTCCCGCAGCTACTTTTGCGGCAAGTAAACTCACGACAACGGTTGCGGCCATACTTACTAAGGATAGAAGCAGCATTTTCCCGCCAGAAGTAAGAATGAAATTGGATTGAAGCTTATCTGTATTGATGCCAATCTTTTTATACTCATTCTCAATGAATGAAACGGCTGACTGTGTTACCATGCTGCCTGGCATATTCTTAAACTTTTCATCTGCCTTTTCTTTCATTGCATTGATTTGATCTTGAGGCATTTTCGCAATGACTACAAAAGGATCTGTATTTGGCGGAAGTTTCGCCGGTGTATTGTTATCACCTGGCGCAGCGGGAGTAAAAGCAGATGGGCCGCCTTTTTCAATTCCTTGTGTAATTAACATTGGTTTCCCAAAGATATCGTTCAGTTCGTTAATTGTATTTTTATTCTCTGTATGTAGCTTATAAAGGGGTTCTTTATCCAGCTGCGGATAATCTTTCAAATCATTTTTTAGCTCACTTTGAGAAAGATTGTTCTTATCTAAAAGCGCATAGTTGTTATCTACTTTTTTCTTCTCATTTTCATTCATAAAGAGCTTAAGTTTATCCATCTCACTCTTACGAATAACCTCAGGTACTGCGTTTTCTACACCTTTTTGCTGAATACCTACATTCACAATTTTAGACATGTAATCTGGCAGTGATAGGTCACATACGGCTTGTATGGATAATAGACATATAACTGCAATGATTGAGGCAGTAAAAGGTTTTAAATGTTTAATTATCTTTAACATTTAATTCATCTCTCCAATTTCCTTGTCTAATTTTTTTAGTTTTTACTTCGTCTCTGTACTTTATTCTTTGTATTCTCCGTAATGCATACTAGCACCTTTTTACATACTTTCGACCACAGATTAAGTATCATTCTATAACTATATGTTTTTTGAATCCTGGTTTACATGTAAATGAAAAAACATAACTGTTGACCAAAAGTTATAAAATGGTGTTGCTGTTTTCATACGGATGTATAGCCCCTCAACAGCCCATTATAAACCCCTACTAAGCCCCTTACAAATAATAAAGCATTACAAAAACAAAATAAAAAACTACTACAAGCATTCCTTCGAAGAAATGTAGTCGTAGTCATTTTTTTGAAAAATATAAAATACCCCCGCCAAAATTCTTCCCTCATCCCTATATACATGATGGAACTCAAAATTACATATGTTTCATTAAAGGATAGGAGGAATACACATGGCAGTATACCGTAATGTACAGGTGAATTTTTGGCAGGATGATTTTGTGCTCGATTTAACGCCGGAGGAGAGGTACTTTTACATATATTTGCTGACGTGTTCAAAGACGACGCAGTGCGGGATGTATTCACTGCCGAAGCGCTTGGCGGAGATGGAAACAGGTTATAACAGGGAGACCGTTGAGAAGTTACTGCAGCGCTTTGTTGATTATGGAAAGATATTGTACGATGCGGAAACGAAGGAGTTATATATTCTGAATTGGTTACGCTATAATCCGATTACGAATACAAACGTGGAGAAGTGCGTGTTACGTGAGTTGAAGACTGTGAAAAGCAAAGAGTTTGTCCGTATGTTTCTTCAAAGATGCTTGGAGGAAGAGTTACATATTCCGTTATTGCTAGAGCATTTCGGTATGCCGAGTGAATTGTCTGAGATTATCCCTAAAGAAACCTTTGCAAGCTGTGAAGCGGATGTGGAAGTAGAAGAAGCGGAACCAGGCAGCAGTGTATTTACGTTTTATGAACAACACTTCGGTAGTTTGTCGTCTTATGCAGCGGAGGAATTAAGTGAATGGATGGCTGATTTGTCGGAGGAGCTTGTATTAAAAGCACTTCAGATTTCTTATGAAAATAATAAGCGGACGATTGCTTATGTGAAGGGGATTTTGCGAGATTGGCACGGAAAGGGATATACGAAGGTTAGTGAAGTAGAAGAGGCGGCAGTGAAGTTTCGGAAGAAGGAGCCGACTGCCGTGTATGAAACTGAGAAGTTCCTTGAGGAGTGCGAGGAGTGGGAGAAAAATGTGCCGTCTGAAGAAGAGTTGCAGAAGTTTCTCGAGGAAGAAGGATGGCGTCCATGAGCATTCAAAATGTTGAGGCAGAACAGACGGTATTAGGGTCTTTACTTCTTGAAGGAGAACTGATTAAGGAGTGCCGCTTGACTGAGCAGCACTTTTCTACGGCTGTGCACCGAGCTATATTCAAGTTGATTCGGGAAGTAGAGGAAGATATGCAGCCGCTTGATCTTGTTACGCTTGTTTCAAGAATGGATGCTGCTTTTTTGGCGCAAATTGGGGGGATGGAATACTTAGTTAATATGATTGAGGGTGTGCCTACTACTACCAACTTCTCTTATTATGAGGGGCTTGTTCGGAATGCTTGGAAAATGAACCAGGCGGGAAGCGTGGCACACAGCATGTGCGAACGGCTTCTTGCGGAGAAGGATGAGAAAGTAATTGGAGAGACGATTACGAGGCTTTGTGAACTGGAAGAGGTGGATTGCACACTCGATTTTGATTTGAAGGATACGTTAGTCGATCTTTATGAAGAGCTTCATCAAGATACAGAAGAACTTACTGGCATTGAGACTGGTTTTCCAGCTTTAAATAAGATGACGTGTGGCTTGCAGGAAGGGGATTTTGTTGTGATTGGGGCGCGGCCTTCGATGGGAAAGACGGCGTTCGCTTTAAATATTGCGCTTCATGCAGCAAAATCAGATGCGGCAGTTGGGTTGTTTTCCCTGGAGATGAGCGATAAGCAACTTTTGAAACGAATGGTTTCTTGTTTAGGTGAGGTATCTGGAAGACGGCTGAAAAACCCGAAGCATCGTTTTACGATAGAGGACTGGGGAAAAACGAGCCGCGCATTTGCGGAAATTGGAGATCTGCCGCTAGAGATTTATGATAAGGCAGGCGTTACAACGCAGGAGATTTGGGTGCAAGTGAGGAAGCTGAAACGAAAGCATGGGGATAAGAAATTGCTTGTTATTGTTGATTACTTGCAGCTTATTACAGGCGATTCGAAATATCGGGGAAATAGGTTTCAGGAAATGAGTGAAATTTCTCGTAAGCTGAAGCTGCTAGCGCGTGATTTAAATGTGTGCGTCGTAGCGCTTTCACAATTGTCTCGCGGGGTGGAGTCGCGTCATGATAAGCGCCCGCTACTTTCTGATTTAAGAGAGACAGGGCAGATTGAGCAGGATGCGGATGTGATTATGCTGATGTATCGGGAAGATTATTATGATAAGGAGACGGAGCATAAAGATATAACAGAAATTCAGATAGCGAAGCATCGGAATGGACCTGTTGGGATGCTAAATCTGCGGTTTCTGAAGGAATTTGGGAGGTTTGTGGAGAGGGAAGGTTAAAAAAAGACTAGTAAGTCCCCCGCCTAAAATGATCTTGATTCTTTTTTCAGACAGTCTGGATAAGATTAAGGATCTGCTAATCGAAAATTTCTTCAAGCAGTAGGGAATAGAATCGAATTGAGGTCTACATTAGGAGTATAAAAAAAGGCACTTCGCCGAGTGTCTTTTTTCTTTCAGATTAAATAGTGGCGATGACTGCTCATACCAGTGTTACAAGAGATGTGTAGTTGCTTGCGTCTAATCATTCTTTTGTACCTGCACTGCTAAAGATGTATAAAATACTTGGAAAACTGATTGTTGGTAATGCAACTGAAATTGCATCAATAACATACGCAACAAAAGAAGAATGTATATATTCTTGCATAGAGCTTTTAAAAGAGAAGAAAATCAAATCCTTGATGAATATGAATACTCCCCCACTTATCAAAAGTTTTGTTAGACAAGTATACAAACAAAAAAATATTTGTTTAATAAAATATACTATACTCTATTAAATGAAAGGAGAGAAAAATGTTTGGGACTAAAAAAATTTGTGGATTCCCTTCCGATTCCTTCCATAATCAAACCAAAAGGAACATATAAAGGAAAGCCGCTTTATGATGTACGCATGATTGAAACACTACACAAGTTTCATAGAGATTTACCTAAAACGAAGGTATGGGGTTATAACGGGTTAGTACCTGGTCCAACATTTGATGTTGAAAAAAATCATCCTATATATGTGAGATGGACAAACGATTTACCTAAAAAACACTTTTTACCAGTTGATAAAACCGTTCACGGAGCCCATGATAATCCAGAAGTACGCACTGTTGTTCATCTACATGGAAGCCCGAGTGAACCAGATAGTGATGGTCATCCTGAAGCATGGTTTACGAGAAACTTTCAACAAACAGGCCCAAAATTCGTGAAAGAGATTTATTATTATACGAATCGAGAACGGGCAACTGCCCTTTGGTATCATGACCATGCAATTGGGATTACTCGTCTGAATGTGTATGCAGGTCTTGCAGGTCTTTACTTGATTCGCGATAAGGAAGAAAGATCACTTCCGCTTCCGAAGGGGAAATACGAGATACCGCTTATCGTTCAAGATAAATCCTTTAATCCAGACGGGTCGCTCTTTTATCCTGCTCAACCAGATAATCCATCCCCTAATTTACCATGTCCTTCTATTGTTCCTCTGTTTTTAGGAAATACAATTACAGTTAACGGGAAAGTATGGCCATTTTTAAAAGTAGAGCCCCGCAAATACAGATTTCGTTTATTAAACGCTTCTAATACTCGAACATATCAGTTCCAATTTAGTGACCTTAGTTCATTCTTTTTAATCGGAACTGATGGTGGTCTTCTTAAACAGCCAATTAGAGTACAAAGTTTGGATGTTTCACCTGCTGAACGTATGGACATCATTGTTGACTTCTCAGGTTTAGAGGGGAAGAAAGTAGTATTACAAAATGGAAGTGATTTAGAAAATTCAACTGGCGAGGTAATGGAGTTCCAAGTAACTAAGCCGTTGTCTTGCCCTGATAAAAGCAAAATCCCATGCCTCTTAAGCAACATTGAATTTATCCCATTAAAGGAAGTTGAGGTAAGAAAAGTAAGACGGTTAACACTAAGTGACTCAGAAGATGAATTTGGGCGTCCTATGCTTTTATTAGATGATAAAGAATGGGACGATCCAGTGACAGAAACACCATTACTTGATTCTATCGAAATATGGGAGTTAGTGAATTTAACCGTTGGAATTCATCCTATCCATATACATCTTGTTAATTTTCGTGTCCTTGATCGCCACGATCTGAATGGGCAATTGTTAGATCCTCTCCCGGCCGATTTCGGCTTAAAAGACACCGTTCTAGTAGGGGGTGAACAAATCGTTCGAATTATAATGAAGTTTGAACCGTATTCTGGAGACTATGTATGGCATTGTCATCGTTTAGAGCATGAAGACCATGACATGATGAGACCATTAAAAATCATACCTTCCAATCCCAATAGGCAGAAATTAAAATGAATTGAAAACGAACTTCCAATAACGCTGATGATATGAATGAAAAGTCCCTTCATTTCTGAAAGGGACTTTTCGGGGTTTTGGGATACTTATTATTTCTGCACATCTACGACTATTTTTTACCAGTTTAATACTCTTTTCTATAGTCTAAAACATTTTTTTATCTTATGAATTATTGTGCCTTAAATTCAATCACTTGATCTTGATTGATTGTTTTTCCATCTAAAAGGCCTTTTGCTGTTATATAAATAATTGTTTTTTTGGAGTCTTCAAGTTGACCAATTGCATATGTTGCGGTGAAGCTACCTGTGCTTAGTTTCCACTGCTCACCATTCCATCTGCCAGTTATTTTTTGGGCATCGGAAGCTTCGACTTTACCATCGTAATTTAGTGTACCAAACTCTGTTTTTAATGTATTGCTAGCAAAATCAATTTGAACTTTGTTTAATAATTTGATTGGAGAGCTAGCTTGAATCTCGTATACATTGTTATTGATCTTTTTGAAGTGAATTTTTCCTTCTTGTCCTTTAACAAGTTTCATATATTGATCTGATGATAGGAACAATTCATATTCTTCCTGTGTAATTCCCATATTTTCATGGTATGCTAATCTTTCTCCAGGCTGTGCTGCTTTTATATACTCCATGTACCATGTATAGTTTTTTTGAAGACTCGCTTTCATTTTTTTATTAATTTCCTCAAGTTTTTGCTTCATATCTTCTTGTACTTGTATTGTCATAATATCAGCAGGTGTTTCTGATTTTACTAATAATGGTGTGATGAAATCTTTTGTACTCTGATTGGTAGGTGATAAAACTTCTTCATCTTTTTTCGGATTCGTATCCTGTTTATCCTCATTTTTTGTAGATTTCGTTTCTTCTTCTGCCGCGGTCTTTTTTGAATCAGCTGGTTTACTTTCAGTAGAATTATTACATCCAGCTAATAACAAGAACGTTGTAAGTGTCCCTAGTATGATTTTTTTCATTAAAAATTCCCCCGTATTATTTTCCTAAAAACAAACAATACCATAATTATACATTGGAAATCTTACCATAACAATTTGCTGTTTTTGAAAGCATGTTACATTCTTCAATTTTTAGTTATTCGTATTGATTGTTTGCATATTACTACAGGTAATTCAAAGTATAGAGGAAACAGGTTTCAAGAAATGGGTGAAACCTCTCGTGAATGGAAGCATATATGGTGAACGAGTTGGTCCGCCATGCTCAGATTATTGCATTTACAAGAGAAAGTGATCGGTTGAGATATGTGTTTTCTTCTGATACTTCGGACGTAAATCTTTAAGGAAAAGAAAATGGTAAGCGTATACACCTTTTGCTTGCAAAAAAGATCTATCTGCAAGAAAATAAAAGAGGTAAGAGTTATAAATAATGGTATAAAACCCAATTATTCTCTTTTTAGTTAAAAATCCCTTGTAAATAAGGTTTAAATATTACTGTATAAAAAGGTGGGTTTTTATACTTCCTGCTTAGGTGAGATCATATCATATCAGTTCATAGAGAATGTATGGCGGTCTTTTAATCTCGTTTCATGACTGTGTTAATACTTGAGGCTATTGACGACAACAGTAGAGTATTCGTATATAACGAACCAAAGAAAGGAAACTAAATATGAGGATGAGTACGATGAAAAAAATAATTGGTTTAATCTTCTTAGGTATAGTACTAATTGTTTTTGTTATTTACTATCAGAATCATTCTAATTCAGACCGAAAAGAGAAGATATATGTTGAGGATTTTAAAGGAACAAGTGATTCTGATAAAATTCAATCAGCTATTAATAAAGCAAAGGATAGTAAAATAAAGACGGTTTTGCTTGATGACAAAAAGTATAAGATTACTTCACCTATCGTTGTGAAGCAAGGTGTTAAGTTATTATTCGGGTATGGAACACAGTTTATTGTGAATGGTAACTTCAGGGTAATTGAACTTGAGAAGAATGCTTCAATGGAAGGGGCCTATATTGCCATTGATGATGCGAATTTTAATTCGGAAGTGATCTATTTAGATGGTAAACATAAATATTATAACACTTGGAACAAAACACATATAAAGGATATAAATATTATCAATTGGTCTGAAACGAACAAGGGTACAGGGATATCGTTATACGCTGGTGGAAAAGAGCATGAGATTTCTTTTGTTAACTTCGAAAACGTTAAGGTAGTAGGAATGAAGAATGGAGTAAAGTTAAAAGTGGATAAACCGAATTCTGGATATGCCTGGATCAATGCTAATCGGTTTCTGAATTTTTCTTTAGAGGATTGTGTAAACATGATTTACATGGATAGTCATTCAACGATACCGAATGAGGCTAGTGGGAATCAATTTACCAATTTACAGATACAACCTTCAAGTAAAACAAAAAGTGTTTTGAAGGTGAGCGGACAACATAATGAGTTTCATGGGATGTTGTGGGATTTGAATGAAATCAATCATGGAAACACGATTGTTGAGCTTACGGATAAGAGTGTGGATACGACCGTTGATATTTCTTCTGTGCCTATGAGCAGAATCTCCGATAGTGGACAAGCAAATAAAGTGAAACAGTAACTGTAAGGTTCTCTCAATCGGACGTGGCTTTCTTAGGAGAAGCCCCTAGATTCATGTAGAGAAGGGGACAATTATTACGTATAAGTTGAAATTGATCTTCTAGGGGCATGATGATGCAAGTAGAATTGTTAGAGTATTTTGTTTTTTTGTTTAGTTAACATTTGAAGATATCGAAGGGGAGCATATGACATCTACTAATGGAAGTAAATGGATCTTGATTTGTATGATTTTCATAGTTTAGATGTGCTAATTTGCCCTTGATCATTTATACTCAATCTCCATTTTGTTCCATTTGGGGAAGTTAACGTCACAGCATTTCCTTTTTGAAATTCTAAATCTCCATATAAAGTACCACCAGTAGTTGGTAACCATGAGGAGCCATGTTGCAGAGATGACCTTGCGAATATTCGATTTATCCGAAAGCGTTTGTGATCTTGTGTATATCCGCTTAGTGTGAACTTAACTTTATACAATATAGTTGACCTTACTTCTGAAAGCACAGTATTTCCGGCATTAAACGGAAGATCTTTAGCAACCTGCCATGGGCCATTTAGGCTCTGTTGATATTCAATTAAAATGCGACTTGGGCTTTCATTCCATCCAAAATAGATACCAATACAATTCAGCATGTTAATAGGCTGCTTAGAAAAATCTAACTCGATTACAATTGGCTGCGTACTCGGAACATCCACGTAATTTACACTTTGCTCATCAAGCAAGTTAAAACAATTATTAATATGTCCTCCGTAGGGGGCTTTTCCAGAAAGTTGGCGCACTGCGTAACGGACATTTGCATTTACTAATATATCATCTTGATTCCCAACTAGCTGGGCTTTTCCTAATGCTAGAGGAGGGTATACAGGAAGCGATTCTTCATGTGGCGTGGTATACCGATTGTATAGGCCACGATCGATAATCGATGTGGAAACTTGATTTGAGAATAGGTAGTTATGATGAGAAGTGGAAGAGAATTCGATAACGAGGGGAGCAGCATCCATACGAAAGACGTCCCATATGATTCCTTCAAATATATTATAGGCACCTGAACAGCGGATTACTTTTTTTGTTTGTTTCCGGCATTGAACTTGGATTCCCGTAAAGGTGTTTCCTGAAATTTCGTAAGGTAATTCACCATTTCCTATAATCTCGATACCATACTGACAACCATCTATAAAAATAGAATGGAAGGAGTTTGCATTAATCCAACAAGGATTGTTTATATCCTCAAGCTTTTCTGTTTTTAAATAGATAGCCGTATTAAAGTTTGTGATTTGGATGGAGTATGCTTTAAAGAAGCTTATGAAATCCCATGCCTTTTTACAGGATAAATGAATTGCGATACCTTGGTAAGTTGTTGTACGGTTTATAATATTAATATTTGATATAGAAGTATGATTATGAATTTCTATTTGATTGGCACCAGAAAGAAAAAGAACGGATGAGTTAAAGCTATTATCCACGATTTCAATCGAACCACCAGAGATTGAAGTGTTTTTTTGAAGCTCAAACACTTGGAAATTCCCTTTAACGATTAATGTTATAGTCGGGTCCATTTCAAGATGTACATTGGACTTCATAACAATAGGGGAGGAGATCGTATACTGTTTCTTCCCGGTAATAACAACTTTAGAATAATTGTTGGCCACGCAATAGTTAATGGCTTCTTGAATAGCTTGGGAATTATCGAGTAAATCTGGATTGGCACCAAAACAATCAATATTAACAACATTTTGATTTTGGCAGTCTTCAGTAAAATTAAGAGGTTCTGTCAACTTATAACACTCCTTATATGTGAGATATTATATAATATGCATGTTTGAAAAAATGCATATATATAAAAGAAAAAACAAACGAGATTATCGTTTGTTTTTTAATATTGATAGGTTTCAAGTGTAGAATGAATCATATTTGAGAGGGAAAAGGATTCTTCTACTTTTTCTCTTGCCGCTTTTCCTAAACATTTTCTTAGGTTTTGATTGTCATGAAGTAACTGGATCTTCTTTGCGAATTCTTTTTCAGAATGATGAGAAACGAGAATTCCAGTTTCATCATCTATGATAGCTTCTTTGATACCACCAACATCTACAGAAATAATAGGTGTTCCAGAAGCCATTGCTTCAATGACTACCATTGGAAACACTTCTCTTAGGGACGTTAGAAGTAGTAAGTCCATACTGCAAATAAATTCATATGGATTAGATGTATTACCTAAAAGCTTCACTTTATGATTTAACTTGAAATCATGAATCATTTTTTCAATAAAATCCCGTTCAGGTCCATCCCCAGCAATATAAAACATTACGTTACGTACATATTTTAACTCATTTGCAATTTTTAAAAAAAGTTCATGGTTTTTCTCTTTTGATAACCGGGCTAAAATTCCGATATTGAGGGTTTCTTTAGGTTGTGTTTGTTGAAATGAAAAATGCTTTACATCAACACCATTGTAAATTGTTCGAATAAGGTCCTTTCTTATACCCAATTGCAGTAAGCTGTCTTTCTCGAAGTTACTCACTGCGATAATTTGATGAACATGTTGATTTAACACCTTTTTAAATAGCGCGGGAAACTTTTTTTCAAGTATTGTAACATTATGTTTTGTATAAATGAGCTTCATTCTTTTTTTCGTGATTTTTTTAATTGCGATAGAATACAGTAACATTCTGAGACTATTTGCATGGATAACATCAATGTCCAATTTCATCACTTGTTTACTTAATGTATAGAGGTTAGCAGGATGATTTTTTAAACTTAAAGGAATAAAATGATGCTTATTATGAATTTGATGATACAACTCACCTGTGGCAGCTGCTGAATAAAACGTCATGTTTTCACCTTTGAGATGGTTTTCTAGTTTGCAAAAATACATCTCAGCGCCGCCCGTTATGAGTTTATCGGTTAATAGTAGAATATTGTTCATTTTTTATTTCCCTCCACTGGTCATAGAAGGAGGTCGGTCTCCTCTGTTTTTCTTGTACGCATGATAGGCATATTGACTAAAATAAAAGTTGGTTTTGACAAAGTTTAACTTTTCTTGGTTTCGTAATAGTTTCCAATATCGGTAGGCAGCTTTTAATTTATTCCTTGAAGTAGAGTTACTTACAATACGATATTTAGATAAACTCTTTTGTAAGCCATATGCTTGATATCCTAGCCGTAATAATACTAACCATAGGGCAGTATCTTCAGGCTGGATAACAGGCATTTCAATTTGTTTAAATTGATGCCTATCTAACATCACGGTTAAACAGCCAATCGTCGTATTTCCCAGCAGATATTTATAATCTACAACTTTCGGTGCATGAACTTGAATATTCATTGCATTTCCTTGTTCGTCAATTAAAGAATAAGAGGTAAAAGAAAAAGCAAGATTATCTTTTTGCATAAAAGCGACTTGTTCTTCTAGTTTGGTAGGTAACCAGAGATCATCGCTGTCTAAAAAGGCAATATAATCTCCTTGAGCTTCTTTTAATGCTATATTTCTAGCTCTAGCAGCACCAACATTTTGAGTTAAAGTAATCAGTTTAATTCGCGGGTCTTTTTCTATATATTGTTTGATGACGTGAACGGAGTCATCTCTCGACTTATCATCAACGATAATCATTTCCCAGTTAGCATATGATTGGGCCTGAACGGATTCAATGGTTTCTTTTATAAAAGGGGAGCTGTTATACGAGGGGGTTATCACAGAAACCAATGATTCGCTATCTTTTTTCGTGTATATCATAAAAACCAGCCTCTTTTCTTTCATATACAGAAATATATTTTAAAGCAATTGCTAGAAAGGAGAAAAGCGCTTCATTAATCATGAGAGAAAGGGATACCATCTGCAATAAGAAAGCAAAAAGTGTAAGAATAATAAAAGGTTTTTCAATATGTAATTTAGTCTTAAAGAGCTTGATAATGAACAGTAATAAAAAAGAAAAGTAAAACAGAAAACCAATAATTCCAGCCTCTACTAAGATTTCTAGATATGTATTATGAACATATAGTTTTTCATTATGTTCAAATGCGTAATAATCCGAAAAATTAAAGGCGCCGATTCCCAAAATGGGATGAGACATAAAATAGGTAATGGCCTGTTTCCATAATTCAAATCGACCACTTCCTTTATCAGAAGAAAAGTCATTGATACGGCTGGAAATAATCTGATTCAAATCGATTTGAATAAAAGAGCTTGCGGCGTACATTACAACTAGGCATAACAGAGCAACAAGTATCATTTTCACCTTTTTTTGAAAATCCGCTAATATTATATACAAAATGATAACGAGTATTAGCGCAACAATACCGCCTCGAGAAAAAGTAAGGAGGTTAGTAATTATACATAAGATAAATCCAAAGGAGTTTTTAAATCCTTTTAAATGTGTTAAATAATACGAAAAAAACAATGTATTATAAAAAATGAAGATGTTTGGGTCATCCAGTAGTCCAATTAACCTTGGATAATCTCTATCTAATAATAATCCGTAAGAAGTAATCTCAACACCTGTTGGGTATCCCCCGGTTATTTGTAGTCCAATTATGTATAGTAACAAACTAATCACGTTAAATAGTATCCCGACATTTGCAATGGAAGTTTCAATAGAATGAATTGAAGCTTGCTCTAGCATATATCTCATGATGAAATAGCAGATAAGGACAAGGATTACTCCTAGAATGACGCGAATACTTGCTTCTGGATACTGTGAAAAAGCACCGCTTAGACAATAGGTAAAATAAAATAAAAGCAATAAAATTTCATAATGATAAAGGGGACGAAAGTAAAAGTCTCGAAAATAAATACAGAAAAAAACGGCTAGAAAAATCATGTAAATTTTTAATGAAAAACCGATGGATACATTATATTTACTAAGTGTAATAAAAAATAACAAAAGAAAGACTTCTAAAGTAGAAGTATTTCTTTTAATTTGTAATCTTTCCATTCCCTCGTTGTCTCCCGTCTTTTAAATGGTTGATATTCTGTTGTTTTTTCTTTCTTATAAAATCTTTAATCAAGCCCCGAGTTGCTTGATCAAATAGTAAAACCATCGTAGACATTAAGATCATGGTAGAAAACATGGCGATAAAAGGAAACTTATATAATAAATAGTGTAATAGGATAAAGCTTATTGAAAAGTAGGATCCGTATGGAATAACGACTTTGGTTAATACGGTTCTTCTAATTGGATTCGCTAATACATAACCAATAAATGATACGATTTCCATCGCTAAAGCAGAAAAAGCTGCCCCCGCTATTGCATAAGTAACACTGAGATAATAAAAAGACAGTAAGCCAATAGAGATGGTTATAAACTGAACAATCGTACGGCGATTTTGCAGTCCTCTTGTTGTGAGTCCGTCTGCAATGGCGATGTTAAATCCTTGTAAGACAATAATAAAGGATAATATTTTTAAAGGTTCAACTGCAGATCCCCATTTATCTCCAAATAAAATCGTTATCAGATAGGGGGATAAATAGAATAAAGCTATTGTCATACACATTCCAATTAAGGACATAAATTTCATTTGCACGATATTTAATTCTGTGTGTTTCTTTATTTCCCCATGACTATAATGTTTAAATAACAGTGGGAAGAATGCACCTGCAATAACCCCTGGTATTTGATAGAGAGCTGAGGGGATTCGGTAAGCTACTGCAAAGAGACCAACAAGCCCTAAAGGAAGTGTTTTTTCTAATACTAATGGACCTAGTTGAGGAGTTAATATAATAAATAACCCACTAATTAAGAACGGGCTAATATTGATCAATAATTCTTTTTGAAAAGGGACTTGCCATTTGAATTCCACGTTTTTTCTGAGTAAATACAGGGAGTAAAGGCCTCCAGCTAAATAAGAAAAACCATATAAAAAAGCTGTTACATGTATATCCACTTGTAAGGTTATACACAAAATGGTTAATGTGACTAATACAATGGCCGAGAAGATTCTTATGGATGCAATAAATTGCATTCTTTCAGATAATTGAAAGTAGGTTATCCCTATACTTTGTAGCACTAGGCCGATGATTAAAGGAATCATTAAACTATACATCATATAAAGAATTTGTTGTTCATGATAGAAGACATGGATACCGAAAGAAAAGATAATAAATGTGAAAAGTAAACATATGACTCGAACTTTTATATAAGAAAAGAATGTAGCGCTTGGGTTTTCTTTTTTTGCTCCTTCTCGAAGGAACGTATTACTGACTCCTAAATCTGTAAAAAAGTGCATGACCATGGAAAGAGCTAGTGCTACACTAAATATTCCATAATTCTTTGAGTTAAAGTAATTTGCCAATAGTATGAGTGTACCTGCATTTAAAACATTAGCTAAAATCGTGCTGTAAAGTAAGTGGAATATATTTTTAATAATTGAGTTTGTTTTCTTATTCACTTATTTCTCTCCCAATTCACAACTGTAAAGTCACTTAAATACAGATGTAGGTTCTTTTTGCTTAAGGTAATAATCATATGTATTCGCAAGACCTTTTTCCAATGCATATACAGGTTGCCAGTCTAATTGTTGAATGCTCTTTTTATTGCAGAGCAAACTTTCTTTGACGTCACCGTCTTTTGCAGGTTGGTAAATGGGGGGAATATTTTGTTTCCCAATCGATTGAATCATCGAGAATACTTCATTGATACTTGTACAAGTTGCTGATGATATATTGAAAGTACCACTTCCATTGTAGTTCAATGCCTTAAGATTGGCGCTTGCTACATCGTCTACATAGATAAAATCTCTTGTTTGTAAACCATCCCCATAAATAATAGATTGCTCCTGTTTAATGAAATGATTTATGAAGATTGAAATAACTCCGCCTTCACCGCTTGCTGTTTGCCTTGGACCATAGACATTGCTGTAACGAAGAATGACATAGTCTATATCATATAATTCTTTTGCGAGTTTTAAATAATCCTCAGCTGTTTTTTTGGAGACGCCATAAGGTGATAAGGGGCGAGAAGGATGTGAGACTGAAATAGGCATGACTTTAGAATCTCCATATACAGCTGCTGAAGAAGCAAATATGATTTTTTTAACACCATATTTCTGAGAGAGTTTTATGATATTTGTTGACCCTATTATGTTGATTCGTGCATCATTTGTTATATTTGAAATGGAGTTTTGTACACTAATTTGCGCAGCTTGGTGAACTACAAAGTCAGGTTGAAATGCCTCCATCGCTTTTTCTAATGATCTTTCATCTTCTACATTATCAAAGAAAGCTATACCTTTCGAATGGACATTATTTACGGATCCAGTGGATAAGTTATCATACACAGCCACTTCATAATTATTATGAATTAATTTTTCTACAATATGGGATCCGATAAATCCGAAGCCCCCCGTTACTAGCACTTTCTTCATTTTTTATTCTTCCCTTCAATATTTATCTAGCACCATTTCCAGTAAATACAATGGCCAATGTTCGACATAAAATCTTGATTTCCATAGCGAATGATCTGTGCTGGATATAGTATAAATCGAATGCTAATTTTTCTTCGGGAGTTAGATCATATCCACCATTCACTTGCGCCAATCCTGTTATTCCAGGCGTTACAAGTAAACGATGTTTAAAATTAGGCAATGACTTATCAAACTTTTTATAGAAATATTCTCTTTCAGGTCTAGGGCCAATGAGCGACATATCTCCTTTTAACACGTTAATAACTTGAGGGATTTCATCAATTCTAGTTTTTCTTATAAAGTTACCTATTTTTGTAACCCTAGGATCCTCTTTACTTGCCCATTGAGGACCATTTTTTTCGGCATCTAAAAACATGGAGCGTAACTTTATTAATTTGAAATCTTTTCCGTTTTTCCCCAGGCGCTGTTGATAAAAGAAGGGAGAACCAGTTGATTCGATTGGGATAAGGATGCAAAAAAGAACTAAAATAGGTGATAAAAGTAACAGCATGAAAAGCGAAAAAATAAAATCTATAAGTCGTTTAACAAGAAGGTAGGATGAAGTTGATAGAGGTGTTACTTGTAGTTCTACCTGTCTATCAATCTTTATTTTTGGGTCCAAAAGTTACTCCCCCTTTATGAAATAATGACTGTACCGATTATTTCATGTTTGCTATGTTCTAGTTGTTTTTTTACATTCGCAATTTTATCTAACTTATCACGGCCTTCCTGTATCATTAAAACAGTGCCATCACAATGTTTTGTGAGTATTTGTGCATCTGGTGTGTTTAAGAAATCGGATGTGTGAAACAGGATGATATCAAAATGCTCTTTCCACTCCTCAATTAGGGTTGGGAAGGTCTCTAATGTTAACAATGTCACTGGCTCATAAAGATCCTCGCCTGTAGGTAAACAAGATAGATAATCCGTTATTTTTATTGGATTATCCTTATTTTTCTCTCTTAAGAGTAAGTTGGTTAGGCCAAATGAATGATCAATATGAAACACATGATGTAAAGAAGGTTGACGCAGATTTGCATCCACTACCAGCACTCGTTTTCGTTGTTCTGAAAAAGCAAGGGCCAAATAAGCAGTAGCATGGGTTATATTTTGTGTTTGTGCAAGGGAAGTAATCATTAATATTGACGTTTCCTTTTGAAGGTTCGGTTCAATATGGTTACATATGCTATAAAATCGTTCTTTGATGGTGATATCATCTGGATTAAAGAAATATTTCCTCTTAAACTTAATAGCCATTATGTTCACCTCGTTTCATAGAAGGTAAGCCCTTATAAGTTGTTTTTTGCTTGTTGTTTCTTTTTTTGGTATGTAAGTTCACTCTTCCTAATAACGGGAGACCAAGGTGTTCGAGCTCTCGACTGGTGTAAGTTGAATTATCAAAGTGTTCTCGTAGAATTGCTAAACCAATTCCGGCAAAAAAGCTGATTATGATTGAAATGGCTATAATGAATTTGGGTTTTGGAAAAAGTAGTTCGGCTTCTTCCATTACCTCGGAAGCATTAAGAATATTAAGTCGGTTTACATTTGCATAGTCTTTAAATTTAGATATGGATTGCTTTGCGACAGATTGTGCAATTTTTTTAGCTAATTGTGGATCAGAGTCTTTCACTGAAATCGTAATAATCTGTGAATCATTTCTATTAGTAACGGAAACCTGTTTCAGCAAATCATAGCTTGAACGAGTTAGGTGTAACTCTTCTTTTACGCCTATCATGATATATGGGCTTTTTATAATATCCATATATGAAAGAGCTAGCTGTCTGTTATCTTGTACCTTATTTACTGGATTTTCCTCTTTTTCTACACCTAAAGATCCAGCAAGAACTTGGGTGGAGTACTGGTAAATCGGTTTCATAAGGTACATGGATGAAATAATAATGAACCCGCTTGTACAAATTGTCGTAAGTATAATGATTAAGAGTCGCCTTTTTAAAATTTGTATAAACTCTTTTATCTTTACTTTTTCATTCATCTCGTTCACCACTTTTTCAATTTAATAGTAGAGTTTTGGCGTGATTTTCCGAATAGGAATTATCACCTTTGATTTAGAAAAAATCCTTATAACATTTATACTGGGGTGGAAAAATTATAAACCTAGCATCTGAACAGAATGCTTCTTCCTAAATTTTTACTATGTAGGGAATAGCCACATCATCATTAAGTTAAGAGTGCCAGGGTATGTTTTTTGAAATGTCTATGACTACAAGAAAGATGTGCATAACAAATATATGAATGGAATGGATATTTAAATGAAGAAGTTGATCATTGTGTGATTGTTCTTATAAATCTAAATAATAAGTGTTTTTACTGAAAATTTATGGTAATATTTTGATGTTAATTGTATTTTATTGAAAATAATAGAATTTTTAGGTATATTTAACTCTTCATAAATCTATTTATAAATCCACAAATGTATTACATAAATGTATGAATTAAAATGTTTGGTTTTTTATATGGAGCTTTATAATCTTATCTAGTTAAAAGGAGACTATAATGAATCATTCTATGGATATACAATATTTGTGTGATATTTTATATAAAACATTTCAAGTATCTATTCAATTTTTATCTGCAGATGAAAAAATCTTATATAAATCTACTTCTAATGATATTTGCAGTCCTTTTTATTCTTCTAGGGAAGAACAACTGAGTGAGCTTTTTCAAGAAAATGATCTCTATAATTTTCCGCTTATGAGGGGAAACAGTTATCTGGAAAATTTCGTTTTCATTCGCATAGTAGATCATGAATCTATAAAAGGAACCTTTTTTATTGGACCTTCTACATATCCCAAAGTATCAGAGGACATGGCCATTAGACTTATGGATGAATTTGGCGAAAATGCTAGAATCCAAGATGGAATTGAATACTATCATTCCGTACCTGTGATAAAAAAAATAACTTTAATTGATATAGGGATTTTATTGCATTACATGATTTTTAAAGAAAAGTTAGATGTAGGTGCTGTTTGGAGAGAAAATAAATTATTAGAGAAACCCGCCTATGAAATTGCGAATCCTGACTTATATATTTCAGCCCGCCGTCAAAATAATCCTGATCATTACGATATATTATTGGAACGGAATTTTTTCACATGCATTAAAGAAGGGGACAAAGAAAAATTAATAAAGTATGCATATGCATTCCCGCAAGAAGATGCTGTAATTTCATCAAAAAGAAATCAGCTAAGAAATCAAAAAAATAATGGGATAATGGCCATTACTTTAGCTACTCGTTATGCAATAGAGGGGAATCTTCCGCCAGAAATTGCTTTTTCGCTTAGTTCTCTCTATATGGGAACCATTGAACAACTAGATAATATGTATTCCGTCAATAGATTAATTGAGGACGCTTTATGTGCTTTTGCTGATCGTGTTAAAGAATATAGCGTTCAAAGCTATTCGAATACAATTACTACATGTTTAAATCATATTAGCAAAAACATTTACCATGAAATAACTCTCAATAATCTCGCTACGCTGCTTGATATTAATCCTACTTATTTATCTAAATTGTTTAAAAAAGAAGTAGGAATTCCTTTAAGTGAATATATTCAAAGGGAACGAGTAGAAGAAGCAAAAAAACTATTAACATTAACTACATATCCATTATCAGATATTTGTGCTTGGCTTAACTTTTATGATCAAAGTTATTTCACAAGAGTTTTTAAAAAAATATGTAACATGACTCCTAAGCAATATCGTGAAAAGTATACCGTGATATAGGTTCGATATCTTAACAGTTAGGTGAGATATGTGTAATACTTGGTCACATATAAATGCATCGATTCAATTTACCCCAGTATTTATGAGTAATAATATTCTTACCTCAAAAAATTTCTATGTTTACCTTTTTAGCTTGGATGAAATGAATGTTCGAAATAAAAAAGAATCCCACGGGATTCTTTTTTTACTTTATTTTCCTATTAAAGAATAATCATTTCGTATTTTCATTTTTTACCAACGCGTGTTATATTTGGTAGCATAAAATATTTTGTGTAAATACATCTGTCTTATGAATAGGGGAAATATAGGAGATTTTTAAGTTTGCGACTAAACAAATTAAGAGAGGAGTACCTTCCTTGATGAATGAAGGTGTACTACAGATGAACTTATATAAGCAGCTAGGAAAAAGTATCACAATTTCTTTCGCGTGAGTAGGAAGACATAGCGAATAATCGATATAAAATATGGAGAAATGTAAGCTTTATCTGTTCCTTGTAATCGAAACGGAGCCTTCCAAACGCAATCATTCGCTCCATATCATCGTAGAAATGGATGGCTAGTATTCGTATGTATCAAAGGGAAATAAGTATATATAGAACGCATTTTAAAACTTTATTATTCTCCTACAACTGTAAGTAACATGATAATTTTGTAAACAAAAAGATTGAAGTCAACTTGTATTTTAATAAAAACCTTTTTAGTAGGTGTAATATGATGAAAAGATATGAGGAGTTTGACTCTCTAAGAGGATTAGCAGCACTTCTTGTAATGATCGGGCATCATATGATGCTATTGCCTGCGTACGAAAATTATCGATATGAGTTAAATAGTCCCTTCATAGTTTATTTATTCAAGGAAACTCCTTTACGTCTTTTTTTTAGTAGCGGCAACGAATCTGTTATTCTCTTTTTTGTATTGAGTGGTTTTGTTTTGTATTTATCTATTCATAATGAGAAATTTCATTATGATACATACATAATAAAACGGATTTGCCGAATTTATATACCATATGTAGTAGCAATCAGCATTGCTATTATTACTAAAATGCTTTTTATTCGTAATGATATGCCATATATTAGTGATTGGTTTAGTAAATCATGGACCACTACAGATACGCTAACTTTATTATTACAACATTTTGTTTTTATCGGTGAGTATAACACGGACGCATATAACAATGTTATATGGTCTCTTGTTCATGAAATGAGAATTTCGCTTGTATTTCCATTTCTGACTTTCTTTTTTATACAAAAAAGGCTCAGATATTCCTTATTGTGGTTTATTGTTTTAAGTTTTTCTTCGACTATAGGTTTGTATTTCTTTGATCCTAGTGGAAGCATAACTAGTGTTTTTTTAAGTTTTCACTACATCACTCTTTTTTTTATGGGAGCTCTATTAGCCAAGTATCGTTCTTTGATTTTTCATTACGTCTTCAATATGAAAAAAGTGGTAAAAGTTGCATTGCTACTGATTGCGATTATTTGTTTTATGTATGAAGGAATGATTGGCGAAGTAGATTTTTTGAACAATTATATATTGAGGGACTACGTTGTCTCATTTGGAGTTTGTATAGTAATGATTATGAGTGTCGCTTCATGGACATTTAGTTCGTTATTAAGAAGAAAAGTATTTGTTTTTCTTGGAAAGATTTCTTATAGCCTTTATTTATATCATCTTATTTCTTTATTCTCAGTTATGCATTTATTTTATGATAAACTACCTACCATATTAATAGTGTTTCTTTCCTTTTCTCTTTCTTTTTTACTATCTTCATTGGGGTATCTATTTATTGAAAAACCTTGCATAAACCTTGGGCGGCATTTAACGAGGGAAGGTGAAGAAAAATATAGTCGTTCTTTATAAGATTCTTCAGTAAAATGTTTCTTATGTTTATCCCGCTATTTGTGGGTAGTAATACCACCTCAAAATTCAGCGAAAGTATTGCACAGTTCCAGTGGCTTCGCTTCTTCCTGTGAGGTAAAAAACACCTCTACGTCAGAAGCTCCATCCCCCTCACATTCTGGACGAGCCACTTTAAGAAGTTAGGTAGGGGGATGAACTGCCTGTAAAAGTTCGATTGGTCGTGCTAATAATCAGTGGGGGATGAAGAAAACTCCCACTGATTCAAGTTTCACCTTATTGCACGCCACTTTCTAAAATCGAGAATTTCTTTTTCTCACAATCTATTTCTGCCACCACGCCATAAGGTAAAATAAACTTAGGTTCGGTATGACCAAAATTTAAGTTATAAAGAATCGGTAAATCTTCTAAACCATATTCTTTCATAACGGTTAGAATTTCATGTTTATATTCTTCATAATATTTCTCGTCTTTCGGTTTGCCGAAAATGATTCCATTTGTGTTTTGTAAAATGCCCTGCGCTGCATAATTTCGTAACCAATATCTGATATAAGTTGGATCTGGTTTGTCTTCAGATGTTTCAAAGAACAGAATGCTGTTTTCCCAATATTTTTTCTCAGGCCAAAGCGCTGTTCCTTTTGCGAACTCCAGTACTTCTATACAACCTCCGATTAAACGGCCTTGTACGATACCCGAGCCTTGAAGTAGTTCATATCCAGTATTTTGCTGCATGGTACGTCGTTTATTTTTGTTCGATTCAATCCATAGTAATCGTTCACTCGTCCATTCTGTAGCCGGCTTGATTTCACTAATCATCTCATTTGAAAAGAGTGTTCGATTTACCATTTCAATTGTATATGGATGCATCTCAACGTTTTCAGCAAAATCAGTCAAAATAGCTGGACCGTAAAAAGAAGAAATACCAGCTTTATGACAAAATAAATGTGGAATGGTCACATCAGAGTACCCCATAAAAACTTTTGGATTTTCACGTATGACATCAAAATCAATATAAGGAAGTAAGCGAATGCTATCTTGTCCGCCAATATTCGCAAAGATCCCTTTAATGCTTTTATCTTGAAATGCTGTCATGATATCTATCGCACGGGCCTCTGGATTCTCATAAATATAATCAGAGCCTTTCAAACTATTTGGCATAGGCACAACCACAAGACCAAACACTTCTTCTAATCTTTTTACCCCTTGTTCATAACGCCATCTTAGTTCAGGATCGCCTGCGCCTCCCCAAGAAGGACTAATTGTTGCAACGCGATCACCTGGTTGTAATCTTTCTGGTTTTCTTAACACCGTAACTCCCACCCTTATATCATTCGATTCACTATATGATTCGCATAGCTGGAAAATATAGCATATGACTTTTTTCTACATCATCAAGAAATTCCCTGCCATTCTGCTAGAGAGAGGAATTCAATTGTTTGTTTTTTTTCCTATTTTTCACCTGGATTGTGGAACGGAAAAATATTATGTAATTCAAGTAACAGTCGCCCTGTCCGTTCTACATTCATTGGATTTCCGTTATGTGGTGAGTATTCTTCTAGTCTCCAAGAGGGTAGCTCTTCTCCTTCATTTGGTAAATCATAATCTCCGCCGCCTGCATCTGATAGACGATATAAAATTTCATTCATAGCGGACCTAGCTATCCAGTACGCAAATAATCCAATCTTTTCAGGTGGGATTCCTGCTTGCACCATTTCTTTTATAATCAAGTTGTTTGTATCGGGTGTTGCTTGTTCATTCGCACGCTGAATCGAGTTTTGAACCCAGCTTTCATGATTATATAAATACATATCCAATATTTCTTGGAATGGCCTTAAAAAACGAAAGCTGGCAAGAACAGCTTCTTTACCTTCTATCTCATCTTTAGCCCAATGTTCAGGGGACTGTACACCGAATTCCTTTAATATTTCGGTTACATTTTCTTTCGTTGGTTCTTTTTTAAAGTCGTCTAAAAGGGGGACTAAATTATCCTTCATATAATCCATATGTTTTCTCCTTTGTCTGTATTTTCTGGTAATCCTGTATTCATTATAATATTTAAAATTAAGATTCGGTTAAAAGAGTAACAGTAATTCCTGTAAAAACTTTTGCAAATACTTGGCTGCCAAGGGAACGAGTTATCCCGCTATTTTAGGACAGTAACATTCCCACCTCAAAATTCAGCGAAAGCGATGTCTAGCTCTAGCGGCTAGAATCTCCGGTCGTTTCGCCCCCTCGGACGAGGCAAAAAGCGCCTCTCTGCCCTTGGCTTCAACGTCCTGTGATTCTGAGCGAGCCGCTTCCGCTTTTCTAAAGAAGTTAGGTGAAAGATGAACTGTCCGTAAAAGCCCGATTGGTGAGGGCTAATAATCAGTGGGGGATGGAGCAAACCCCCACTGATTCAAGTTTCACTTTATTGTTAGCTTCGTGACAATAGGGTACTACTAAATAAGAAGAAACAGTTTGTTTACATACGAATGCTAGAGTGGGGATGCCGAAAACAACCTATGGAGGGACAACAATGACTAATTTTCGGAAAAAGATGATGGGGCCAACATTAGCGGGAACGATAGTGCTAGGTTTATTAGGTGCAGGAAGCATGATGAATGATAACGAGGTAAAAGCTGAGGTGAAAAAAGCAAGGCAGCAACCCAAAAACGTAATTATGATGGTTATGGATGGGACAAGCTCTTCAGCAACAACATTGGCCCGATGGTATAAAGGTGCACCTCTTGCGCTAGACCAAATTGTATCAGGAGGGGTTCGTACTTATTCGGCGGAATCAGCTATTACGGAATCAGCGCCGGCAGCAACAGCTTTAGCGACAGGAAATAAATCAAATTCGAGCTATGTGGGCGTATTACCTTCTGTTGTGAATTCACCTGGCTTAGAACCAATCAAAGAAGAAGACAGGTTTCGTCCAGTTGCCAACGTTTTAGAAGGCGCAGAATGTTCAGGCCGCGCAACAGGAATTATTGCTACATCAGAAATTCAGCATGCCACTCCGGCTGCTTTCTCTGCTCATCATGCGAACCGCAAAGATTTTGAAGTACTTGGTGAACAACAGGTTTATCAAAATATGGAAATTGTATTAGGCGGAGGGAAGGCAGCGCTGCAACCTGTGGGAAACAATGGAATCCGTAAAGACAACGAAGATTTAATAAAAGTGATCCAAGACAAAGGGTACGACTTTGTGGAAACGAAGGATGCCTTATTAAACTCTAAATCCGATAAAATTTGGGGCTCTTTCTCAAATAATGCACTTGCGTTTGATATGGATCGTGAAGCAACCAATCCCAAGCAGCCAACACTTTCCCAGATGACGGGGAAAGCAATTCAAACATTATCAAAAGATAAAGATGGATTCTTCTTATTTGTAGAAGGCAGTAAGCCCGATTGGGCAGCGCATGCCAATGACCCAATCGGGATGGTTAGCGAGATACTAGCATTTGATGCTGCAGTTGCAGAAGCGTTAAAGTTTGCAAAAAAAGATGGGAACACGATGGTCATTGCTGTAACGGACCATGGTAACAGTGGTATTTCCATCGGTAACAAAAATACCACAAAAGGATATGATACCACACCGGTATCTGCCTACATTGCTCCACTGAAAAAGGCAAAAATGACACTTGAAGGTGCTACAAATAAACTAAAAGATGATTTATCTAATGTAACAGAGATAGCTGCACTTTACGGTTTAGGAGATTTAACTCATGATGAAAAAGCAAAGCTAAAAGCTGCACAAAAGAAAACGGATGTAGGTCCAATACTTACTAAGTTATTGGCCAACCGTGCGAACATTGGTTTTACAACGGGGGGGCATACGGGTGAAGATGTATTCTTATACTCTTACGGCCCCGGGAAGCCATATGGTTTCGTCCAAAATACAGATATTGCGAAGGTAATGGCCAAAGCAATGGGCTTTCACTTAGAAGAGTTAACAAACAAATTATTTTTAGATGCTGAATCAGCCTTTAAACAAATTGGTGCAACTGTAAAAATCGATAAAACAGATGTAGCAAACCCGGTGCTCGTAGTAAAACACAATAAAGGGGAAGCTCAATTGTTTGTTAATAAGAATATAATCCGTATCGATGGAAGAGCTTATGAGTTAGGAAGTATCGTTGTAGAGAGTAATGGGAAATTTTATATACCTGAAAAGGCAGTTCATCTATTTACAAAGCATTCTCGGTGAATGCTTTATAAATAGCATTAGCCGGGGGAGGAAACAACCTCACCCCGGCTTTTATTGTGGCTTTATTTCGGTAATGTGAATTTCACTTGTTTCCCTTTTGAAATATCTTTTGCGTCTTTATTTCTCATAGGTCCTAATTCGATCTCGAAGCTTTTGTCTTTCCAAATCTTTTCATACTGCTCCTGATCTAAGGTGAAAACCTGTAATAACTCGCCAGATGTTCCGGCTTTAATCAAATCATTATATTTATAATTCAGCAACATGCCTTCGCTTAGCGTATACTGCGCACCATCATTCACTCTTAGTGTAGAACTTAATGAAGACAACCCAATATCTTCAGGCTCTTTGTTATCGAGTTTAAATTTGGCTGTCATTAAAACAATGCCATTTTTGAAATTTTTAAATCGAGGAGCTTCAACGGAATTTGGCGTGAATTTAGTGAATTGGTATCCCTCTAATGTAACATTGGTATTACCTAATTGTTCACTTTTATTAATGTTTGATTTCTCACTTAGCATTGTTTTCTCGCCCATGTTATTAACAGTTACTTTATCTTGATAAAAAGCTTTATCTGCTGCAGTCTTTTCACTACCTTGTTGATTTAAACTTAACGCAAATTTCCCCGGACTTCCGATTGGAGCATCAAATTTTCCTTTATTAGCCTGCGCTTCAGGAACCATTACTGATACCGTTGATAGCCCTAAAATTTTTGTTAAATCATCTTTACTAAATGGGTAAGCAACATAACCAGAAACGCTTTTCCCTGCTTCTACTAAATAATTATTCTTTGGAGACAATTTCTCAGTTAATTGTTCTTCTGTTGGAATTAAATCTTTATAGTTACTGTAATCCTTTGTAGCGCCTGTAAATGTTATGTTTAAAGTTGGCATATAATAAGCATCTTTATTTGAACTGTTCTTTACAGTATAGTGTGCAAGAATAACCCCACCATTTGTTTGCCTGTTAAAAGGAATATCAAAATTGGTATGAAAATCATTCAATTCAACTAATGTGTAGTTATCAAGTGATACGGAAACATCTTGTAATTTATGTAATTGCGGTTCCTTGTTTTCATAAAGAACTTTCGTTTTACCTTGTGTTTCTTTCTCCATATAGGAGATAAGCTTTGAATAATCACTTGCGTTAGCTGCCGTATCTTTCGTGTTTGTATCTTTAGATTCTTTCTCTTTTGATGTATCCGTTTTTTCTTCTTTCTTTTCTTTTTGTGTATCTTTTTTCTCTTCTTTATTTTCTTTTGTCACATTCTCTTTTTGTTCATTATTTGCTTTATCACTTTGACCACAGCCAGTTATCATAAGGGCTGCAACCATCATGACAGAAAATAAAGACATTAATTTTTTCGACATTTTTCTTCCCCCTGTTTTTTCCCTTTTAAACGTTTAATCTAGGCAATCAAATAATTGAATGTAACCCTTCCTAATCGCTTCTATGTTTTATTATAGAAAAAAGATTTACCGTTTACCAGCTTTTTCTATTTCTCTATAATGTTTAAAGAAAAATGATGTATGAGGTCCAGTTGTAATTACAAAATCTCAATAAAAGCGGAACTGAAATGAAAGGACATAATGTGGAAAGAGAAATTAACAATTTAGGCAGTTAATTTTGGGAATAAGTTTGATGCACAAAGGCAATATACAAAAAGCTTCTCGTGTATTTTATATATCATCCTACTATTCTAGTTTCATTTATAAACATTTGGTATAATTATACTGATATTATTAAATTTTTATATATTAAGATTTGAACGTAAAAACTTATTGCTCATGAAAGAAGAGAGGTACAAAATGATGAGTACGAAAAAAACAGTAGCGATATCCACACTAGCTTTAGCGATGATAACAGGAGCTGATACCATTAATGCTCAAGTTCCTGATACCATCAAAATACATGATTCTATCAAGCAACATGCAGAAGAGAAGTTATCCGAATTAAAGCAAGCGAAACAACAAGCAGAAGAGAGAGTATCTGAATTAAAACAGACGCAGCAAAATGTGGAAGAGAAAGTATCTGAAGCGAAACAACAAGCAGAAGAGAGAGTATCTGAGTTAAAACAGGCGAAGCAAGGTGCAGAAGAGAAGGTATCTGAATTAAAACAGTCGAGGCAACATGTAGAAGAGAAAGTATCTGAAGCGAAGCAACAAGCAGAAGAGAGAGTATCTGAATTAAAACAGACGAAGCAAGATGCAGAAGAGAAGGTATCTGAATTAAAACAGTCGGGGCAACATGTGGAAGAGAGAGTATCTGAATTAAAGCAGGTCAAACAAAACGCAGAAGAGAAATTAACTGAATTAAAACAGTCGGGGCAAGATGCAGAAGAGAAGTTATCTGAATTAAAGCAGATCAAGCAAAATGCAGAAGAGAAATTAACTGAATTAAAACAGTCGGGGCAACAAGCAGAAGAGAAATTATCTGAGTTAAAACAGATCAAGCAAAATATAGAAAATAAATTAACTGAATTAGCACATACGAAGCAAACGATAGAAGAAAAAATATCTGAGTTAAAACAGATCAAGAAAACGATAGAAAATAAATTGATTGAATTAACAGGTACGAAGCAAAATGTAGAAAAGAAAGTAACTGAATTGAGACAGACGCAGCAAAATATAGAAAATAAATTAATTGAATTAACAGGTACGAAGCAAAATGTAGAAAAGAAAGTAACTGAATTGAAACAGACGCAGCAAAATGTAGAAAAGAAAGTAACTGAATTAGAACAGACTAACAAGGCTCTTCAAATGAAAAACGATAACAGGGAACTTCCTAACGCTGGAGGTACAGAATTCAATACAATGCCTCTAGGGGTGTTATCAATCTTAGGTGGAATGATATTAATCGTACGAAATAGAATGAAAAAGGCATTTGATTGATTATTACGAAACACCCGAAGAACTCATATTCCTATTTAAACACACACCGATCCCACCAAGATTTGATGGGGAAATTCATTATAATAAAACGGGAAAAGGAATCCGTACAAGTTCAAACCGTTTTATGATAATAACTAATAATGCTTAATCCTTGTTACATGAGCAGGGGATTCAGGAAAAGCCGTTCTCCATCATTTATAGGCGAACGGCTTTTTTTGCGTGGTACTTGTGATTAGGATTTCACTAAACGAATTTATACATAAGAATATCATCTACATATTCATTATCATTCATTTTAAATTCTTTCATTTTACGGCCTTCCTCAATGAACCCCATCTTTTTGTACAAAGATATTGCGCTATGATTTGTTGAGAAAACTCCTAAACTTACTTTCTCGATGAAAGGATTTTTCTCTGCCCAGTCTAATAAAGCTTGGAGTAGCATTTTTCCAATTCCTATTCCTCTGTAATTTTTACTAATCATTATTCCAAAGGAACCTGTATGAGACAATCGCTTTTTATTCTCGTTCATAAATACAATCCAACCAACAACTTCACCAGCTTTTTCAGCTACAATTAATGTTTCTCTTTCATTCTCCAATACGCTTTGCACCCATTCTCTTTGCTCGGATGATGTTTTTTTAAACTCTTCTGGTAATGAAATAAGAAAGTGACCTTCGGAAACAATTGATTTCTGTATGTCTAAAGTTGCTTCTGCATCTTCTATTTTTCCAGTACGAATCATGTAACTAGCAGTATCTTTTGAAATTAGCAAGGATATTCCTCCCTTATAAAATATTTTGATAATATTCTATCTTCCCTTCATAATCTCCTACCTAAACGAAAAAGCTTCATTCTTTTTAGAAGGAAGTTTTCAGTTATTGTCGTATCTATTAAGTTGTCGCTAGGGTATCAGAAACTTTGGCGATGGAAAAGGTTAGACATTTATTTGTATAGAGGAGTGGAAAGTCTATGATTCATAAAGTCGGTCAAATTATGTTGTATGTAAGTAACCAAGATGAGGCAGTGAGTTTTTGGACAGAAAAAGTAGGATTTCGTGTAGTTTCTGAAGAAGATAACGGTCAAGGAATGCGATGGATTGAAATTGCTCCGGCAAAGGGTGGAGAAACAAGCATTATTTTGCACAATAAGGAATTCGTTGCGAAAATGTCACCAGGATTAAATCTTGGTACACCTTCTTTAATGTTTTTCACGGAAAATCTCGATGCATTCCGTGGCGACCTAGTAAATAAAAATATCACAGTCGGAGAAATTGTAAATATGCCTTCCGGTAGAGTGTTTAACTTTGCGGATCATGAAGAGAATTACTTTGCTGTGATGGAGAAAAAATAAGTTATCAGGAACAGAGGTTAAAAAGGAATTCGAATGTTTCATAGAAGATAATTTGAATGAAATATTAATTTTCTCAATACAAATTATGTTGAAGTGTAGTAGAATGTAATTGGATGAGAATCCAAATGCAATTATATTATTAAAATTAAAGTGGTTATCAAGTCGGAGAAAAAGCACTCATAAGAGTGCTTTTTCTCTTTATATCATATGAAAATAAGCATCTTGAAATGAATACTTTAAAGCTAAGTATTCTCCGTACTTAGCTAATCCGACGAGTCCCCACCATCGAATGAATCATTATGGCTTGCTGAATCTGAGCCATGGCTGTCATTTCCTAAATCATGATCGATATTTGAATCTTCATGGGCACTTTTCATAGCTGCAACAACAAAAGATGTTGTCATTACCGCATTCATCCACTCTGCTTCAGCATCTTTGGTAGTGATTTCTGAATCTTTATATTGCCCTGTGTCTTTTGCCGGAGAATGTACTTTTCGTTCTTTTTCAATAGAACGACGATGATTCGTTTTCTTCCCAGAAAGCTTCATGAATACTGATAAAATTAAACATATGATGGATATGATGATGATAAACAAAATGGAGTATAAAGCTAAATTCACTATATCTGTCATATTTATACCTTCTTTCCTATCTTAAGTGATCATTCATGTTCTAAACAAAATATCATCTTAAATATTTCGATATCTATGTCATCACCGCTTATTTACTATGTAAAGTTAAACAATAACAAAAAATTCGTCACGATGAAACACCAAATATATAAACAAACAGGAATGAAATCGATTTTGAACACAATACAAAAAGCCTCAGATGTATTTATAGGTCCACATTTGAGGCTAATCCTATCTACTAATGAAGTCGATGTCTTTAGACAAATCGTTCATTTTGTCCGTTTACTATAAAACGCTTTCATTTTACTATAGTTAGTGAGAATATGCTTTCAAATATATCATAATTCAGAAGGGCATGTGTCATGTCAGCTAAGTGGAAGTGTGGATACGAATAGGCATATAAAGAATGTAACAAAACGTGTAGAGGAGAAATAAGAAATGAAAAAAATTATAAATCAACCTGAAACTCTCGTTATGGAGATGTGCAATGGAATGGTTATGGCTCATCCAGAACTGGAGTTGCTAAAGAAGTACAAGGTAATTAAGAAGAAAGAAATGAACGAAAATAAGGTCACTTTAATTAGTGGTGGCGGTAGTGGACACGAACCAGCGCATGCGGGGTTAGTCGGAAAAGGAATGCTAGATGCGGCAGTATGCGGAGATGTGTTTGCGTCTCCTTCACAAATTCAAGTATATCAAGCGATTAAAGCAACAGCTAGCAAAAAAGGTACGCTTCTTATTATTAAGAATTACAGTGGAGATATCATGAATTTTAAAAATGGTGCTCACTTAGCTACTGAAGACGGCATTCAAGTTGAATATGTCCGTGTAGATGATGATATCGCAGTAGAAGATAGTCTGTATACAGTAGGGCGCCGCGGCGTTGCGGGGGTTTTGTTAGTACACAAAATAGCTGGTGCCGCAGCGGAAGAAGGTATGGATTTAATGCAGGTGAAAGCTGTAGCAGAAAAAGCAGCGGCGAATGTTCGTACAATTGGTCTCGCATTAACTTCTTGTACGGTTCCTGCCAGTGGATCGCCTACTTTTAAACTGGGTGAAGATGAGATGGAATATGGTGTTGGTATTCATGGAGAGCCAGGTAGAAAACGTGAAAAAATTGCGACTGCAGACGAACTAGCTTTACGCATGACAAATGACCTTGTGAAGGATTTAGGGCTAGAAGACAATGCTGAAATTGCTGTTTTAGTGAATGGTTTCGGCGGTACACCGCTTCAAGAACTGTATCTATTTAACAATGCCGTTACGAGAGAGTTAAGTAAAAGAAATATAAGAATTAATAGAACGTTTGTCGGCAATTACATGACAAGTATTGATATGGCTGGGGTTTCTCTAACTGTAATGAAACTAGATGATGAGCTGAAAACATTACTATCGAAAGAATGTAATACACCTGCGTTTAAGGTAGATGGGCCAATTGAGAGTGTGGAATACATTGATATTAACAGCGATGTAGAAGAGAAGCCAGTTTTCTTTGAGATGGAAACAGCGGAAGAACACGCTATTATCAAGGATGAGGTACTTACATTAAATAATATGATTTATCTTGTAGATAAAATGAGCGAGGTTATTATTAAGAACGAAGTACCATTCTGCGAATTAGATACGCATGCAGGCGATGGTGACTTTGGAATGAGTGTCGCGAAAGGATTTAAACAATTAAAGCGTGAATGGAGCTCGATTTTAGATCAAGAATATTTAAATATTGGGACTTTCCTTGATGCGTGCTCTATGGTGATTATGGAACATTGCGGAGGAGCTTCTGGTCCCATTTGGGGCGGGGCTTTCCGTGCTGCAGGTAAGGCGATTGAAGGAAAAGTGGAATTAACAGTTGCAGAGTTTGCCGAAATGCTGGAGGCTGCCCTTAAAGGGATACAGTCTATTGGTGAGCGATCTTTTGGAAGAGGAGCAGAGGTAGGAGATAAAACGCTTGTGGATGCGCTTGTACCTTGTGTAAACGCTTGGTCAGAAAGTGCTGCAGCTGGTACAGACTTTAAGGCTGCTTTTGAAAAAGGAGCAGAGGCTGCTGTTAAAGGAGCAGAATATACAAAAGAAATCGTTGCTCGAATGGGCCGCGCTGGTACGGTTGGTGAAAGAAGCTTAGGTTATCCAGATGCAGGTGCTTATGCACTAGGGGTTATCTTTACAGAGCTTTCTCGTAGTTTAAAATAATGGTAGTTTGGTGTTTCTGGATACTGGAAATTCCGCGGTATGTAGATGAATAGAGGGAAATGAGAAAGAAGCAACGTTCAATACACGTTGCTTCTTTTTCCCTTTTTTTGCATGCAAGAGCAAAAGGTGTTTCGCCGTGGTATTTAATTTTCAAATTCGCTCCAGGTGCGGGAGTACAAAATTGGATGCCTAATTGGGAAAATAATGATCCTATAAATCAAGTATGAAAAGCTCTTGGTAAACAAGCTTCATATAAACAATTTGGCAATAGAATAGGCATAAACTTTCATAATTTAGAAATAATATCAGGGTCCGTAGTAATTACTAAATGAAAGAGGAGAGATCAATATGCCTACTAATAAATCAAATAATCCAAAAGAAAGCTTAGCACTTCAAAAAAATAAAAATATGGATGGATTGATTAATGCGGAAGATGCAAGCAAAGAGATTCAAGCTGCAATAGAGCCAAAGGTAAGTATGCAAGAAGGAGATAGAGTTTCAATATATTGGGGTGATGAATGGAATATAGAAGAAGGTGAAAAGAGAAAAAAATAATATAACATGTTTTTTAAATAAGGAATATCAAGGGTAAAAAAAGCTGATTTCAAACAACAAGAAAAGGTTTATTCAGTGGCTTTTCTTGTTGTTATTCTAAAGATCTCGCTTTTTATCCCGCATGAACGGCCTGTAAAAGCACGATTGGTGAGGGCTAATAATCAGTGGGGATGAAGAAGACCCCTACTGATTAAAGTTTCACTTTATATATTGTATTTAAATAAAATGTCGAATTTGTAAGAAATTTGAGATTTTTTGTTGATTTATATTATTTTTCATGTTAAACTCATAACAACAAAGAAAGAGTAAACAAAAACCCTTAGCGAATAAATTTTCTGAATTTTTAGTCTTATCGGTCGGTTTACTCCATTTGATTTACATGTTTGAGTATTGTTTTTCCACTCTTTCTTTGTTATACCCTATAAAAGAAAGCAACTTGTTTTTATCCAAGTTGTTTTCTTTACAAAAGTTACTATAGTTTACAGGGGGGGATTTTCAACAGCTAATAGATTGGACATTTCATGTAGAGTTTACATTACAATGGCGTGGAGCCAGAAAGGGGAGAAAACCAAGAAATTTGAATGTCAGTTTTTTAATTTTAGAAAAGGAAGAATAGAAATATAGTGGACATACAATTAAAATAAGGGAATGCAATATAGATCAGTCTATAGGCATTCCCTTTCTAATATCCTGCAATATAAAAGTTCTCCCAAATTTCCACTTATGTTTTCAGGTGAAACGAATCCCCAATGATATTTGTAATGACTCCCTTTTTCCGCATATGTATTCGCTCCTAATCTGTTGACGTTTTATAGTTTTTCTTGATGATATCTCGCATGTCTCTGACAAAGAATAGAAGGAACATTATACCTATGATGCCACTAATCCAAAAATATGTATTTCCGGCTGTGAATTTATTATAGAAGGTATAGGCATTCCAAATAATAAGGATTACTGAACATATAGTAGAGATTACTAATGAACCTAAACTTCTCATAATTGTCACCTCGATTCAAAATGTTATAATTTTTATATAATTATACATTTAAATAAAGGAATTTATAAGGAGATCAGGTTACATTAGTTAGGATAATTGTTAGAAAAATATGCTTAACGTTGTAAAAGCGCAGAATCCTGACGCTCCCATGCCCATCAACTTAAGAATTTAGAATTACCCCAAACGAAAAAATATGTATCGTAACATATATGTTTTTTACCCGTATTTATGAATAACTTTAGATACTTACATGATAAGCATCCAAATAGGATGCTTTTATTATGAGCTAAACATGCACTTACAACTGAGTTTATTTTAATGCGTAAAGACGGTACTACAGCTGGTTTATGGAAACTAGGAAGATTCTTTGTCTTCGCCCATCCTCTTTAGAGTTGTCGCTTTGGTGAGGGCTTTTTTATTTGAATAAAAGGATATTTATGGTTTTTGTTGAATGAATAGATTGGGAGAGGTGGAGAAATTATGCAATATGGAGAAATGTTGAAAGAATTAGCGGTAGGGGGAATATATATTGAAAAACAAATTTCTAATTTGTTATGCAATAATAGAAAAGAATTAACTATTTTATGCGATTCTGTAACAAAATTCGGTGAATCTGAAACAGAAAGATTTCAAGTGATAGGTAAATATGAAATGTATGTTCATAAAAATCAAGGTTACTCTTATCATGCACCATCAAAAAAGACAATGGTTTATGTTATAGAAAGGATTTAAAAGCATCCCAAACGGGTGTTTTTTCTTTGTTATATAGAAATTATACATTAAACTAGTAAAACATTAAATGAGACGGTCATATATTAAAATTATGACACAATGCATTCATTTTTTATAATCGTATTGGGGGAGCACATTGTAGTGCTCTTTTTTATTGAACCAAATGGACATTTGAAGAGATAGTACTTACACTTCCTTCTCTTAAAATATCCTTAAATGTATCTAGATTTAAGGGTATAAAAAAATAAAATGGTATAATTTTCTAAAATAGACTAAATAAAGTTAATTTTAGAAAAGGGGTAGAGGAAAAATGTTTCAGAAATTTAAATTTTATATAATCAGCATTGTGGTCAGCTCGATATTAGGGGGAATTATCTTAGGTGCTAATTTCTTGTTCCAAAACATATACGGATTAATTGCAGGTAAAGGATTTTATTTTAATATGTGGCCTTCTGTTATTATATTTTGCATAGTGTTTATTTCTAGTTTTGCATATATGTTGAGGCAGGGACCAGATATACTTATTAATGATTAATTCTATAGTTACTTCGTTAGGCGCTACCGAGATCGGTTTAGCGTCTTATTTGTTGTTAAGGGGTGATAAAAAGGTAACAAAACAAACGAACACAATGAACGAAAATAGAGATAGTTAACAAATGTCTGTTTTTATAGTTTATAGGTGGGCATAAATATACTTTCAGTTTGTATGTATAAATTATTGTTGAATATAGATATATGTTTCTCTTTAAGAATGCTCATTCTTCTCGATTTATCTATGCATATATTTTTTATAATTTATTATCATATCGATGTTGATTTTATGTGAAATGAAAGATTGGGGTTTTTTAGGAATAAAAAATACAATTAATTGTTTTGTTTAATAAATTCACATAATTCTCAAAATTTAAATCTTTGATTGTTAATATTTGTTATATAATAAAATTGTCAAATCAGTCATTAAATAGTGTCCTTTATGTTTCTGTTGAAACAGTTTGATTGTCCCGTGTATTAACCTTTTAAGTTACAACGCACATGCGTATATATGATTTTCGGTCTATCCATGAATGTATATAAATAGCTAAAAGAATGATAAAGGATTAAAATTATTTTACTTTTGTTTATTGATTCTTGTACAAGAATCAATAAACAAAATATCATAACATAAAAAAAGAATTGCAAGCCATGTATTCTCTGAATATAATGAATATAAATGTGACTGAATCTTTCGAAAACAAAGACGGGTGTTTTGTGAAGGTAAATTGTATAGAAAAAGCATTCATTTAATAGATAGATTGTTAAATTTATTTATATTTAAATACATATATTTAAATTCCGAAAATTGATTTTTCGAATTAGTTTTTAATAGTATAGAATAATATTTACGCCCGTACATTTAGTTAAGTAAGTAGTGCTTTTAACAAATATTGTAAATCTAATTAAACGATAAAGATTATAAGAAAATATTAAATTATAACACAAGAATTATTTATACCTATAAATATCTGAAAAATCAAACTAATATTCTTTTACAGCAAATACAATCAGCATGTAAGGTTTTTCCTAAAAATTTGATGAATGGTGGGAATGAAATGAAACGCAGGATATTAACAAAATGGTTTGGAATTATAAGTTTAATCATTATACTGCTAGGGGTTTCTATTCCGCAAGCAGCAGCCGAGGTAATACATCAAGAAAAGTTTCAAATGAACTGGAATTATATTAAATTCAAAGGTAATAAAGTAAAGATAAAGGCAGACTTACTAAGAACGTCATCAAAAGATGTTGCATATTGTTTATCACCTGATCTGGATTCACCTAATGGAGATGCCCTTCCTGAAATTGGAAAAGAAAGTGATTTAGTATATCGTGTCTTACTTTATGGATACCCTCAAAAAACGCCGGCTGAATTAGGGGTTTCTACAAAAGAGGAAGCCTACTATGCAACTCAACTAGCTATCTGGATTGTATCTAAAAAAATTGAATTTGCCGATTCAAAGCCAGAAAACCAACAGGTATATAACCTTGTAAAACATTTGGTAGAAAAGGCTTATAAAGGTACTGAAGTTCAGGAAATATATTTGAACGTAATACCTACTGGAAAACAAACTGTAGAGCAAAATGGAGAATTTTTTGAAACAAATTTATATACAGTTCAATCAAATTCATTATCTGGAGTATACTCAGTTCAAATGGAGGGCGCACCAGAAGGAGTTAAAATTATAAATGAACAAGGTGAAAAAAAGAATGAATTCTCTATAGAGGAAAAATTTAAAGTGATGATTCCCAAAAACGCAACAAGTGGAAATTTCAAGATAAGGGTAAATGCAAAATTGCAGAGCTTACAAGCAGTTACCTTTGATGGCCAAAAAAGGGTTCAGAATACAACAGCTTTATTACCAAGAATGAGTGAAAAAAGCAGTACAGATATAGTAGTAAGATGGGAATTTTTAGGATCGTTAAAAATTATGAAGGTAGGAGAAAATAGAGAAGCTTTAAAAGGGGCAGTGTTTGAGGTTGTAAGTGAACATGGGGATTTTAGACAAGAAATCACTACAACTGAGAATGGGACTGCTACATTAAATAAACTTCCTACTGGTACATATGTTGTAAAAGAAATTCAGGCTCCAGAGGGTTATGTACTTGATCCTACAATGAAAAAAATGGAAGTAAAAACTGGCGAGATAGCAAAAATAGAAATAAAGAATCAAAAAATAACAAGTGGCCTGGAAATTAAAGAAGTGCATGCTACATATGGAAGTACTAAACAATCTTATGATATACAAAGTAAAGAGCACACAATGGAAAATGATATTGCAAGTAAGGAAAAGCATCACCTGCCATCAACAGGAACGAAGTTTCCAACTGTCCCGTTTGTAGGACTAGGATTTGTTATTTTAGGAATCTATATATTGAAAATAGGGAAAAATCATAGTTAAAAACTATAAACAATAAGGGTTTTGTTACCAATGCTTAAAGTTAAATATGTTAAGAAATGTTTTGTGAAAAAATGTAGATTATAACAATACCTATAAATGAAAACGCTTGCAATAAATGCAATTATGAAAAAACTATATGATATACCTAAGGGCATACAAGAAATAGTCTAAAATCTTACTCAAATAATAAGAAGAAAAAGGGTTCTATTACAAATATATGAAGAAGATTACAGATAGGGGTAGTGCCCCATCGCTATCAAGCTAACAAAATAAAATACCCCCTAAAATGAAAAAATACGCTATTCTTTCTGTAGAATCATAGGGAAGGATGGCGTTTTTGTATGTCTATTTCTGGATTGAATAAATAATGTTACGCAGATTATTGCTACAAATAATAGTATTAAAATATTTCTTTTTTTTTGATTTATACATTTTTTTCTCTTGGAAAGTTTTATTATTAATAATAATAAGTTATTTTTTAAAAGGAGAAAATTATGGAAAGTCTATCAAGCCAATTTATGATGATGGGACCAAAATATTAGAAATAGAAATGAATCATCAAATTTTTAGTGAAAAGGAAGAATATATAATATGGTTTTAGGAGTTTCGTATTTTGATATTTTTTGCATTGTAATTATTGTCTCATTTTTTTTCACTTTTTGGAGATTGAATGTCTGGTATAACAAGAAATATAATGTTCCTAAGGTTTTTCAATGGTTTCCGAGAAGATGGGGAAAAAGAAAAGTTTCAGAGCATTTATCGCAACTAAATAAAAAGTTAGAAGCTGAAGGAAAAGGTATTTGGGTTACAATCTATGCGATAGATTTATATATTGTAACGATTCCTTGTACAGTAAAAAAATATAAATCTTAATACATATATGTTTCTAAAAAAGACAAGGGAATCACTCTTGTCTTTTTTCGTTAGGTTGTGTTAAATTTTAATGTTGCTTTTTTAATATATTTTAGGGGAATCTCGTAAATGTGAATCATATTTCTAAAACCCAGCCGTACTTATGCAAAAAGCTGTTTCGTATATAACAAGCAGCTTTTGTATTTCATCCCGCTTTTTCTGTAACTGATTTCATATATTTGACGTTCTATGTTGTAAGTGCTTACGCAATTACTTACATCCTATACAATAAAGCCATCAAATAGAAAGAGGTGGCAAAAATGAGTGCAAAAAAAGTATACGATTTTTTAACACATTGTATTGCGGATATACGAAACGTCGTTAGACGATTATTGAATAGAATTGAAATGAAAAGAGAGGAGGGGATGGCATGAAACGATCACCTGTTAATCCATGGCTTGTTGTCCTTGGCACAGTCATTGTACAAATGGGACTTGGAACGATATATACATGGAGCTTATTCAATCAGCCTTTAGTGAGTAAATATGGATGGGGTCTTAATGCTGTTGCTATAACCTTCTCAATCACTAGCCTTTCTTTAGCATTCTCAACTTTGTTTGCGAGTAAATTGCAAGAGAAATGGGGACTTCGTAAACTCATTATGATAGCCGGATTGGCATTAGGAATTGGATTAATGCTTAGTTCACAAGCTTCCTCATTAGCAATGCTTTATGTACTAGCAGGAGTTGTTGTAGGTTACGCAGATGGTACAGCATATATCACTTCACTATCTAATTTAATTAAGTGGTTCCCAGAGCGTAAAGGTTTAATCGCAGGTATTTCTGTATCTGCATATGGTACAGGTAGTTTGATTTTTAAATACATTAACGCAATGCTGATTGACTCAGTTGGCGTATCACAAGCATTTATTTACTGGGGCTTAATTGTTACAGCTATGATAGTGATTGGTGCTTGTTTAATCCATCAAGCTGCTGAACAAGGTGCAGTACATGAAACAAATAGCAAGGACTATACAACAAAAGAAATGTTAGGCACAAAAGAAGTATATCTGTTATTTATTATGTTATTTACATCATGTATGAGTGGCTTATACTTAATTGGCATGGTAAAAGATATCGGTGTTCAACTTGTAGGGCTTAGCGCAACAACAGCAGCTAACGCAGTCGCTATGGTTGCAATCTTTAATACAGTTGGTCGAATCATTCTGGGACCGTTATCAGATAAGATTGGCCGTTTAAAAATTGTTACCGGTACGTTTGTCGTTATGGCGATGTCAGTCTTTGTACTCAGCTTTGTTGATTTAAATTATGGTATATATTTCGTCTGTGTAGCAAGTGTAGCGTTTTGCTTCGGTGGAAATATCACGATTTTCCCAGCCATTGTTGGCGATTTCTTCGGTATGAAACACCATAGTAAAAACTACGGAATCGTGTACCAAGGCTTTGGTTTTGGAGCACTTGCAGGTTCATTTATCGGTGCAATTTTAGGTGGATTTAAACCAACTTTCATGGTGATTGGCGTATTATGTGTCGTGTCATTTATTATCGCAGTTTTAATCCAAGCACCTAATCAGAAAAAAGAAAAACAAGAAGAGTATCGCAGTGTAGCGTAAGCACTTTAAATTTTTATTACATTCTAAAAGTAAACGTAAAGTAACTCCGAAATCTACAATAAAAGTTGATTTTGGAGTTATTTTTTGTTTCCTTCACTTTTTTTCAGCCAGTAATATGGCCGATGAACTGATAGGTTCTGTTTTTGACACCAGGCAATATTTGATAATCTACTGTTTTTATAGTCTTGAATATAAGTTTCTTATTTTTTAATAGGGTGTCTTTTCATAAAAAAACCTTCACGTGTAGTATGGGAGATTATTTCATGGGTTATTTACAAATAGTAGGTGGGGAATATTTGACGCTTACGAAAAAAGAAAAGTAGTCTTTTGGAATAGAGGTACTGCCACATCGCTATCAAGCTAGTATTTTGAAGTGACTCCAAAATGAGAAAATTGACATCCCCAGGTAAAAATGTACACAATTTTTGTTTTGAGGTGTTATAAATTTATTAAGTTGATGGATGTGTGGTGAGACCCTATACTTAGTACATTTGAACCTTATAACTATTGAAGTTACAGATTAATAGTAGATCCAAAAAAGTAACCTTACATTTTTGTAGGGTTACTTTTCTGTTCCATATCCCCGGTTACATCGTATTGCTTCGTTGTAATAGGGATTAGGTATTTATTTTTAAACTTCATTTATTTATGATACGGTTCATCGTATCCTTTTCATCGATTTAGTGCATTTCAACAATTGTACCATCTTCAAATACCTTGAATACTCCAGTAAATCCTGATCCAGCTGCGCCTTCTATTTTATATGTCGTACGCACTCTAATTTTATAATATTTCTTTCCATTTTCTACTTGAGTATCCTCAAGAGTGTAAGTGTATTCTTCATTATATTCTTTTTTGATATATCCTATAGCTTTCTCAAAAGTAAATTCATCGTGATTCTTTCCTGTCTCCACCTTTTGGTTCTTCTCTGTCTCTGCCTTTTGGTTCTTTCCTGCCTCTGCCTTTTGGTTCTTTCCTGCCTCTACCTTTTGATTCTTCTCTGTCTCTACCTTTTGGCTCGTTACTGCATCTGTTTTTTGTTCCTTCGCTGTTGCTACTGTTTTACTCTTTGTATTTTCTTCTTCACCAATTTTAGTGATTAATCCTGAGGCTTTTTTATTATATTCTTCAAGGTTCTTGTTATCTTTTGTTTCTAAAACTAGCTTATTTAAAATTTCTTTCGCTTCTGAATAATTTTTCTTACTGATTAACTCTTCACTCTTCACCAGTTGCTCACTATACTTCTTTTTTTGTTCTAAGATGGCTAGTAATGCTGTTCGTTCTTCCTTTGCTTGTTTTATAAGCGTATTACTTCCATTCTTCATGTTCTCTACTTTTTCAAATGACTTAATTGATTCTTCTACCTTTGTTTCTTCTTTTAGCTTCACTGCTTCAATCATTGCTTTCGTTTGTTCTACAAACACTTTTGCATCTGAATCATCTTTTTTCTCATCTAGTGCTCGTTCAAATGATGATAAGGCATTTTTATATTCTTTATTCGTTAGCGCGGTCTTCCCCTCATCCATTGCTTTTTCAAAATCCCCATTACTACATCCAGCTAGCATTAAAAACGTAAGTCCAATTAGTGTTAATAACTTTCTCATTTTCTCTCTCCCCCTATATATTCCTAAAACAATAACTTCATATGTATAAAAGTCTGTGTAGTAATTAGACCGAAAGTAGAATATGTACTACAGTGTGTGTGGGAAAGGAAGTACATTTCATTTACTAACATTACTTAAAAACTCCTAAATAGTTGGTAGTCTTCTTCTTTCAAGATAGAAAGGATTTTTAATAATGGGCATAAAGCTCTAACTCAGACTCTTTACTACACACACTCTTATACACATAGAAAAATTATTTTTAGCTTATAGTTTGCTATTTCTTTAGTTTTAAATAATCTCAGTTGATTGGATACGAACCATAAACCGTAACATACCGAAAACAAAAGAAAACAAGAAGTAATAAAAGTTACATCCGGTAATCGTTTTGTAACATAAATGTAACACAAAGAATTTAAACATACAATAGTTTTTTTTACATTATTTTCCCATATCTACATTTTAAGGAACCAATAAGATTCCAGCCCTTAGTATTCTTAAGTTGATAGGCATGGGGTCTCGCCACATCGCTATCAACAAGCTAAGAAAATACAACTACCCCAGAACGAGATTTTGTCCTAACTTGTAATAAAAAAACGCCACCCCTTCCATTCTCTTTTTTTACCATATTATTATCTGAAATGTACGAAAAAGTGTTGTTTTAGGATACAATAGAGTCAACAGATGCAATATTAGGATAGGTTGAACTATTGATATATCAGTATTAATAGAGGGGGGAATTATATGATTCGTGAAGCTGAACCAAAAGACAGTCATGAAATTGAAAATCTATATAAAAAATTAGCACCGCATAGTAAAAACATTAGGGTTTTACCAGAAAGAATTGAGCAGATAAAGAATGATTCTAATAATTTCTTATTTGTGTATGAGGAAGATTGTAAAGTTAAAGGAAGTATATTTATGACTTTTTGTCTTGATCCTGGATATCAATTTAGACCATATACCGTTCTAGAGTATGTAATTGTAAATGAAGATTTTCGAGGTAATGGGATAGGTGAAAAGTTGCTAAAACATGTAGAACAGCTATCAATTGCAAGGGGATCCACAAGAATTATTTTATTAAGTAGTACAAATAGAATAGAAGCACATAAATTCTTTTCTAAAAATGGCTATGATGGCACTATAAGTAAGGGATTCAAGAAGTATATACCAATTAATTAAATTTTCGTTATGAGGATAATTCAAAACCTTAGATTAATAGTAATTGTGTGTGTTTTAAATTGAATTTTTTGAAATATAATCGGAGGGGAAAAGACATGATAAATTCAGCTGAATTACTATGGAAACGTATAATTAGTAGAGGTTCAAGCCTTGAAGTGAACTTTCAAAAAACATTAAACCTCCAACCGGGTGCAAGTGAAGAAGATTTTCAGTTAATTGAATCTACACTGGGTATTACACTTCCTAAAGAAATGAAAAGTTTTTACGAGATATATAACGGACAAATTTGGGAACCTGGGGTTGAATCTTTTGTAAGAAACTTGGTCCTTTCCCCAACTTCTCAAATTATAGACAACTGGATATTTCTACAGGATGAATTCGATTCAGATGATTTAGAGGCGCATATTGAAAATGAACTTAAACCTGTTCTTTGGAATTCTAAGTGGATTCCAATTGCAGAAAATGGTGCTGGGGATTATCTTTGCATTGATACAGATCCATCAGAATCTGGAGTAGTAGGACAAGTGCTATATTTTTGGCATGATTGGGGAAAACGTTCTGTTGAGGCAAAAGGTTTATTTGAATTCATAGAAATCTGTTTGGAAGAAGATAATAGAATGCAGTGTTCTAATGAAAATTAGAGTTACAAAAGGGGATGTAAATTATTATTTACATCCCCTTTTGTTTTTTTATGACATCATCAGAATTGCACCAGTTAGAGTAATAGGATTGTAGATGGATTTACATCAATTTAAGAGATTGAAGTAGACCCTAAACAAAAAATTTTCTTTCTTTACAGCTAGTTATTTATAAGAGCACCCCTTATTTAAACCTATATTTTGATGTAATTTTACATATCCAAATAAAGGGAACCCATATACAGAGTGTGATTAAATTATATGAATAACATTTAAATTGTATTGAATTTTATTTATGGATTAAAATTGTTATTTTTTTATCAGTTATATTAAGTTCTAACTATTATAATTATTAAAATAAAATAACACAGTCATTTTAGAAGTATAATATTTTTACTTGTATTAATACGTAATAACTAAATTAATCAATATAATCGACAAAATTCTGCTATTTACGCAGCGGAAACCTAATGTTTTAATAAAGGTGTAATTGGTATGACCACTAAGAAAGGAGAAGGCTACACCAATAAAAGTGCGGTAAAATTGCAGGTAACATTATGTCGAGTTAATTATCTGAATGATCAGTTAGTTTGGTTTGGAAGTAATACAGAATCACAAAAGTATCATATTTGTAAAAATAGCATTCTAAGTTTCTACATAGCCAACGTTATTTTATCCTGCAGTAAAAGTATAGACAATGTACAGTATAATTTCATCTTTCGTAATCTTGTAGAAATTATAGAAGAAGAGGAGAGATAGGATAAAATCAATATTAAAAAAGTCACGGCAGGGCTAGCTGTAGGAGCAATGGGGTGAACTATCTAACCTCCTGCAAGTCAAGCAGCTCCAGCGAATAATGAATATTATTAAAAGATAGCATTACTGAAAGACTTTTGTAACATCTATGAAAGTGTATTGAAAGATATTTAAATTAAACTAAACGTAGCAAAAGTTATTTTATTCTTCAGTAAAAAGTATGAGTAGCAAATTGTACAATTTCATTTTTTTGTAGTCTTGTAGAAATAATAAAAAAGAGGAGAGATAGTATGAAGCGTATAAAAAAAATGATTCCTGCAGCATTTGTATTGAGTACAGCTTTACTTGTAGCACCAGGATTTTCTTCGGCAGCTACTGATACTTCAACGAATGTAGGAAATCTTCCGATTGTAGTAGATTCACAAGGACCAAAAGCACCTATGACAGCAGCTCAGGTTGCTAAAAATGGTACGCAACTTCCTTACATTCCTACAGGTCCTTATGAAGAATTTCCTAATGAATGGCATGTGTCTACAGAAGATGGAAAGTTAATTGATTATGTATATGTAGATGTTGTTGCTAAGAGTAATGGAGCGAGAGTTTATGGATTAAAAATAGATGCTAATTCTAAACATAAGGTTTTAAAAGCTGATGGCACTTGGCTTAAAGTTGGAGAAGAATATGAAAAAACAGGTAACAAAGGAGAAGTATTATATACAATAGCAATTCCTAAAAATGATCCAATTTTAGAAGATACGAAATTGAAGAAAGAAGTAAATTGGAAATTGATTGATTCAAATGTAGTAGATAAAAATTCAGGTTATCATTGGAGCAAAGCGGTTACAAGTGGTATTTCGCATAATGTAACTGTAGGGTTATCTTATACAATTGGAATGGAAGTAGGTCTTGAAGGAGTTGCAAAAGTAAATCAATCATTAACTGCAAGTTTTGGTTATGGTGTTACTCTAAATTCAGAAAGTACAGTTACAAAAACATTTGACTTTAATCCAAAGACTGATTATGCATATGATCAATATAGAACTGCATTATATCAACAGGTAGCAACATATTCAGTTACTCCAGGAGAAAAATTACAAAAATGGATGTCTGAACAAAATGGTATTTGGGATAATATTTTTGGTCAATTTGGTGATCAATTTAAGGATCTTACAAGTCCGACAGAATATAAAGTGAAAAACTCAGTTGATTATCCAGTAGATGTTTTAGTGGCTCTTACATCTAAGTAAAAAATTAGGTTCAGTTTAATTCCCTCCTAGCATATGGAGATAGCAACTATTAATCTGTTAGGTCCACATAGATATGATATTGTTGATCTATATGATTGTAAAGAACCTGATTGTAGTAATTCCATAGGTTCAATGAATTGACAAAAGGCCCAAATCATTTAATGGTGATTTATCGTATTACATTTTCGATCTAATAAAAAAATAATGTTATAAACCACTAAGAAGGCACCAACATGCCTCGCAACTTAAGAGATTGTAATGCCCTCAAATACAAAAAACGTTATCCTTCCTAAACAGGCTAGATTAGAAAGGATAACGTTTTTTATGCTTTTATTACCGTAAGCACCTGTATTGATATCAATTCATTTAAATATGCAAAATTGCATATTCATATATGTATTATTGAATAACTGATCTATGAAGCTAATGAACATGCAGGTTTCCTTTTTTACGTGTTAGTTTTATCAGTAAAGAGGTTAGACCTTTGAAAGGGTTTTGTAACATTTATGAAAGAGAAATGAAAGATTTGTTAGATAATCTGAGGCTTATCTACTGGTAGACGATGCGCGCAGATAGTAAAACCATTATTGAAAATAAGAAAGGATTAAGGCATGTTTATGAAAAGAAAACTACCAATGGTTACATTCTTAGCATTCATATTTAGTTTGATTATTACTGTTTTTCCAACAAATTCTGCTTATGCAGCTGGGGACAATCGTATACTTGATATTTATGGGGATCCAGTCAAGACATCTAAAGATTATATAATGGTACGTAAAATTTGGGATGGTAAGCCTCGGCATGCTGCTTATGCTGGTGTAGGTCAGAAAAAACTTGGAGTAACTTATGAGAAGTTTGCGGGTTGGCATTATGTAATTCAATATAAAGATAAATCTTATTATGGTACTGCTGAGATTCATAAGGATACAAAAGGTAATGAGTACTATGGTACACCTATAAATTTTGAAACTCCAGATGGGGTAGAAAGTGATGGATATATAAGACATAGTACGCCAGTTACCATGTCAATGTGGATTGGGGGACCAAATGCAGAGGCAGGAGGAATTAAAAAATATGTCAATGCTGGGAATCGTGGCTGGATTTATTTTAGCGACCAATCAAAAAGTACGTTAACAGTTCAGGAACAAAATTCAAAGGAAATCAATTTAATAACAGGTAAAACTGATTATCTTAGAGATAAAATGGGTAGACCTACCGATTGGTACAATGCAGATCCACAAAATTCTGAGTATGGAGTTACATCATATTTTGAGCTAGAGACTTCAGAGCAACCATTTTCAAATCAAGATAAACTATGGGGAAGTTCTGCGCCGCCATATCAATCTGGTTATGAATTAGTGCCTTTACCATAAAGCATCTAGTACATTTATATAACTGTATTTATTAATGTGCAATGTGTCTTTCAGTAAGGTAAGAGAGGACCCTATGAAAGAAATTTAAATTATATATCAAATGGAGGAATATTTATGAAAAGAAAAATTTTAGCTTTAGCTTCTGTAATTGCTTTAACAGCTCCTATCCAAAGTGTGGCGTTTGCACATGAAAATTGCCACCAAGATCCACCAATTGCTTTAAAGTGGTCAGCAGAATCTATACATAATGAAGGTGTAAGTTCTCATTTATGGATTGTCAACAGAGCCATTGATATTATGTCCCAAAATACGACTGTTGTGAAGCAAAATGAGACAGCTCTATTAAATGAATGGCGTACGGATCTAGAGAAAGGTATTTACTCTGCGGATTATGAAAACCCATACTATGATAATTCTACATTTGCTTCACACTTCTATGATCCTGATTCAGGAAAAACGTATATTCCATTTGCTAAACAAGCAAAGCAAACAGGAGCGAAATATTTTAAACTAGCTGGTGAAGCTTATCAAAATAAAGATCTGAAAAATGCATTCTTCTATTTAGGATTATCACTTCATTATTTAGGGGATGTCAACCAACCAATGCATGCAGCAAACTTTACTAACATTTCGCATCCATTTGGCTTCCACTCAAAATATGAAAATTTCGTTGATACAGTGAAAGACAATTATAGAGTAACAGATGGAAATGGCTATTGGAATTGGCAAAGTACAAATCCAGAAGATTGGGTTCATGCATCAGCATCAGCAGCAAAGGCTGATTTCCCATCAATTGTTAATGATAATACGAAAAGTTGGTTCCTAAAAGCTGCTGTATCACAAGACTCTGCTGATAAGTGGCGTGCTGAGGTAACGCCGGTAACGGGAAAACGCTTAATCGAAGCGCAGCGTATTACAGCTGGATATATCCATTTATGGTTTGATACGTACGTAAATAACAAATAACAAATAACAAATCCATTTGCACATGGCAAAAGTTAAAGCATCATCTACTTCAACATTTGCAATTCAAACAGACGATTTAAAAATAATTCGCCTAGATGTGGTAGAGAAAATTGATTAAACAGAGCTTCCGAAAAAGCTCCTTTAAAATGATAAAACCCCAAGACAGTGAACATTCCTTTTCTCTGCCTTGGGGGTTTTTTGGTTCTGGACAGGCTTATCCGGTAAAATGAGTTGCCCTTTTTTCGTCCTATGCACGGCTTTAACATCACTTATGTAATGACTTAAATCCAAACATAGAAAGAGCTTACCTTTTAATAAACCGAATTGTACAGAGATAATAAAGTTGTTTAATTCTTGTTTCACTAAGGCTGCTCATTTATGATAGCAACCATTTGCTTATAATGGTAAACTCATGGAAACAGTTCTTATGTTAAAGCCCATTTTTTCATAAAGTTTAATAGCTTTATTCCCTGCAAATGCACTTAGACAGACTTCAGAGTGTCCATCTTGTTTTAGATGTTCAATGGCTGTTCTCATTAACCATTTAGAAATTCCATTTCCTCTAAATTCTTCTCTGACAAATAATTCATAAATAAATCCATTCATCTTGTCAGTAAATTGATCTTTACTTGCCCCTATAAGAATCCAGCCCATTATTTTATTGTTTTCTGTTGCTATTAAATAATAACTGCCTTTTTCCAGCAGGGGTTCAACAAGATGCTTAATTTTTTCATTTGTAGGTTTTACTTTACCTAACGTGCCATCAAATACAGCTTGAGGCGATAGTAAAATAATATTTTTAAGTTCTAAATCATTAGGTTTTCTAATTTCCATTAGTAAAATCAACCCTTTTTCGTTTCTTTAAGTTTAGCATAATATCCTAGTAATATTCTTCAAAAGCCTATAATTAAATTGATTTCTTTTTCAAGTAACCTAACCCTTTGAAGTGCATGTATTTCACAATCTCAATAGTTAGTATTAGGTCTTCATTTTAAAAAACTTTATTATGTTTTAAACGATTATATTATTTTTCAAACAACTTTATTATTCGTAAACACGAATGAATGTACGGTTTTAATGAGAGCGCTTAAAATTATATATTTAAAAATGGATTCGATATTAAATCGGATCCATTTTTTTTCTAGGGAATCTCATCTATTTTTGATAGATTAATAGTTAAGACATACAAATAAGGGGTAGGGATGTAGAAATGGAACTATTTGATTATTATAAGCGGAAAGGGAAGTTTAAACTTCTTATTGGAACAGGTATTTTTCTGTTTGCGCTATGGTGTGTATACGGGACTTGGGGATTTGTGAATTGGGGACAGATTATCTTTATTGTTCTTGTTTCTTCTGTTTTTTTCGGAATTGGATTTTGGCAATTACGAAAAGGAAACTTGATACAAAAGAATACGGTGAAAAGCAATGTAACGTTTTGGGATGTCGATACGTTTGTCGTATTAGAATTGCCTAAACAGAATAAACAATTTGGCCTATATCATCCAGATGGGGGATATGTTGCTGGAACAAAGATCATTTCATCTAACATTCTTTTTTCAGTGATACCTTTTTTGAGAAATAAAGATGTTTATGGATTAGAAACGAGTAGCGGGGAAATTCTTGCATATTTTCATACTGGAGCTGACGGATATGATTGGGTAATCTACGATTCGAATTATAACCAACTCGGTATGTTTAAAGAGAAAATGATACAAAGTTTTGGCTCGATACGTGGCTCTTTGATGACGGATAAAGAAACGAAGTTATCTGATGTAAAAGTTGAGGTTGATTTTATTCAAACAACTCTCCGTACAACAGATGGACGTACATTAGCAATCGGTAAGCAAGGGTATATGCCTATAGAATGGAGTGAAAGGTTTATGGGGTTAAACGTACCTACTATTACACTAGGTCCCAATGCGTCTAAGAATGAAAAAATTCTAGGGCTAGGGGTGCTCCTTTATAGTTTATACATAATTGAAATTAGGAAAAGTAGAGAGAGCGTTTAATAGGAAAAATAAAAAGAACAGAGTCCGCGAAAGTGACGCTGTTCTTTTTGCTTATAATTCTTACAAAAGTGTCACCTTTTTGTAAGGTTAGTAAATAGTTTATTTATTTTTTTCATGTAATAATATAGGTATAAGAAACGCAAATACATTTTTATAAATTATAGGAGAGTGTCAGTAATGATTGTAACAACAACTTCTGGAATTCAAGGTAAAGAAATTATTGAGTATGTGGATATTGTAAATGGTGAAGCGATTATGGGCGCAAATATTGTACGTGATTTATTTGCTTCTGTTCGTGATGTTGTCGGTGGCCGCGCTGGCGCATATGAAAGTAAATTAAAAGAAGCCCGTGATATTGCGATAGAAGAAATGAAACAACTTGCGAAGCAAAAAGGAGCAAATGCAATTGTTGGCGTTGATGTAGACTATGAGGTTGTTCGTGACGGAATGTTAATGGTTGCTGTAAGTGGTACGGCTGTACGTATATAAAATACATATTAGATAAATGAATAAACTATCTCTATAGAATAGATAATTTTATAAAGAGATGTTTAAAAGATGGTTTCGATATTGTATCGAAGCCATTTTTTTATATCCGTTTATCGTTTTTATCTTTATTAAATGCACGTGCAGATGTGCTGGCTAAACAGCAGAAGAAGCAATGTAAAGGGGATGAAGATGATTGTTCCTGCAAAAGGAAAGGACAGTACTTATCAAGTTGTAATCATTGATGATGTTTTAAATGAGACTGAGTTAGAGAAAATTATGATTTCCTTGTTGAAATAAAAACGGCATGATAAGAAAAGGGCCCTGGGAGTAGAATAGTGTGATTCACACAAAATGATTGGAGATTGCATAGTTCCTCTCTTCGTATAGGGTATAAGTTTTAAGTATTCGTATGAAACGATAGCTAATCAATTAGAAAAGTTCTATTTGTTATGTAATTGACTGGAAGAAAAGAAGCAACGTCAAAAAACATTGCTTCTTTTCATGTATTAAGCAGATTGTCTCTTTTCTTTTTCAAGCAAACTTGCCAATACATGCGTACCATATGATTCTAGCTTAAGCACGAGATTCAAATGGAACAAATTACGAGCGGAAAGGTGAATATAATAGGTGTTCATGAACATTAATATGAAGTCCAGCCACCGTCTACAGCAATGACTTGTCCGTTTACGAAGCTAGCCTCGTCTGAGCCTAAGAAGATAGCTAGTTGTGCAACTTCTTCTGGTTGTCCAACGCGTGGATTAATTGCCATACCTAATGATTGGCGGCTCATACCAAATTCGCTCAAATGAGTCATTGAAGAAGCTATGTTTGTCATGACTGCTCCAGGAGCGATTCCGTTACAACGAATGTTTTTGTCCGCATACATAAAGGCAGTGTTTTTTGTTAGGCCAACGACTGCATGTTTAGATGCTGTGTAAGCAGCACCAGCACGTGCACCGTATAATCCGCCAGCGGAAATATTATTGACGATTGTCCCGTGTCCTTGTTCTAAGAATAGATTTACTGCAATCCGCATTGCTTTCATGACAGATACCGTATTAACAGAGAAAACCTTCTCCCAGCGTTCGTCTAAAATTTCACCAACAGGTTCCATTCCATCCATAATGCCGGCATTATTAACAAGAATATCTAATTTTCCATAAGTTTGTTTTGTTTCATCAAAAAGACGTTGTAGATCCTCATCGGAAGTCACGTTTGTTTGAACAGCAATGGCTTCTGCACCTATAGCCTTAATTCCCTGTACTACATGTTGAGCCCCTTCTAAGTTTAAGTCTGATACAACGACCTTTGCTCCTTCTTTTGCATAACCTTGTGCAATAGCTTTCCCCATGCCTGATGCAGCACCAGTGACAATTGCTACTTTTCCTTTTAATCTCATCTGAAACGGCCCCCTTTGTCTTTTTATTGAACAGTTGTTCAATAAAAATTATAATCATATAAAAGAACGCTTACAATGAGCAAAATAACGATAACTGTTCAATAATTAACACATAGTAAGAGATGTGTTTAATAAGAGGTGAAAAAATGATGCGTACAGATATGCGTATTGTGAAAACAAAAGAGGCGTTACATAATGCATTGTTAGAATTATTAAACGAAAAAAGTCTAGAAGTCATCTCAATCTCGGAAATTTGTAGAAAAGCAAAAATAAATCGTGGCACATTTTACTTGCATTATACACAAATAGAAGATTTATTTGAGGAATATTTTAAGGAAATTACAGCAGATTTGGCATGTTCTTATCAAGAATCTTATCGCCATGTATCAGTATTGAAAACTAGTAACTTAGATCCTTCTACCATTCGGATTTTTCATCATATCGAAAAATACAAATCATTTTACAGAATTATTTTTTCCAAAAAGGTTCCATTAATGTACTACTATTTACTGTTCGAGGAAATAAAGAAATTGTTACTTCAAGATCAAGAAGCTTTGCTTAAAGAAGGAGTTAATCATTCGCTTTATTCTTCTTATCAAGCGAATGCGATAATTGGCATAATTATTGAGTGGTATCAAAATGATTTTTCGTATAGTACAAGTTATTTAAATGATCAACTTGTTCAATTTTTAAATATGAAAGTAGACGGCTAATTGAACAAAAAAAGAGAAAAGAAACAACGCCATAAAACGTTGCTTCTTTCTTTGTATTAAGCTGACTCTCTCTTCATTCTCTCAAGCAAACTAGCCAAAACATGCGTACGATAAGATTCTAGTTTTTTACCTTCATAAGTACGGATACCTAATTTTTTTAGCTCTTTTACGTACCAACCTTTGCTACCGAAATACATGTAATCGCTCCCCTTCAAATTTGTTTTTGTAATTTATTCTGATTTTGGAGGTTCAGGATGTAGATGAAGGAAATGAATTTCGTGTGAAAATGGTTAACTTTGATGCAAAAGACATATATACTAAAGGTAGTATATAACGAGGTGGGCGCGACGTGATTATAGAGAAGCACGAAATTCAAATTGACCAAATTACGAGCGGAAAGGTGAATATATTTACTTTCTACCGAAATAGAAAGCAAATTGACGATCCGTTTTTAAAATTGCAGGAACCATCGCTTACGGCGAACTACTATTTCCATTTTCATTTGGATGCGGAAAGCCTGAGTCTTCTGCAGGAAGAGTTTCCTAGCATATATCCGTACGACGGGAATGGGACCATTCACGACTGGACAGAAAAGATGAAAGATGAACTGCAGCGCCAAATTCAAACTGGAAAGTGGAATAGACGCGTGCGTATTGGTAATCGGATTCTAGATGTGGTATTTACGTGGTGTGATGAAGAAATAGAATGAAAAAGAAGCGGATGACGCTTCTTTTTTTAGCGCTGGAATAAAACGAGTTTTCCTGCTGAAGATGTGCAGCGATGTGTTTTTTCATGCAATCCTTTTTCTTGTAAAATGGATGCCCCTTTTGATTTCGCTTCTGCTTCTGTTGTCGCCTCGAATGATTCGTCTAGCATTTTGGAACCATCTTTTTCAAAGACTGTTAGAATGTATACTCCCATGAAAATCCCCTCCAAAGATTAAAATCAGAATCTTATAACTATTTTGTCATAAAACGATAGAATATGCAAAGAAATATGTGACATGATTGGTAATAAGTAAGGAGGCTTTTGTATTTACTTTATTTTTGAAGAGAAAGGATGAAGGAACACATTAAAAAAGTTCAAGAAGGACCATTTACATTTATTGTTCCATACTATAAAAAGAATGTACAAAAGAGAAGGGTTTTCCTTGTTTTTATACTTTTTGTCTTACAAGTTCTTTCCGTTGATATTGTTTTTCAACTCATAGGTTGGCCGCAATTGGAAGCATAAGTTGACCAGAAAACACTTATTTTTGTAGGTGATTATCTAATTATTCAACGGGATTGGAAGCATAAATTGGCCTTGAGTTAATTATCAACCCATAAGCTTGCCGTGTGTTTTATTCATGTAGCTTTGGAATAAAGTTTAATCAGAAATATTTTGCAAATCCTTATTTAGTGAGAACCAAAAAGAATCCATTTTGAAAAAAGATTGCTCAAAATGGATTCTATTCTTTTTGAATAAACTTTCCGTTTTAAAACAAAGTTTGATCAAACTTTGTTTTATCTTATTTATTTAGAAACAATCTATTTTTCATTTGACTTTTCCAAAAGGAAGTTTAAATGACCTAGATATAAAGAATTCCAAAATTGTCTATTATAGTCATCATCATTTATTAATATGTTATTATCTAATTCCACTAATTTGTTCTTTAATTCATGAAAAGTGTTTATTAGGTCGCGATTCTTGTATTGTTCCTGCTCTATTAGTTGAACCCAATAATTTTTAAAACAATTGAAGCAGCAATACATCTTCTCTATAGAAGAATTGACAAAATTTCTTTCTACTCTTTCCGTAATTTCATGTTCTAACTCATATATTTCTCCTGTTGGCTGGTAGATTGCAATTAGATTACCTGAATCTATATTGCTCCCAATAACGAGGTATGATTTAAATTTCTCTAAACTTGCTAAAAACTTTTCTGTATAGTCTTTATCTAATATAGATAAAGAAAAATCATTTTGTTTTGTCCATTCTACTACATCTAAAAGAAAACCATTAGAATAAGTATAAAAATCCACGTTGAGACATTCGAATTCATTTTCTTTAATTTGATGATTAAGTATAAAATTTTTACTATCTATGGGTAAATTTAATTTGTCTATTTCCAATGTCTTTCCTCCAAATCTTAATGTTTAATATTTTTTTCGTCTCTTCACAAACTCATTTAAATTTTAGCATAAAGAACTAATTTTCTTTAATGAAATCGCTTCGTAGTCTGGCCGGATTGCTGAACAAAAAAATTCTTGCACAAAACAGGATTTTTGATCAAACTTTTTTATAAATTATCAAACTTTGTTTTAAAGCCACATCAAGTCCTGGAAGCATAAGTTGACCAAAACGGCCATCTTATGCTTCTTGTTACAGATATTATTTTATACTGCTCTTGACAAGTATAAAATAATAAGATAAATTAAAGAAAACGCTTACAAATAGAATTGTGGATTGTTACTGTTCGGCAGGCAAAACCTAAGTTTGGATAAGAATGACTAAAGGTTATTCTTATGTGCAAATTTAGGTTTTTTTATTTAATTATTATATGCATCTACAAAATAATTCAATCGAGGACGAGTGCCAATGGAAATAAAAAAAATATTAAATAATAATGTCGCTGTCACGAATAATGAATTAAATCAAGAAATTGTTGTTATGGGTAGAGGGCTTGTTTTTCAGAAGAAAGTTGGAGAGGAAATTGATACCTCAAAAATAGAGAAGACCTTTGTATTAGAAAATCAAGGAGTTTCCGAAAAACTAGCTACATTATTGAAGGATACTTCTGAAGTATATTTGAATATTTCTTCAAAAATTTTGAATTATGCCCAGTCTCAACTGACATATAAATTGGATGAATACTTATATGTTGCGTTAACTGATCATTTAAGTTTTGCGATTAGCAGGCATAAACAAGGGATCCAGCTGAAGAATGCATTATTATGGGAAATAAAAAAATATTATAAGCAGGAGTTTCAAATTGCTTTACATGCATTAGATATAATTGAAAATGATACAGGTATTCGACTTGGAGAAGACGAAGCTGCTTCCGTTGCCCTACATTTAGTTAACAGTCAGTTATCTAGTGAAAACATGGCAGCTGCAGTACAAGCGACTGAAATGGTTAACAACATCTTGAATATTGTAAAGTATCATTTCAAAATAGAAATGGATGAAAATTCGGTCAACTATGAGCGTTTTTTAACACATCTTCGTTTCTTTTCCATACGATTTATACGTAAAGAAAAACAGGCTGAAAGTAATGATCAATTTCTATATGAGCAAGTAAAACAGAAATATCAAGCTGCATCCCAATGTAGTCAAAAGGTTAGGATTTATTTGGAGAATACCTATAATTGGGTGATATCAAATGATGAAGTAGTGTATTTAACATTACATATTCATCGGGTAACCAGTCGACATGAATTTCATCGTACATCAGAGTAAAGTAGTTTCTAACGGTAGCAGTTTAAGAGATAGAATAACTTCTCTTTGAAAATTAAATATCCTTAGGAATGTTACCAGTATTGGGCATAACCTGAGTCAATGTGAACACACACACTATTTTTGTGTGCTCACATTGGCTCAGGTTTTTTATTTCTAAAAAAGTCATAGAAAGTAGGGATCATCATGAAATATGAACAATTGGCAAAAGACATTATTGAAAATGTCGGCGGTAAAGAAAATGTTAATAGTGTTGTTCATTGTATCACCCGTCTGCGCTTTAAGTTAAAAGATGAAGGGAAGGCAAAGACAGAGGTTTTGAAAAATATGGACGGCGTCGTCACTGTTATGAAAAGTGGTGGCCAGTATCAAGTCGTCATTGGAAATCATGTGCCTGATGTCTATAAAGCAGTTGTAGAAATTGGTAGTTTTCATACACAAGCACCTGTAGAAGCAGATGATAACAAAAGTAAAGGAGTATTTAATACATTTATTGATGTCGTTTCTAGTATCTTTACTCCTATTCTCGGTATTTTAGCGGCAACTGGGATGATTAAAGGTCTTACTGCTCTTTTTGTTGCATTGGGTTGGTTGAACAATACTTCAGGGACGTATCAAATATTGAATGCAATTGGAGATTCTATGTTTTATTTCTTCCCAATCTTTCTTGGTTATACCGCTAGCAAGAAATTTGGTGGAAGTACTTTTATCGGTATGGCAATAGGAGCTGCACTCGTTTATCCAGCACTTTCTGGATTAACAACTGGTGAACCACTTTACACATTATTTGCAGGCACGAAGTTTGAATCACCAATTCATATTACTTTCTTAGGAATTCCAGTTATTTTAATGAGATATGCATCATCCGTTATTCCAATTATTCTTGCGACTTATTTCGGAGCAAAAGTAGAGAATGGGTTTAAAAAGATCATTCCAGATGTTGTGAAAACTTTCTTAGTACCTTTTTTTACATTGCTTGTAGTTGTACCAATTACTTTTATCATTATTGGACCAATTGCAACATGGGCTGGTCAGCTTTTAGGACAAGGAACGGTTTGGATTTATCAATTAAGTCCAGTAGTAGCAGGTGTTTTTCTCGGTGGACTTTGGCAAGTGATTGTTATGTTTGGTCTTCACTGGGGACTTGTTCCAATTGGAATCAATAATATTACCACTATGGGATCAGATCCAATTATACCATTGACGTTTGCAGCTTCATTTGCACAAATCGGTGCTGTTCTTGCAGTGTGGTTAAAAACGAAACAGCAAAAATTGAAAACACTTAGTATTCCCGCGTTTATTTCTGGTATTTTTGGTGTGACAGAGCCAGCAATTTATGGGGTTACTCTTCCTTTGAAAAAGCCGTTTATTATGAGCTGTATTGCAGCAGCTATCGGAGGAGGAATCCTGGGAGTAGCCGGTACAGAGAGGTATATGGCTGGTGGGATTGGAATCTTTGGTATACCAACTTATATTAGTCCAAAAGAAGGACTTACTATGGGGTTTTGGGGGTTAATTATCGCCATTGTTGCTTCTTTCGTACTTGGATTTATTCTTACTTATTTATTTGGACTTGGTAAAGAAAAAGGAACTGCTGAAGAAACAGCAGTTACACAAAAAAATGCTAACCGTGAAGAAACTGTGATGAAAGCGGAAGGTGATGTAATTTCTAGTCCATTTAACGGTGAAGTAATGGCTTTATCTACTATTAAAGATGCAGCATTTGCATCAGGTGCACTTGGAAAAGGGGTTGCCATTGAACCTTCAGAAGGTAAATTGTTTTCGCCAGTTTCCGGGACAGTTTCTGCACTATTTCCAACAAACCATGCGATTGGAATTACAACCGATCAAGGAGTTGAACTGTTGATTCATATTGGAATGGATACGGTTCAGCTTGGTGGGAAATATTTCACTGCACATATCGCACAAGGTGCTCGTGTAGAAAAAGGGCGGCTACTTATTGAATTTGATATAGCGTCAATTCAAGCAGAGGGATATATGGTGACAACACCAGTAGTTATCACCAATCCTGACAAATACGACCTAGCGATAACAGAAGAAAAGCAAGTTGCAACTGGTGATCATTTAATTGATTTGGGAGTTAAATAAAGTTTATCAAAAAAGAAGGGAAGCGTTGTTAAGCTTACAAGAAACATGCTTCCTTTCTAGTTTATATATAGTAAAGGAGTGTTAATATGTCTAATTTTGTATTTCCTAACGGGTTTTTATGGGGCGGCGCAATTGCTGCTAATCAGGCGGAAGGAGCATATTTAGAAGGTGGAAAGGGATTAACAACGGTTGATTTATTACCAACGGGGAAAAAACGTTGGGAAGTTATGACTGGGAAAATCAATTCCTTTAAACAGATCGAGGGAGAATTGTATCCTTCTCATGAATCAATTGACTTTTATCATTGTTATAAAGAGGATATTGCCTTATTTGCAGAAATGGGATTTAAAGCGCTGCGTATTTCGATTGCTTGGACACGAATTTTTCCAAACGGTGATGAACTGGAGCCAAATGAAGCAGGTTTACAGTTTTATGATGAGTTATTTGCCGAACTATTAAAATACGGAATTGAGCCAGTTGTTACAATTGCTCATTTTGATGTACCTGTACACTTAGTTGAAAAATACGGAAGTTGGAGAAATAGAAAACTTGTACATTTCTTTGAGACTTATGCCAAAACTATTTTTAATAGATATAAAGATAAAGTGAAATATTGGATGACGTTTAATGAAATTAATATACTTCTCCATTTGCCGTTTTTAGGTGCGGGCCTTGTATTTCAAGATGGAGAGAATAAAACACAAATCCAATATCAAGCAGCACATCACCAGCTTGTTGCAAGCGCACTTGCTGTAAAAGCTTGTCACGAAATGATACCGGATGCAAAAATTGGTTGCATGCTAGCAGCGGGGGCTACCTACCCATATACATGTAATCCAGAAGACATTTTTGATGCGATGGAAAAAGATCGTAAGTCCTTTTTCTTTATTGATGTACAAGCACGAGGCGAATATCCGGGTTATGCAAAGCGATTCTTTAAGGATCATAATTTGACCATTGAGATGGAACAAGATGATGAAGAGATTTTGAAAAATCATACAGTTGATTATATTGGATTTAGTTATTATTCAAGTAGACTAACAAGTAAAGATCCCGAAGTATTAAAAAATATGACAAGCGGGAATGTATTTAGATCTATTGAAAATCCGTACCTAGAAAAATCAGAATGGGGCTGGACGATTGATCCTAAAGGATTCCGAATTACGGCGAACCAGTTGTATGATCGCTATCAAAAGCCTCTGTTTGTGGTTGAAAATGGGCTAGGTGCTGTTGATGAGGTAACTCCTGGAGGGGAAATCAATGACGATTATCGAATTGAATATTTAAAACAACATATCACGGAGATGGGCGAAGCTATCCAAGACGGAGTAGACATTATCGGGTATACAAGTTGGGGGCCAATTGACCTTGTCAGTGCCTCTACAGGGGAAATGAAAAAACGTTATGGCTATATTTATGTAGATAAGGATAATGCAGGTAAAGGATCACGAAAGAGAATGAAAAAGAAGAGCTTTCACTGGTACAAGAAAGTGATTGAATCAAATGGGGAACAACTCGATTAACCAAATGATCTAAGTTTAGAAGATCAAATCTATTTTTAGTAATTTCGTATTGATGAAGTTAAAAAATTGAGGGAGTGGATTGTAATGGAGAAACAAACGAGAAAATTTCCTGAAGGCTTTTTATGGGGCGGTGCTACCGCTGCGAACCAGATGGAAGGTGGATATCATGAAGGCAATAAAGGATTAAGTATTGCAGATACTCTTCCAGGAGGAAAGGGACGAAAAAAGATATTACAAGAGCCTGGATTTCATTTTGAAATTGATAAAACAAAATACAGTTATCCAAATCATGAAGGCATTGACTTCTATCATCGTTATAAAGAAGATATTGCATTGTTTGCGGAAATGGGTTTTAAAGCGTTTCGGATGTCTATTGCTTGGACAAGGATTTTCCCGAACGGTGATGAACTGGAGCCAAATGAGGAAGGTTTGGTTTTCTATGACCGCGTGTTTGATGAATTAGAGAAGCATGGAATTGAACCAGTTGTTACGATTTCTCATTATGAAATGCCAGTAAATCTTGTGAAGAAATATGGTGGCTGGAGAAATCGTGAAGTGGTTACTTTCTTTGAAAGATATGTGAATGCTATTTTCAATCGTTATAAAAATAAAGTGAAATATTGGATGACATTTAATGAAATTAACGGTGGTTTAGTTATGCCGATTATGGGTCTTGGATTTTTAGTAAAAAAAGAAGAGGATAAATATCAGCCGACTTTCCAGGCATTTCACCATCAATTTGTTGCCAGCAGCATTGCTGTAAAAGCCTGTCATGAGATTATTCCAGATTCAAAAATAGGTTGTATGATTTTATTTGCACCAGTATATTCATATGACTGTAATCCGAAAAATGAACTGTATGCACTTCAGGAAGAGCGTTTGTTCAATTATTTCTGTGCGGATGTTCAAGTAAAAGGAGAATACCCAGCATTCATCAAATCTTATTTTAAAAAGCATGGTATTGAGCTGGAAATTCAAGAAGGTGATTTAGAATTAATTAAGAAACATACAGTAGACTATATTGGTTTCAGTTATTACATGTCTCGTACCGACAAAAAAGAAAAGACGGAACAAGAAAAATTGCAAGGAAATATCTTGTCAGGTATGAAAAATCCATTCCTTAAAGCAAGTGATTGGGGATGGGAAATTGATCCAGCTGGTTTAAGGATTTCATTAAATAAATTGTATGATAGATATGAAGTACCGCTTTTTGTAGTTGAAAATGGGCTAGGTGCTTATGATAAGGTCGAAGAAGATGGCACCATCAATGATGAGTATCGGATTGATTATTTGCGAGAGCATATTGTAGCAATGCGTGATGCGATAAATGAAGATGGTGTGGAAATGATGGGTTATACAAGTTGGGGCTGCATAGATTTAGTGAGTGCTTCAACAGGAGAGATGTCTAAGCGTTATGGTTTCATTTATGTAGATAAACATGACGATGGTACTGGAACGTTGGAAAGAAAGAAGAAGAAGTCTTTCTTCTGGTATAAAGATGTTATTGCATCGAATGGAGAGAAGATGTAAAGTCAGTTCTTAAAAAAACTATTTTTCATAATAAAACAAGTAACGTCTCTGCATCTTGTTTTATTCATTTCCATATTACTGTTTTGAAGAAAAAACACATTTCTTTCAATCGCTGTTTTCCTTAATTCTATACAAAAACCCTATAGGGAGACTTTTTTAGTGTCTACCTTATAGGGTACATTTTAAGATCTAAAGGGACTTTCCACTCTTATTATATTCCATGAATTTAAAATCCTCTAAGAAACTTTTTGCTTTACCTTTTTCGCAATAGAACGTGAAGATATTCTACCATGCAGTAAATAGTAAATTCCAATTCCAATTATTGTAAGGAATGAACAATAAAAATATAATGAGCCATGGTCAATTTTAGCTGCTGCAATACCAAAGATAAATGATCCAATACCGAACCCAAAATCGAATATAGAAAGGAATGTAGCCGTAGCCAATGGCCTCTTTTTAGGAGGAGCTACTTGAATGGCAATGGTTTGAAGACTAGGAAACGTGGTTCCCCAACCTAATCCAATAAGGGCTGCTGCTGAAAGAAATAACAAGGATGTATTCGATATACTCAATAAGAACGTACCAACTGCAAAGCATAAAATAGCGGGATAAATTATAGTATTTGCCCCGTATGCATCAAACCATGTTCCAGTAAAAGGTCGGGAAACTAAAAGGACCACTGCGTACACAACAAAGAAATAACTAGAGGCTTCTACTAAACCATGCTCTTTAGCAAATATAGATACGAAGGAAATAATTCCCGAATAAATGAGTGCGAAGAAAGCTGAAACCAGTGATACAGGAATAGCGGAACGCTCTAAAAATTCTCCGATTTTCATGCCTGTTTTTCGTTCAGTTGTCTGTTCTGACATAATAGTTTTCTTAGGTAATTTAACAAATAATCCTGCAACAAGTGCAAAGAGAGAACATAATGCATTTATGATAAACATTAAATGTGTCCCTGCTTGTTGCATAACAGTCAAACCTAAAAAGGGGCCAATAGCCATGCCAAGATTTAGCGTCAGTCCATAGTACCCCATTCCTTCTCCTTTGCGAGATTCCGGGATGAGGTCGGCTACAATTGCTCCAGTGGCAGTTGTTGCCATTCCAAAGCCAATTCCATGAAAAAAGCGAAGAATTAGCAAACCAATAATAGATTGTGGAATAAAATAGAGAATTGAAGCTGCGGAAAGAACCAGGAGGGAACTTATAAAAACGATATACTTTCCTGACTTTTGGATCCATTTACCCGCAAGTGGGCGTGTTAGGATGGCTGCAATCAAAAAAACTGTAGTAATAAGTCCTGCTTCAGATTCGGCGCCGTGCAATTCATGTAAAGAATATATCGGCAGTGTAACCAACAAATAATAAAAGGTTGTAAACACAAGAAAATTAGTAATGGCAATACTGATAAAATCCCTAGTCCATAGTTGGGGTTTATTCAATATTTCCACCTCCCATATAATTAATATTAAGCTCCTACGTTTTGGTCTTTCTCATAAATATCAAAATTCATGTTTGAGTTATTTTCATTCTATTTTATTTGCTTACTTATATTATCACCTGTATATTTATATGGAAAATATCTATAATGTTACTTATATATATCGAAATCATATATATTATGGAGGGAAACGATGGATATAAGACAATTACGCTACTTTCTTAGCATTGCCGAAGAAGGGCAAATTTCTCGTGCTGCTAAAAAACTTCACATGGCACAACCCCCATTAAGCCAGCAACTCCGTCTTATGGAAGAGGAGATTGGTACTGTACTATTAGAACGAAAAAGAAATGGTAAGACTATGGAACTTACTGAGGCAGGTAAAATTCTATATAAAAAAGCCCAGAATATTTTAAATGTATTTGAGGAATCGATATTAGAAGTAAAAGAAGCTGGCGAAGGAATCAGAGGTTCTCTATCCATTGGTATAGTTGTCTCATGTGTTTCTTATCTGCCTAAAAGAATTCAATATTTCCAAGAAAACTATCCAATGATTACTTTTAAACTGCGGGGAGGAGATCCAGTTGAATTGAGTAAACAGTTGGAGAACCGCAATATCGAACTTGCTATTGTTCGTCTGCCTTTAGAAATGGAAGGTCTTTCTATGATTCCGTTGGGAATAGAACCATTTGTTTTTGTAGTGCCGAAAGATTGGGGAAATTTCCATTCAAAAGAAGCTATTCAAATGAAAGATATTGAAGATGTACCTTTATTACTAGTCCACAGAACGAAGGGAGAAGGGCTATATGAAAGGATTATAGAAGAATGTGAGCGATTCGAATTCCAGCCAAATGTTTTGTGCGAATGCCCAGATATTAATATACTTCTTTCTTTAGTTGAAGCTGGCATTGGAGCAAGTATACTTCCTAAATCTTCAGTATCTGCATTTCGTAATATTGGCATTAGGGTATTGGACATCCAAGATTCTTCTCTTCAATCAGAGATAGCATTAGTTTGGTTTAAACAACGATATCTTTCCAAAGCAGCACGTAGATTTATCGAACTATTTTAGCTAACCCTCACAAGTAAGTTATGAATTCCCACTAAATTACAGTGTATACGGCGTAATCATTTATTTTTGGTATCTATAATAGTAAAAAAACCTTCAATATGCATGATTGGAGGGGTTTTACTGGTTGAAAAGATGACGGTTTTCTAATCAAACACGCGAATTATATAGGTTATGACATTACGAATACAAAAGTTGGTCAAATAACTTTTGCGATATAATGATATCACTGTATAGAGGCTTTAAAATTAGTATTTTTCCTTTAATAACTGAAAAAGTAGAGCGTATTCACTATGCGAGAGTAAAATGTGGAAATCTCTCAATATATAATGAACGTTTTTACAATTTTTTAATTGTAGAAAGACAAAAAAGAACCAATGCATCTAATAAAAGCGTTGGTTCTTTCTTGTGAATAGATAAAGAATGTGCGTTTGCGCGTGTTGAGATTATGACATATGCTACCTATTTGAGATAGGTTCACTAAAAATTTTATCATTCTTTGTTCATTATAAAGGTGGAAAATCTGTTTCTAATAACGAAATTTTCAATGGTTTCGTCGTTTGTTTTCTTCATAGCTTCAAATAATTTAGCGAATACTTTGGAACCAGCCTATTCAAAAACTATTCGTGTGCATATACCCATGAAAACTCAATCTAGAATAACTAACCAGAATAGTATATCTGTTTAGTTATGGAACGAACAATTATACAAAAGAAATCTGTGATATATCGTGCTAAAATAAGACTGAGTATCATGGAGAAAGGACGTTACATTGTGAAAGAAGTAAAGTTTATACATGCGGCAGATTTACATTTGGATAGTCCGTTTAAAGGAATGGAAATGAATGTGTCGTCATCTGTTTGGGAGAGAATGAAGCAAAGTACGTTTCGGTCATTTGAACGTATTATCGATAAAGCAATTCAAGAGCGCGTTGATTTCATGCTGATTGCGGGAGATTTATATGATGCGGAAACGAGAAGTCTTAGAGCGCAAGTGTTTGTGAGAGAGCAAATGAAGCGCCTTTCGCAGTATGACATTCCTGTTTATATCATTCATGGTAACCATGATCATTTAGGAGGAAGCTGGGCGGCAATTGAGTTTCCTGAGAATGTTCATGTGTTTACAGAGCCATATGTAGAAGCGAAGCCGTTTTATAAAGATGGTGAACTGCTTGCATCTATTTATGGGTTTAGTTATTTACAACAAGCTGTCACAGATAATATGACAGCGCAGTATGAAAAAATGAGCGATGCGCCTTTTCATATTGGGATGCTTCACGGAAGTGTGGAAGGTGGCGATGCAGAGCATAATCGCTATGCGCCGTTTCTAATTCGTGAGCTGAAGGAGAAAGGGTTTGATTATTGGGCACTTGGTCATATACATAAACGCGAGATTTTAGCAGAGGAGCCATATATCATTTATCCAGGTAATATACAAGGGCGCCACCGGAAGGAAACGGGAGAAAAGGGAGCGTATCTTGTTGAGATTACAGAGCGAAAGGCGAATTGTTCTTTCTTTAGTACGGCAGATGTAGTTTGGGGAGAAATGGAAATTAGTATCGATGAACTACAGACGGTTGATGACCTTATGACGGCTTGTTCAAAAGCGCTGAACGAATGGCGTAAAGAAGAAGAGAAAGGAACTCTTCTGACAGCTGTGTTTACTGGCCAAGGCCCTCTAGCTTCTTATTTACGTGATGAAAAACGTGTGGAAGAGATTTTTCATATTTTAGCAGCGGGAGAAGAGCGTAGAGATTTTGTATATGTAATGAAGTGGAAGAATGAGACGATTTCATTTGCTGAAACCGAGCGTTTAAAAGAGGAAAATCATTTTGTTGGTAGTGTATTGCAAGAACTAGAATCCTTTACGAATATGGATGCGGTGCTGCGAACGATTTGGACATCTCCTGTCGCGCGTAATGTGATTGAGTCTTTTTCAGAAGAGGAGAAAGCAGAGATTCAAAAGGAAGCGGAAAATATTATATTAGAGCAATTATTCCAGCAAGAGAGGGATAAAAAATGAGAATTGAGAAACTCCATATTTATGGCTATGGGAAATTAGAAAATGTGGAAATGGATCTTTCATTGCTGACGGTGTTGTACGGCGAAAATGAAGCGGGAAAATCGACGATTCGTTCGTTTATGAAGAGTATTTTATTTGGTTTTCCAATGAGAGGGCAAAGACGCTACGAACCGAAAGAAGGCGGGAAGTACGGCGGTAGGGTGACCGTTATGACAGAGCAGTATGGAAGACTCAAAATCGAGCGTCTTCCGAAAACGGCTGCTGGAGAAGTGACGGTTTACTTTGAAGATGGAAAAACAGCTGGTGAAGAAGTACTGCAGACTCTGCTAAGCGGGATGAATGAGAACCTGTTTGATTCTGTCTTTTCGTTTGATATGCATGGTCTCCAAAATATACATCATGTTGGAGAAGCTGAAATCGGAAATTATTTGTTTTCGGCGAGTGCAGTTGGAAGTGATGCGCTCTTGCAGTTAGATAAAAAGTTAGAAAAAGAAATGGAGCAGCGTTTTAAGCCGAATGGCCGTAAGCCGGAGATTAATGTGTCGCTTCAAGAAATAAAGAAACTGCAAGAAAAGCTTGGGGCGTGGCAAGGGAAAATTGGTACGTATGAAAAGCTAATGGGGCAGTTAAAAGAAAGTGAAGGGCGTCTTGCTCACATTCGGGATGAAAAAGAGATGGCAGAGAAACGTAAGCAAGACTATGAAGTGTTGGCCACGCTGCAACCTCTTGTCATTGAAAAACAAGCGTATGAAAAAGCGCTAGAAGAGCAGAAGAATCCGTTTCCAGTTCGAGGTGTAGAACGTTATGAAACGATAAAAGCAAAACTGGAGCCGCTTTTGGTGCAACTTGATTCAATCCAGAAACGGATGGAAATGGTGCAATCGGAATTGGATGGGATAGAAGTACAAGAAGAACTGTTGCAAAAAGATAGTTATGTAGAAGAACTTCGTATGCAGCATATGTCATATGAAAATGCGCGCCAAGAAATGCGCGATATTACAGTAAGCATCGGGAATATGAAAGAAGAGATAGAAGAGCTCGAGCAGCAAATTGGTACTACTTTTGAAAAAGAAAAGGTACTGTCATTTGATACAAGCCTTGCGGCAAAAGAAATGATAACGCAAACGGTGCAAAAGGCGAGAGAGTTAGATAATCGGAAAGAGCAGCTTGATGAGCGCTTTAAAGTGGCGCAGGAGCAATTAGAAGAACAGGAAGAAAACGTAGGGCATATTCGGAAGCAGATGTTATCGGATGAAGAGCGGCAGAACCTTGTAGAAAAAGAAAAGTCGTTTCAAGATACAGTCTTGATAGGTACTGGTGCGGAGCGCATTAAGCGTAAATATGAAGAAAGAATGAAAACCGCGCGGGAAAAGAAAAAGCGTTGGCAGACGATTTGTTTCCTTTTGTTAGCTGTTAATACAGTGATATTGCTGACAAGTGTATTTCTAGATAATCATGCGTTGTTATTTACGAGTGTTATCTTTTTTGTCTTAATTGTACTTGCACTTGTTTTGTATAAAGATAATTCTTCAGATAGCTTACAAGAAGAACTGCTCTCGCTGCAGCAAAGTGCAGGTGGAAGGCAAAATGAAGAGGCACTATCTATTCGTTATCAAGTAGAAAAAGATGAAGAAATACGTAAACTATTTGAGCGAGAGTCTTATAAGTTACAACAAATTGAAAGAACCTATGAAAGAGTGGTTTCTGCATATGAAGAATGGGAGCGAGATACGTTTCATGTGGGAGAGCAAGTCGATACATATAATGAGCGTTATTCGTTCCCAAATTTTTATACATATGCGCATGTATTGCCAGCATTTGAACGTGTGGAAAAGATGCAACAGTTATATCGCGAAGTAGGAAAGATGGCAGAGCGAAAAGAGATATTATATGAAATGATTTCGCAGTTTGAACATAAACTAGAGAACGTTATGAAAAATACAGAATGTGATCATCTTCATATGATTCGTGATCGCATTCAAAAGGAAAAAGAAAAAGGGCAAAAGAAGGAGCAACTTGTAGGAAAGCTTGCTGATTGGAAAGAAGAGCGGGAAGTACTGCAGCACCAAGTAAAACAACTTACAGTAGAACGAGATGCGCTCTTAGAAATGGCAGCAGTTACTAATGAAGAAATGTTTTTAGAGGCTGGTAAGAGAGTAGAAAAGCTTGAAGAGGCAGAGAAGCAAGTAGAGCGGCTATCACCTCAAATTGATATGTTAGAAAAGCGTTTAACAAGCTTATCATTAGTGGAACACTACCAAGTGAAAGGATATGAAGAAAACTTAAATCAAGAAGAACTTCGTATACAAGGCTTCCTTTCAGAAGAGAAGAAATTGACCGAGAGTATTGCGGAGCATCGCGTGGAGATTGCGAATTTAGAAGAAGGTAGTACGTACGGTGATTTATTACATGAATGGGAAATGAAAAAATCGCATGTACGTGAGCAAGTGAAAAAGTGGGCTGCATACGCGACTGCTAAAACGGTGTTAACAAAAACAAAGCAATATTATCATGAAGTACAGCTGCCCCGTATTCTACAAAAGGCCGAGGAGTATTTTGTATACTTAACAGGTGAGAAGTATAGTAAGATTTTTTCGCCATCAGAAAGTGAGCCGTTTATTGTAGAACGAAGTGATGGTATGCGTTTTTATAGTCATGAACTAAGTCAGGCGACAGCGGAGCAACTGTATTTGTCACTAAGATTTGCACTAGCCCGGACGTTTGAACATGATTATCCATTTATTATTGATGATAGCTTTGTACATTTTGATGCAATAAGAACAGAACGAACAATCCAATTAATAAAAGAAATTGCGAAGGATAGACAAGTGATTTTCTTTACATGTCATGCCCATCTATTATCATTCTTTACAGAAAAACAGATTATAAAATTAACACATGAACGTAAAGAAAATAAGGTGTAGTGTGCTATACTAAAAGTACTTAAGTTGGTGGAGGAATCAGGATGAAAAAGAAAATTGCAGAATATGAAGTTGGTGAACAAGTCGATGTCTTTTTGCTAATTAAAACAGCAACAAAAGGTATCGCAAGTAATGGGAAGCCATTTTTAACAGTAATCTTACAAGACCAAAGCGGGGATATTGAAGCGAAGCTATGGGATGTATCACCAGAAGTAGAGAAGCAATATGTAGCCGAAACGATTGTAAAAGTAGCTGGAGATATTCAAAACTATAAAGGGCGCATTCAACTTCGTGTGAAGCAAATCCGCGTTGCAAATGCGAATGAAATAACAGATATCTCAGACTTTGTAGAAAAAGCTCCAGTGAAAAAAGAAGATATGGTAGAAAAGATTACACAGTACATATTTGAAATGAGAAATTCGAACATTCAGCGTCTGACAAGACATTTATTGAATAAACATCAAAATGAATTTTTAGAATATCCAGCAGCAACGAAAAATCATCACGAGTTCGTATCAGGACTTGCGTATCACGTTGTGTCGATGCTTGATTTAGCGAAAGCAATTTCTACGCTATATCCATCTTTAGATAAAGATTTACTATATGCAGGCGTTATTTTACACGACCTTGGTAAAGTCATTGAATTATCTGGTCCGATTTCAACAACATATACACTAGAAGGAAACCTACTAGGTCACATTTCCATCATGGTAAACGAAATTGGAAAAGCCGCAGATGAACTGAAAATTGAAGGCGAAGAAGTACTAATTCTTCAACATATCGTCTTATCTCATCACGGAAAAGCCGAATGGGGTAGCCCAAAACCACCATTAGTAAAAGAAGCAGAAATCCTGCATTACATCGATAATTTAGATGCGAAGATGAACATGATGGATCGTGCCCTTGGCCGCACGAAACCAGGTGAATACACAGAGCGTGTCTTTGCCCTTGATAATCGTTCGTTTTATAAACCTACTTTTCACAACTAAATAGTACTTATGAGGCAAGTGATTTTAGCAAACTTCTAACATTGCTTGCCTACAATTTGCCCACGAGATTTTAAAAACTCGTGGGCAAATTGGTTTACGGCTGTTTCCTCTATCATATCTTTCGAGAGGACTCCCACCTGTATGACATTGTTGAGAAAAAGCTGTGTAAAAAGTCAGGGTGTCCTGCCTCATAGAAAAATACATCTACAGAAAATCCTACTGTCATTTTTTGTTAGTCCTTTTTTACCTTGTTTGAAAGTGCTAGTTGGTAAGGTACTTTAATAGTCTACGTTTATCCAAATAATATCTAGAAAGAAAGCATAGCTCCTCTGTCATCAAAGATAGAATCAGGATTCCATGCTACTTCCCAAAGGTTGTTTTCTGGATCGGCAAAATAAGCCGTTCTTCCTCCCCAAAAAGCATCGCTTGGTTCCCTTAAAATTTTTCCGCCTACATTTCGAATTTCCTCAATTGTTGTATCAACTTGTTCAGGCTTATCTATATTGATAGCAAACGTTACACCACGAAAGCTGTTTACATCTTGAGTAATGGAAACACCAGCATCTCTTGCTAATTCCTCAATAGGAAATATTGAAAGAATAACACCTGCCGTTTTAAATGCCGCATAAGTATCTGAACTGATTTCTGTCTCTTCCCACCCTAGACTTTTATAAAATGCCCGAAGAACAGGTAAGTTAAAAGCACCAATTGTTATTAGACTTACTCTTTGTAGTACCATCCGTATATGACCTCCATAATTTTATATCTTTATAAATTCAATATAAGATTTAAATACCCTTTCTTTCACTCAATTCGTAATTGTATTGGTAAAAATCTGAAAATTATTTCTCAACTTATGTAGAAAAGAAATTATATAAAATTTGTGGAAAAATGTTAATATTTAGATAATTACAGAAAGAAATGAGGGGAGAAATTCTATGAGTGCACATGTAGTAACGAAAGAACAGATTAAGCATTCATTAGACGCTTGGTATCAATCGATGCTGAAGCAGCAAGTGGAGAAAGCGACAGAATTGAAAGAAGAAATTGATGAGAAGATTGTTAATGCCGAAGAAGATCAAAATCTATTGTTATATTATTCTTTACTAGATTTTAGATATAAGGTGTTAACTGATAGTTTAAGCATTACAAAAAATAGTTTTGATGTAATTGAATCATGTAACACAGCTTCTGACGAGGTTCTTTCGTATTACTATCACTTTTTCAAAGCGATACATGCCACATTAACAACGAACTATAATGAGGCTAGTGAATATTATGAGAAAGCTGAGAAATTGTTGAAGCATGTGCCTGATGAGTTAGAACGTGCAGAATTCTATTATCGTATTTCTGCATTTTTTTACTATAAAACGCAGCCAATGAATACTATAAAATATGTTAACAAAGCTAAAGAAATTTTCTTAAAGCACACAGGATATGAAAAGAGTATTGCTTTATCTGAAAACCTTTTAGGATTAACTGCTATCCAAATAGGACAATATGAACAAGCTGAGGAATTCTTGAGTTCCGCAATAGATATTTTACAAAAACAAGATAATGAAACTTTGCTTTTGAGGGTGCGTCATAACTTGGGGTGGTTATATGCAAGTCAAAATCTTTCTATATTAGCTATTCGACACCTTTCAGAAGTAACCGGAAAAATGCCGACACATTTTAAAGCGATTTTTCTACAAGCTAGAGAACATCATAAACTAGGTGAAATAAATATTGCTGAGGAATTACTTACAAATGGGTTAAACATTTGTACTGAATTGAATAATGAAGAATATATACATCACTTTACTATTTTAAAAGCACTAAATAATAATGTTCCAACAGAAGAATTAGAAAAGATTATTCTTGAAGGAATTAATTATTTCGACAAAGAATCACTATATAATTACACTCAAGAATATACAGAAAAACTAGCAGTTAAATTTTACGGTGAAAACAATCATGTAAAAGCAAGTGAGTACTTCTACACAGCATTACAGGCAAAAGAAAAAACGTTTGAGAAAGGGGCATTAAAATAATGTTTAAAAAAATTCGTGTGGTGGTAACAGGTTTAGCGTTAGTTGGTATCGTGTCTGTTGGTTTAAATAGTTCATTTACACAGCAAGCTAATCATGGGGATGTACCGGCACCTGCAAACCCTGACTTAGCATACAATGTTGGAGCACCTGATAATAGTCACGCAGACTGCCCAGCACCAAAAGAAATTTAATTGAATTTCCAGCAAAAACAGAAGAACGTTTACCCTCACTAATAGGCGTTCTTCTTTTATTTGTTTTCTTCATCGTCTATACCATCTAAGTTTGGGCCATATTCATAGATATCTTGCCTCAAACGAAAATCCGCAACTGAAAATGGATACATAAACCGATTAAAAAACACCCTATCTTATCCAGCATTAACGGACAGTAAGCCCCCCATCTCAAAGTTCAGTGAAAGTAAAGAAGTTAGGTAGGGGCTTAAGTCCGCCGCTGATTAAGGTTTCACTTTATAAAGCTTATACAATAAACTCAAGGTATTCCGGGAAATCTATCTGATTCATATTTTCCATACCACCATTTTCTCTTACGTGAACATATATTTTGTGAATACATTTATACAACAAGGAAATATGTTTTTTTGGCATATCATCTAGACAAACAAATGCTTCATTAGGGTTAGTTTCATTCTTTAAAACTTTAAAATTCCATCTACTATAAAGATCTGGATATAACATACAAGATTCAGTATTTGGACCAAAACTGTAAATTACATTTTCTTTATCCTCATACTCTTTCATTATTGCAATCAGTGGATATCTTCCCATTGTTTTAAACACTCCTTATTTCTTTGTTAAGGGGGATTGAAGGTATCACACGTTCTCTTAATCTCTGAACCTCAGTATCTAGAGCGGGTGTATTCAGCTTATAACCAACGCTTTTCAGTATGTTTTCAATTTCTAAAATCAAGTTTTTCCACATATAAAAAACTCTTTTTTTAATCTATTTTAGGATAGATAGTATCTTTTGGCATCGGTCAATTTATCTCCAGCGCCATGCGATCGTTGTATCTTCTATGTAAATAGCCGGTATATCGATCCCTAAATATTTACCTTCATTTTCATCTAAAATAGACCAATTACTTTCCGCCAAAAATTCTGAATCTGCGACTTCAAAATCGAATTCATTGTCTTCATCAACCATCCCGTGAAAATATTCATGAAATGGCTTACTATTTTCATTTAAGTGAATCGTCCCATACATCCACGGTGTGTCTGTGGATACTTCTGTAATATCACCTAATTCAATATCCTTAAAGTATAGTTTCATATGAACACCTACTTATCCTTGAAATAAAAAGGCACTTATTATCATGAGAGTTCCATTCAAATAACACGATTGATATTGTGAATCTTTCAATCATCAATTCTCCTCATATTCATAAACGAATAGGCCGTTAATTAGTGTTTCAAAATCAGGAGCTAATTCTAAAGTGAAAATATCTTCTTCCCATTCTAAATCGATGTATAGGATTGGTGGATTTTCTTTTGTGTGTCTATAATCCAGCGCAATCCACCAATGTCCGTCTCCACATAAAAGCAGAATATCTTTTGGTAATTCCCACTCTTCAATGTAATAAGCGCTTGATAGAATTCCTTTTTCTCCAATCCCATTTATGTAGTTAACGCTAACATGGTCTTCTGCCCAACCTGTTGGAACAGAAGTAGGATAAGCATCATAAATTAAATACCCTCCGTTTTGTATTTTACATAAGTCAATATATGATTTCGGTAACTTTACGCCTAGCTTATTTTCAGCGGAAACAACCATTTCATCTGTTAAATCTTCTAGTTTTTTACTAGATGTATCCCAAATGTTTCTCATTTAAATTTCTCCTTTTATTCAAATAAGTTTTTTATTTTATTATAAATAATTCATTCCCTTTTTTACAAAAAATCACAGACATAGATTTATAGTGATTCCAAATAGCTGTTTTCTTCCGCTATTTACGTATATAAAATCCCCGCTTCAAAATTCAGCAAAAGAAAAGAAGTAAGGTGAAGGATGAAGAAAACCCTACTGATTAAAGATTCCCTTTATTAAAATGAGGATGTATGTCTTGCCCTAATTTCACTAGAGGGGTAAGTTAGTTAAAGAGGGATAAACGTTTTCATTTAAAATAAGGAGGAGTCTGTACCCTATGAATTATTTTATTATAGGCGATGTCCATGGGTGTTATTATACATTTAAGAATTTGCTCAATAAATATTGGGATAAAGAGAATGAAATGGTTTTCCAATTAGGTGATTTAATTGATAGAGGAAAAAACTCACCTCAAATGGCCCAATTTGCAATACAATTAAGTGCTGATTTTCCTAGTCAAGTCAAATTTTTAAAGGGGAATCATGAGTTTGAAATAATTAGTCATTTTGATAATCCACCGAATAACAATTGGCTAAGACAGTGTGGGGAAGAGACACTGAATCAATACAGAAAAATGAATAGAGATTATATGAATGATGTTAGATGGTTTAGAAATCTTCCGCTATATTGGGAAAATGAACACCTGTTTCTAAGTCACGCAGGAATTTCCAAACAATCAGAAAATCCATTCATAGAGGAAGATGAGTATGGCGTTTTATGGAATCGCAGTCCGTTAAAGAATATTAATAAATTGCAAATTATAGGACACACACCTTGCGAAAATCCGCATTATGACATTGAAAGTAATACATGGAATATAGATACAGGTGCTGCTTATTTAGGGTATTTGACAGGTGTGAAAATTAAACCTAATGGAGAAATATTAGAATTTATTAGGGAAGATACAGACGTAAGAGATAAATAGAATCATTTCAAGCTTTTAGTAGAGTAAAAGGAATATAAATTTCTCTGAAAAGAATTGACTTACTTTTTATTTGTAACTAAAATAATTACAGGTGAGTTGAATAGTATAAAGGTAATCAAGAAATATTCCAATGCATTCCTATTTAGAGAGAAAGCATATTTTTTTACTATAGTTGTAACCTGATTTGTTACAACTATAGTGGCTATAAAATACGTACAAAATGTAAAAGCTTATTTTAAGTGTATTCGTTCTTGATTCACAGCAATAGAAAGGAGACAGTTAACTTGAAACAATTAAAGTTCTATATAATTAGTGGTCTTGCACTTGTATTATTAGTGGTTTGTAACGTTGTGGAAAAGCCTACAGCGAAGGTACAGGAAGTAAAGGATACAATGGTAACAAGACTGAACACAGAAGAAAAGATGGCGGAAATTGATGGACAAACGATATATTTTAAACAAATTGGTGAAGGAAACTCGCCGCTGCTTATGCTTCATGGCTTTGGTGGTTCTTCTGATGGATTTGGTGATATTTATCCAGGATTAGCGAAAGATCATACGATCATTGCGGTTGATATTTTAGGATTTGGTCGTTCTTCTAAGCCGGTGGATTTTCAGTATTCATTTCCAGCACAAGCAAATTTATATTATAAGTTAATGAAAAAATTAGGCTACGATAAGTTCGCTGTTCTCGGTCATTCCATGGGAGGAGAGATTTCTCTTAATTTGACGTATTTATATCCTGAAGCGATTACGCACCTTATTTTAGCGGACTCGACAGGAATAGAATCCTTCCAGCAAAAAGAAGGTTTTCAAAAGCCGAATTTATCGGTTGATGTAAATACGGTATCTACCATTACGGATTATGATAAAAATGCGGTGAAAAATAGAAGAGATGATAAAGAGCATTATAGTGAATTGACGAAAATGAGAGAGCGCCGCATTGCGATGGATGCGAATGAAATCAAGGTGCCAACCTTAATTATTTGGGGCAGAAATGATAAAAGTGTTTCATGGAAAAATGGTGAAACTTATCATCAACTATTGAAAAATAGTACATTCCATATGATTGAAAAAGGGTATCATGCTCCGTTTCGTCAAGAGCCGGAAGAGTTTATGAAATATGTCCAAGCTTTTTTTGAAAAGCATGCTGTATCTACCAATAGAATTTTTTAATTATAAACCCGTTTCTTCTTTCTTAAGAAGATGATTCGAACGAAGGTTCTGCTATTTAGGGCAGAACCTTTTTGTTTTGCTGTCTTATGTGTTTCATCCTGCATAAAAAAATATTTCTCAACATTTTATTTGTTGAAAAATATTGAATATTCGTCATAATACGAATATTATATTGTTATTGGCAAAAAAAACAGATAATTTGCAAACATGGGGAGGAAGTACATTGAAAAACAATGGGAAGAGAAAACCTTTATCAGTATTAGCAACAGCGGCAGTATTAAGCAGTACTTTTGCATTTGGGGGGCAATCTGCATATGCTGAAACGCCATCATCATCTCTACCAATCGATGAACATTTAATACCAGAGGAACGTTTAGCAGAAGCGTTAAAAGAACGAGGCGTTATTGATAAATCTGCATCACAAGCTGAGACATCAAAGGCTGTTGAAAAGTATGTTGAGAAAAAGAAAGGGGAAAACCCTGGGAAAGAGATTGTTCCTGGAGATAGTTTGACGCAAGAAGCATCTGATTTTATGAAAAAAGTAAAAGATGCAAAGATGCAAGAAAAGGAACAAGCAGATAAACCGGCTGAAGGAACAGTAGCTGGACAAGCATCTGGATTTACCCCTGGTAAGTTAAATGGAAAAGTTCCGACTGCACCAGCGAAGCAAGAAGGATATAACGGTGCTGTTCGAACAGATAAAGTGCTTGTTTTACTCGCGGAGTTTAGTGATTTTAAACATAATAATATTGATCAAGCGCCAGGATATATGTATTCTAAAGACTTTGATCGTGAGCATTATCAAAAAATGTTATTTGGTGATGAGCCATTTACGTTATTTGATGGATCGAAGATTAACACATTTAAACAATATTATGAAGAACAATCTGGTGGTAGCTACACAGTTGATGGAACTGTAACGGAATGGCTAACTGTTCCAGGGAAAGCTTCCGATTACGGTTCAGATGCTGGTACTGGTCATGATAATAAAGGACCTTTAGGACCACGTGACTTTGTGAAGGAAGCATTAAAAGCAGCAGTAGCAAAAGGAATTAACTTGGCTGATTTTGACCAATTTGATCAGTACGATCAAGATGGTGACGGAAATAAAAATGAGCCAGACGGCATTATTGATCATTTAATGGTTGTTCATGCGGGTGTAGGACAAGAAGCTGGCGGCGGTAAATTGAAAGATGATGCAATTTGGTCTCACCGTTCAAAACTTGGATCAAAACCATATGCAATTGATGGCACACAAGCTTCTGTTCCGAATTGGGGCGGAAAGATGGCTGCATACGATTATACAATCGAACCTGAAGATGGAGCGGTTGGTGTGTTTGCGCATGAGTACGGTCATGATTTAGGTTTACCAGATGAGTATGACACAAAGTATACAGGACAAGGTGAACCTGTTGAGTCATGGTCTATTATGAGCGGAGGCAGCTGGGCTGGAAAAATTGCAGGAACAGAGCCAACGAGCTTGTCACCACAAAATAAAGAGTTTTTCCAAAAGAATATGGGCGGAAACTGGGCGAATATTTTAGAAGTAGATTACGATAAACTTCGCAACGGCATTGGCGCTGCAACATATATCGATCAAAGTGTTACAAAGTCAAAACGACCAGGAATTGTTCGTGTTAACTTACCGGACAAAAATATTAAAAATATTGAAGCGGCATTTGGTAAGAAGTTTTATTACAGTACAAAAGGAAATGACATGCATACAACACTTGAGACACCAGTATTTGATTTAACAAATGCAGCGAATGCTAAGTTTGATTATAAGGCATTCTATGAGCTTGAAGCGAAGTATGATTTCCTTGACGTGTACGCTATTGCAGAAGATGGAACGAAGACACGTATTGATAGAATGGGAGAAAATGATGTAAAAGGCGGTATGGATACAACTGATGGTAAGTGGGTTGATAAATCATACGATTTAAGCCAATTCAAAGGGAAAAAAGTAAAACTACAGTTTGAATATTTAACAGATATCGCAGTAGCTTATAAAGGATTTGCGTTAGATAATCCAGCGTTAACTGTAGATGGCAAAGTTGTTTTCTCTGATGATGCTGAAGGTCAACCAGCAATGACGTTAAAAGGATTTACTGTATCTGATGGATTTGAACAGAAAAAACATAACTACTATGTAGAGTGGAGAAATTATGCTGGTTCTGACCAAGCATTAAAATATGCGCGTGGTCCAGTATTTAATACAGGAATGGTTGTATGGTACGCAGATCAAAGCTTTACAGATAACTGGGTAGGCGTTCATCCAGGTGAAGGATTCCTAGGTGTAGTAGATTCTCATCCAGAGGCAATCGTAGGTACATTAAATGGACAACCGACTGTGAAGAGCAGTACGCGTTATCAAATTGCCGATGCGGCATTCTCATTTGATCAAACGCCAGCATGGAGAGTAGATTCACCAACTCGCGGAATCTTTGACTATAAAGGATTACCAGGCGTTGCGAAATTTGATGATTCTAAGCAGTACATCAACAGTATCATTCCAGATGCAGGACGTAAATTACCGAAACTAGGCTTAAAGTTTGAAGTAGTAGGCCAAGCTGAAGACAAGTCTGCAGGTGCAGTTTGGATTCATCGATAGAATAAGATAAAACTAGAAGCAGTACTCTTAAGGGGTACTGCTTTTATGATGTGAAAAAGAATGTATGGAAAAGAGTCATAATCTTGTCCTTCCTCTCATACAGTGAAACTAACAAGGCTTGTCTTAGGAAAGGAAGGAAATCAATTGGAAACTTTACCATGGTGGGTTTATCTTGTTATTATCGGGATTGTCGTAAGTGGCTACATGGTTTTATATACTTCAAAAAAAGAGCAAGAGATGGATAATGAGTTTATTGAAAAAGAAGGCGAAGTATATATGAAGCGTTTAGAGGAAGAGCGCGAGCGACGTAATCAAGAGAGTGATAAGGATTCTGTGTTGCTGTAATGAGAGTAAGTGGTGAATAACGAGTCGGTTATTCACCTTTTTTTTATGATATCGACCGCTCGACACGACGTAACAAGAAAGTAGGATAAAAAATTCTTCTACTAGCTTTTCTTTTTCCTTAATTTGTGTACTATAAAGAATAGGATGATGTAAAGAAGGGGACTTTTTGAATGGAATTTCATGAGCAAAAGATTTTGCCAGCTGTTCGGCAAATAAAAGATTTAGAAAAATTATTACATAGTTATTATGAGTATATTGTTATTTTAGACATTCATATCGGTCAATTGAAGAGTGTTGTGAAACTTGCGAAGCAGCATGGTAAAAAGGTATTTTTACATGTCGATTTAATTCACGGGTTGCAAAGCGATGGCCATGCGACGGAGTTTTTATGCCAAGAGTATAAGCCATATGGACTATTGTCGACAAAGGCAAGTGTGATTATGAAGGCGAAGCAAAAGGGTGTTGTCGCGATTCAGCGTATCTTTTTAATTGATTCGAGTGCAATGGAGAAAAGTTGTAATCTGTTAGAGAAGACAAAACCAGATTATATTGAAGTGCTTCCAGGCGCTTTAACAGGTGTGATTGCCGAGATGAAAGAACGGACGGGCGTACCGATTTTAGCAGGCGGCTTTATTCGTACGGTTGATGATGTAGAAAGAGCGTTAGCAGCTGGTGCAACAGCGATTACAACATCGAAAAAAGAACTATGGAAACATTTCCAAAAATAGTGTCGAAAATGTGAAAAAATTTGTTGACACCGCTTTCATTTGCGGTTAACATTATAGACAAGTTAATAAACGTGACGGAGAAAAAAGAGATCCACATTTCATTGTTTCTATATTTTTATATAGAAGCGTGCCAGGTGTGGATCTTTTTCTTTGGGAAAAAATGAATGTTCATTCATTTTACCTCTATCACATTGAAAGCGTTTAAATTGATTATGGGGGGATTTTATGTCAGCATATTTAGGGGAGTTAATAGGGACAGCGTTGTTAATCTTACTTGGTGGCGGCGTTTGTGCTGGTGTAAGTTTAAAGAAGTCATTTGCTAAGGATTCAGGATGGATTGTTATTACGATGGGATGGGGCTTAGCGGTTGCCATCGCAGCATATGCAGTAGGATCAATTAGCGGGGCACATTTAAACCCGGCAGTAACAATTGGGCTTGCTTTTAAGGGAGCGCTTCCATGGAATGATGTACCAGGTTATATAGCAGCGCAAATGATTGGGGCAATCATCGGTGCAATTATCGTATATTTACATTACTTACCTCATTGGAAAGAAACAGAAGACCCAGGTACAAAGTTAGGTGTTTTTGCAACAGGACCAGCAATTCCGAACACATTTGCAAACCTTTTAAGTGAAATGATTGGAACATTCGTTTTAGTATTTGGTATATTAGCAATTGGAGCAAATAAATTTGCGGATGGTTTAAACCCATTTATCGTAGGTTTCTTAATTGTAAGTATCGGTTTATCATTAGGTGGAACAACAGGTTATGCAATTAACCCAGCTCGTGATTTAGGACCTCGTATTGCACACTTCTTCCTTCCGATCCCAGGAAAAGGCGGATCAAATTGGAAGTATGCATGGATTCCGGTTGTGGGACCAATCTTAGGTGGATCACTTGCAGGTTTATTCCATCAAGTTGTATTTGAAGGAAAACAAAATGCAGCACTTATTTATGTGATAATTGCAACTGTGATTGTACTAGCAATCTCTTATATGACAAGCAAAAAGAGCGAAAACAATACAAATAGTAGAAAAGTAGCATAAGGGGGAACCGAGTATGAAAAAATATATTCTTTCATTAGACCAAGGAACAACAAGTTCACGCGCAATTCTTTTTGATAAGGAAGGAAAAATTGTTCATTCAGCTCAAAAAGAGTTTACACAACATTTTCCAAAGCCAGGCTGGGTAGAACATAACGCGCACGAAATTTGGGGATCTATTTTAGCGGTTATTGCAACTTGCTTAAGTGAAGCAGATGTAAAACCAGAGCAAATCGCGGGCATTGGGATTACAAACCAACGTGAAACAACGGTTGTATGGGATAAAGAAACGGGTAAACCAGTTTATAATGCAATCGTATGGCAATCACGCCAAACAGCAGAAATTTGTGATGAGTTAAAAGAAAAAGGCTACAACGACATGGTTCGCGAAAAAACAGGTCTTTTAATTGATGCATATTTCTCTGGTACGAAAGTAAAATGGATTTTAGATAACGTTGAAGGTGCAAGAGAAAGAGCAGAACGCGGCGAATTATTATTCGGTACAATTGATACATGGCTTGTATGGAAATTGTCTGGTGGTAAAGCGCACGTAACAGACTATTCAAACGCATCACGTACATTGATGTTTAATATTCATAACCTAGAGTGGGATGAGGAACTGTTAGACATGTTAACAGTGCCAAAGAGCATGCTTCCAGAAGTACGACCATCATCTGAAGTATATGCTCATACAGTTGATTATCATTTCTTCGGTCAAAATGTACCGATTGCAGGTGTAGCTGGTGACCAACAAGCAGCATTATTTGGACAAGCTTGCTTCGGTGAAGGTATGGCGAAAAATACATACGGAACTGGTTGCTTCATGTTAATGAATACAGGTGAAAAAGCAGTTGCGTCTGAGCATGGTCTATTAACAACAATTGCATGGGGTTTAAATGGTAAAGTTGAATATGCATTGGAAGGAAGTATTTTCGTAGCAGGTTCAGCAATCCAGTGGTTACGTGATGGCATGCGTATGTTTAAAGATGCAAGTGAGAGTGAAGAATACGCCAATCGCGTTGAATCAACAGATGGCGTTTACGTTGTTCCGGCATTCGTAGGACTTGGAACACCATACTGGGATAGTGAAGTGCGCGGAGCAGTATTTGGCGTAACGCGTGGTACAACGAAAGAGCACTTTATCCGTGCAACGCTAGAGTCATTAGCATACCAAACGAAAGATGTATTATGCGCAATGGAAGCAGATTCCGGTATTAAGCTGAAAACATTACGCGTTGACGGTGGAGCAGTTAAGAACAACTTCTTAATGCAGTTCCAAAGTGATATGTTAGATGTTCCAGTAGAGCGTCCAGAAGTAAATGAAACAACGGCTTTAGGTGCAGCATATTTAGCAGGTCTTGCGGTTGGATATTGGGAAAACCAAGACGAAATTAAAGCGCAGTGGAATATGGATCGAAGCTTTGCACCGGCAATGGAAGCGGAAACAAGTGAAGAGCTATATGCTGGCTGGAAAAAAGCAATTGAAGCAACAAAAGCTTTCAAATAATCATAAGCAGTGTTATAATGATGATAAGTTAATAATTCGGTAGGAGATTTGGAGAGACCACAACGCGCTATAGATTGATTTCTATAGCGGAGTTTGTGGTCTCTTTTTTCGTATAATAGGGAGGAATTACCATGGAATTTTCAAGTAAACAACGTAAGGACGTATTAAACGGAGTAAATAAACAAGAGTTAGATGTGATCGTAATTGGTGGAGGGATTACTGGTTCTGGTATTGCATTAGATGGAGCAACACGTGGTTTATCAACAATTGTATTCGAAATGCAAGACTTTGCAGCAGGTACATCAAGTCGTTCAACGAAACTTGTACACGGTGGTTTACGTTATTTGAAACAACTTGAAGTGAAAATGGTAGCAGAGGTTGGGAAAGAGCGTGCGATTGTATATGAGAACGGTCCCCATGTAACAACACCAGAGTGGATGTTACTTCCATTCCATAAAGGTGGTACGTTCGGTTCATTCAGTACATCAATCGGTCTTCGTGTATATGACTTCCTAGCAGGGGTAAAACGAAGCGAACGTAGAAAAATGTTTAGCCGTGAAGAAACAATGAAGAAAGAACCGCTTGTAAAACAAGAAGGATTAAAGGGCGGCGGCTATTACGTAGAATATCGTACAGATGATGCACGTTTAACAATTGAAGTAATGAAAGAAGCAATCAAGCGCGGTGCAAAAGCAGTTAACTATGCAAAAGTAGACGGATTCTTATATAAAGATGGAAAAGTATGTGGTGTACGCGTTATCGACTTATTAGATGGCGAAGTATATGAAGTGTACGGTAAGAAAATTGTAAACGCAGCTGGTCCTTGGGTAGATACATTACGTGAAAAAGATAATTCGAAAAAAGGAAAAGTACTGCAATTATCTAAAGGTGTTCACTTAGTTATCGATCAAAAACGTTTCCCGCTAGGGCAGGCGATCTATTTTGATACACCAGACAAACGTATGGTCTTTGCAATTCCGCGTGGCGGGAAAACATATGTAGGTACAACTGATACATTCTATGATAAAGACGCAGCAGTACCACAAATGACAACAGAAGATCGCACATATATCATTAATGCAATCAACTATATGTTCCCAAGCGTGAAAATTACAGAAAAAGATATTGAATCAAGCTGGGCTGGTGTTCGTCCATTAATTTATGAAGAAGGTAAGAGCGCATCTGAAATTTCTCGTAAAGATGAAATTTGGACTTCAGAATCTGGTTTAATTACAATCGCTGGTGGTAAGTTAACAGGATACCGCAAAATGGCAGAGATGGTAGTAGACTATGTAACGTCTCTATTACAAAAAGAAGGCCACGGTTCTTATCCGAAGAGTGAAACAAAGCATATGCCGATCTCTGGTGGGCATGTAGGTGGCTCTAGTGGGTTCCCAACATTTATTACGAAAAAGGCTGGGGAAGGAACAAAATATGGTTTAACAACGCAGCAGGCAGAAGAATTCGCGAAATTCTATGGTTCTAACGTTGATGTTCTCTTTAGCTTAGCAAAAGGATTGAAAGCAGATGCAAAAGAATATAACATGCCGTTAGACGTGCTTGTACCGCTTGTATACGCAATGGACTATGAAATGACAGCAAAACCTGTTGACTTCTTCGTACGCCGCAGAGGAGCTGTATTCTTCAATATTCACTGGGTATATGAGTGGAAAGAAGCAGTAATTGCATATATGGCGGCAAAATTAGGCTGGAGTAAAGAAGAACAAATGAAATACACAGCTGAATTAGAGAAAGCATTAACGGACGCTGTAGTCCCTGTAGATCAGCAGGAGCAAGCAGCAGCGTTAGCGTAATCGTTTATACGTAGAATAGAAAGAAAAAGAGTTGTTCGATGGAACAACTCTTTTTCTCTTGCATCATTTACATTTTCCAAATATAAATGATTAATATACTCGTATTGACGATAAGAGCAAATAGTATAAACCGTTAAGATTTAAATCCATTCCTTACAAAATAGAAAAAATCTAGCTGAATAAATTCTTATTTCAGCTTCCTCTAATGACAATAGGAAAGTTCTCCTAAGGCACTTTTTTAGCTAGGCGAAATAATAGGTAAGGTTCATTTGATATGAAGAAATGGAAGCATGAATGATTCGGAGAACGTAGGAAGAGGGGGAAGGTGAGCTAACGCCTCAACACAATGGCTTTATTCCTGAAAAAACATTAGTAAGGTTTGAAAAATAAAAAATAATATTTTTTATGCTTTTTCATGTTTTTTTGTTATAATAGCATACGGGTTAAGGGAAGATTTTTTATCTTCTCTTGTGTTTTTATCTGCATCTAGCTATTTGCTAGATGCTTTTTTAGTTCCATTCCATAAAAAGAGCTGTCAGGTTTCCCTGACAGCTTTTTTTTATTACATTATTTTTTTTCTTTTTCTTCTTTTTCAGCTTTTGGCGTTTCGAAAGTATCTTTTAAATCTTTATCTTGGACTTTCACATCAGCCTTTTTAAGTTCGTCTTCTTGAAGTTTCATCATGAATTCGCCATCTTGCATCTTTTTCGCAACAAGTTGTTTTTTGATGTCAGCTTTTGAATCTTCAAATGATTTCTCTTGTTTTTTAATGTCTGTTACTTTAATGATGTGGTAACCGAAGTCTGATTTAACAGGTTCACTTACCTCATCTTTTTTCATTTTATATGCAGCATCTTCGAATGGTTTTACCATTTTACCAGGTCCGAAATAGCCAAGATCTCCGCCTTTTTCTTTTGATCCTGGGTCTTCAGAGTATTGTTTTGCTAACTCTTCAAAAGATTTACCTTGATTAAGTTCTTCTTTTACTTTTTTCGCAGTTGCTTCATCTTTTACAAGAATGTGGCTTGCCTTAATTTCAGGCTTGTAATTTTCTTTTAATTCTTTTTCAGTAATTGTGCTTTCAATTGCTTTTGTCATTGCTAATTCAGCACGAACGCTCTCTTTGAATGATTTCTCTGTAAAGCCTTGTTGTTTTAGAGCAGCGTCAAATTGATCGCCAAGTTGCTTTTTGTATTCGTCGTATTTTTTGTCGACTTCTTTATCATCGACTTTATGGTTTTTAACAAGTACTTGTTCTAGTACCATACCACGTAACATTTGTTTACCAACTCTGTCTTTCATTTTGTTGTAAAATTCTTCTTTTGAAATGTCACCAGCTTTAGAGGTAACGACTTTATCAGATGATCCACATGCTGATAAGGCAAGCAAACTTGTTGCTGCTAAGGCAAGCATAGCTTTCTTCATTCAATAAACACTCCTACTATTATGTATTTTTAATTCATCCCGCACAAATGAACGGTTGCCTCATGTGAGGTTATGTTTGTTCATAAGAGCCCGATTAAGTCTCATCAGTTTTGCTTTCTTATAGAGTGAAAAGTCTGCTTAACAGGGCTTACCGAGGCTAAGGATGAAATTTAGCTGAAAGTCAATTTATTCTATAGTATAAGCAATATGTACAAAATTTAATATATCATATTTCGACGTCTTTTCCTATTGATAAAGAAAAATTCTCCATTTGTTTATCGTGATTGTCAGATTATGTAGAGGGTACCATATTGGGCGAATGTGCATATAAAGGAAGGGGAGGGGTGGGCGAATGAATGCATCACTTATTATTTTATTGCTTGTACTGTTTATTTTATTAGTTATTATAGGTATAATTTGCTTATAGAGGAAAAAAGTGAGGAAGGGGCTTTCCTTCCTCACTTTCCATGAAATATAATTTCTATATAACTAGAAATTAATAGAATCGTAATACATACATTAATCACCCGAAAAGCGTTCGTTTGACGGTTTTCGGATAGTTGTTTTCGCACGCACAGTGTATGCGTCAGGAAATTCGTGTAGAATAGAACAATAAGTGCGAATGTGACAAAAACAATTTCTATAAGAGTCACGAGGAGATACCTCCTTTTGGCCAAAATACATATACTTTTATATATTGTATCATACGATATTTTGTTCGTGTTATAAAATTCAGAAATAGAAGACATTGGGTTAGAAAGTGAGGGTGAAAATGGACGTTGTAAAGCGACTAGAGCAAGCTGAATATTATGTAGAATTACTTTTTCAAATGATCGATGAAGATAAGTGTCCATTTTATTCTTTAATTATAAAGAAAAAAGCACGTAAAAAGGATATTGAACGTATACTAAATCTTTGTGAACAATTGAACGAACAATACATAGCAGAGAAACAAGAAGGTTTACTTTTGTTTGATGCTCTTTTGGAGCAATTTGAAAAAGCGCTTCCACATCAGCTCGAAGTAAACGAGACTGCGGAAGCGCTACATAGACAAGGCTTATTTCAGCCAATTATGCAAGAATTTTTAAGTATGAAAGCGAAAAAATAACCGGTATTATTTTTTAACTAATTTTTGATCGTGTTCTGTAAAGTTTTCCTCAATATTTTCTAATGATTTCTCAAAAATATCGATAAAATCTTGTCCGTAAATATTTCTTAAAATCGCGATCAATTCGATATTTTCTGGGAACTTACCATAAAAATTGCGAAGAGCAAGAGCTCCGTTAAAGACAGAATTGTTTTCAGGGTCATACTCCTCCATTAATTGCAGCAGCAATTTTTCCCCTTTTTCTGTAATTTCAATATACGTATTTCGCTTATCATCCTCTTTTTTTGAGAATACAAGATAGCCACGCTCTTCAAGCTTTTTAGAGAAGTTAAATGCGGTGGATACGTGCATCACACCAAACTTTGCAATCTCAGAAATAGAAGCCCCTTTTAAATGATAGGCAATAGATAAAATATGGTGTTCGTTAATGTTTAAATCATACGGTTTGATCCACTGTTGCCAATCTTTCTCTACACATTTCCATAATGCCTTCGATAATTGAGCAATGCGTTGGCTAAAAATCATTGCTTCTTTGACCGAATACTCTTTTTCTCCACTTTTCATATACTCACCCACTTTTACATTCTTATTCATTAGTATCTATTATGCCAGTAAAATAAAAATTAATAAAGTCTTTTTGTGAGAATTGTGAAAATTTTTCGGAAAAATTATAATTTTGTACAAATCATGCATAACTGTGGAAGCGTTTTAGATGTCACAACTATAAGTGTTATCTTCACGTAGTAGAGGATAACATATATTGTAAATGCATAAAAACACGACATATCTATGTGATATGTCGTGTTAGGAGAAATATTTATAAAAAATATTTGTTATATGCAAAAACTAAGAATGGAACATCATTTATGCTTTTTCTGGAACTGTTTGTTGTAGTTTTTCAATTGATTTTTGAATGTCTAAAATCTCTTGTTCAATATGACGTTTGTTTTGAGAAATATCTTGTTTCCATGTGGAAAGTGTGTCCTGCATATCAACCTTCAATTCTTGAAAAACTTCTTTACCTTCTGAAGCTGTTTCAACAATTTGACGTTTTAATAATTTTGTATCAGCTGCAATATCTGAAAACGTCTTTTTTACATCATTTCCTTTTTCCTTTAGTTTATTGCGCATAACTTTACCTGAAGAAGGAGTAGAAAAAAGAACGGCTAGTCCAGCGACAGCTCCGCCGCAAATTAAGCCTGTTACAAAGGATTTAGCTTTTGACATAAAAGGAAACCTCCTTATTTTTTTGTTCATATTCATGATGTACAAAACGGTGCATATGCTTAAGACAAGGGGGGAGAAAAGTGAAACTCGTGACAACTATTTGTTTTATCGTAAGTCTTTTCTTTCTTGTACGTGCTATGCATTTACTGTTATTTATAAAACAAAAAAGATCGTATCCTCCAGCATTTTGGGTTAAGAAACAAGCCAAGCAGTATATCTCTTTTGGAGGAGTAGGCTTGTTATGTACAATCTTGTTTTATATGCTACTATAGTCCATTTTATAAAGCGTGTTCTATCCTTATTTTACACTATTTGCAATGGTACTTGCGATGTTTTGTAAATTTTCTGTCGTATATTCATTTTGGTTTGACTTCCAAACAGCGCCAAAACCATCGTTTTCACCGTAGCGTGGAATTAAATGAAGGTGGAAGTGGAATACAGTTTGTCCAGCTTTTTCACCGTTGTTATTTAGAAGATTAAAGCCGACTGGGTTAAATTCAGATTTAATCGCATTTGTGATTTTTGGAACGACAGAAAAAATATGTGATGCGATTTCTGGCGTTAAGGCAAAAATGTCTTGTTTATGTACCTTTGGAATGACAAGTGTATGACCTTTTGTCACTTGGCTAATATCTAAAAATGCAAGCACATGTTCATCTTCATATACTTTTGAGCAAGGGATTTGTCCTTCAATAATTTTACAAAAAATACAATTATCCGCTGTGTGATTCATTGTCCTCATCCTTTCAAGTAGGTCTTAGCCGTATTTTACCATACTTACATAGGAGAACAAATACGAAAAACAGGAAGCTGACTCAGCTTCCTGTTTTCTGAAGAGGGATTGAAAAAGCATTTCATAATAATCTACCGTTCGCAGACACCTCATTTATTTAGGAAATATGTGACAATTCGGCTCGTATTCTGCCTTAGACACCCCATTTACAATGAAATGATAATCCTTTATAAAATGAACTTGTTTATTTTATAAAACAGTATATACTCTCCTCGAGACACCCCGTTTCTAAAATTAAACAAATTATCTGGTTTCGTGTAAATTTTCTTTGTCCATTATGGACACCCCATTTCATGATGATTTCGCTAGGCTGTATTCATCAATTTGGTGGTTGCTTTTTCAATGTGTTCCTTCTTCACTAATTATGATGTCCCGTTTTGCAAGAGATATGTAAAGAAATTAAATTTTTTTTGAAGAAATTTAGGTACTATGTAGTATCCTTTGTTTTTTGATAAGATGAAGGTATACGTTCTGATGGAATACAAGCAAATGAATATAATGAAGAAAGTGGTGTCATATGGGACAGTTATTACGTGTAGAAAATGTCACAGGAGGATATACGAAGCGGCCGGTGCTGCAAGATGTTTCATTTTCTGTTAATAAAGGCGAGCTTGTTGGCTTAATTGGTTTAAACGGAGCTGGAAAAAGTACGACGATTAAACATATTATTGGTTTAATGGAACCAAAAAAAGGTAGCGTTACAATTAATGGAAAAACAATTCGAGAAGATATGACAGCGTATCGATCTAGTTTTTCATTTATTCCTGAAACACCTGTATTATATGATGAATTAACATTAGAAGAACATTTAAAGTTAACAGCAATGGCATATGGAGTGGAGGAGAAGCAATATGAAGAACGCGTAGGGCAACTATTAAAAGAATTTCGAATGACGAATCGTTTAAAATGGTTCCCGGCTCATTTTTCAAAAGGGATGAAGCAGAAAGTAATGATTATGAGTGCTTTTCTTGTTGAACCGTCTCTTTATATTGTCGATGAACCTTTCGTTGGACTCGATCCATTAGCGATTCAATCGCTACTTCAAATGATGGACAAGATGAAAAAGAGTGGTGCTGGTATTTTAATGAGTACCCATATTTTAGCGACTGCGGAGCGCTATTGTGATTCCTTTATTATTTTACATCAAGGTGAAGTGCGGGCGAAAGGAACATTATCTGAGTTGCAATCGCAATTTAATATGCCGGGTGCAACGCTAGATGATATTTATATTGCATTAACAAAGGAAGAAGATTATGAATAGCAAAGCATTGTGGAAAGAACGGTTCAAGTATTTCTTAAAAGAAGTTCGTACATATAGTAAGTATGTTTTTAATGATCATTTAAAGTTTATTTTCGTATTTATCATTGGTGCCGGTGCATATTATTATCAACAATGGTTGCAGACACTAACACCTTCATTTCCGACCGCACTTGTAATGGCAGTATTGCTAGGGCTTGTGTTAACAGCAGGATCCATTCAAACGTTATTAAAAGAAGCAGATCTTGTGTATTTGCTTCCAGTTGAAGAGAAATTAAAGCCATACTTTACAAAAGCGTTTCTCTTTACGTTTATGATTCAGCTGTATGTGATAGCAATTGCAGCGGCAGCACTTGCTCCGCTATATCTTCAGCAGATGAAGCAAACAGGAGAGGCTTACATATGGATTGTGGCCGCACTTATTTTCGTTAAAGCATGGAATTTATTTGTAGCGTGGGAAAAATCATTTTTAACAGATCCAAGTATGCAGCGTGCGGATTGGTTCATTCGCTTTATATGTAACGGATTATTTGTGTACTTTCTTGTAGAACGTACGCCTGTAATTTATATAGGAGTGATTCTCTTTGTAATGGTTGTATATCTCGCATTCATGTATCAAACAGTAAAGGGAAAACCGTTAAACTGGGAATACTTAATTGCAGAAGAAGACAAGAAAATGATGCGCCTGTACCGCATTGCCAATATGTTTGTCGATGTACCAGCATTAAAAGAGCGAGTATCACGCCGAAAATGGCTTGATTTTGTGCTTTCAATGATTGGGGAAAATCGTACATATTTATATTTGTATACACGTACATTTTTAAGATCTGGCAACTACTTTGGTCTTTATATGCGCTTACTTACTATTGGCGGTGTGATTCTTTACTTTATACCGTTTTTATATGGACGTTTCATTGTAAGCATCGTATTTCTATATTTAATTGGTTATCAATTATTAAGCCTTTGGAAACACCATCGTTTAAAACTTTGGCTTGATTTATATCCAGTGAACGCTGAAGAAAAGAAAAAGGATTTTCTGAAACTGTTAAATGCGATTTTATGTATAGGCAGTGTTGTATTTACCATCATTTTTGCGGTCGCAACAAAAGATATGATCATGACTTGTATTGTATTTGCCGTTAGCATAGCTTTTAGTATTGGTTTTGTATATCAATACGGTGCAAAACGTATCGAACGCTTAAACTGAAAGGAATGAAATTATGACTGAATATGAAGAGAAGGTCATAAAAAAATTGCAGCAGTGGAAACTTACAATCATGAAAGATTCTTCTATAATGAATCGTTTTTCAAAAAAGGTACAAACGAAAATGCAACAGCTAATTCCGGAAAAAGTGCAAAATGTATTAACAGAAACGATTAAAAAGATGGTCCAAGGTATTAGTGCAGGATCGAATTTTATAAAACCGAAGTTAAAAGAAACAGATTGGTCGCTTGAAAGAAGAGATGCAGAGGTTTTAAAGAAAATGGATGAGTATAAAAAGGTTGCGGCCGCAGAAGGTGCCGGAACAGGAGCAGGTGGTTTTCTTTTAGGGCTTGCAGATTTTCCGCTTTTACTCAGCATTAAAATTAAGTTTTTATTCGATGCAGCGACAATGTATGGATTCGATACGAGTAAAGAAGAAGAGCGCCTCTTTATCCTACACGTCTTTCAGCTTGCTTTTTCCAGTGACAATCATCGCAAGGAAATATGGAAAGCAATCGAAACGTGGGACACAGCGAAAGAAAATCATATGGACTGGGAGAAATTTCAGCAAGAGTATCGAGATTATATCGATTTAGCGAAGATGCTGCAACTTGTACCGGTTATTGGTGCCCCGGTCGGTGCCTATGCAAACTATCAATTGTTGCAACGGCTTGGCGAGGTGACGATGAATTGCTATCGCCTTCGTTTCCTTCAGCAGAAGGGAATATCGATTTGATATGCCGCTTTGAAATGAAGTCATGAAGTTTCAGCCCCTTTGGTTATCTTACCAAAGGGGGTTTTTGTGTCTAAGAGAAGAATAGTTGAAATAGGAATGTGGATGAGACTGTAGTAAAAAAGGTATTACCTCAATCGTTCGAGCTAAACGTAGTCGTTATGAATACTCCCCCACTTAACTTCGTTTGAAGTAGGGATACTCTTTCGGTAAAATCTGATAGAAAAACGATTGGGGGAGTATCGTTCAACGATGAGGGGATGGTGTTATGAGTGATAGTATGAATATTATTATCGGTTTAACTGATTACGATCAGAGCCCGTTTTCGCCATATGTCACATGAAAACAGTGCAGGCCCTATTTTATTTTTTTTTGAATGTTGAGAATCAATGAATCGATAGAGGGGAGAGGGAAATATGAAATTTCGAAAAGACTGGTGGCTAGGTTTCCTCGGGTTTATTGGAGTGTATAAAATTCCAAACGTAATAAATGCATTTCAAGGTGAACAGGACCGGACGGCATTGATTAGCCTGATTTGGTTCATTTGGTTCGGCTATTTCATTCCGGAGAAGAAAGATGATGAAAAGAAAGAATTGTAATAAAAATGATTCTCTTTCTATGTAATTTTCTGTAAAATAGTAAGATGAAAGAATTCATATATTAGATTACTAAATTTGGAGTGATTCGATGCAGCCACTGGAAAATGAAATTCATCCTGATATGGTCAAAGTTTGGAAAGCTCGTGTTGTAATGGAGCTGGGCATAAGTGTGTTAGTTATTCTTGCTTATCTCTTTTTCATGATTAAGTTTAATTGGTGGGCTTGGCTGTTTTATATCCTAATTGGACTAACGGTTGTGTATACACCGCTTGATTATTTTGTCTTTCCAAAAATACGGCAGCGTTATTACAGCTACCGCTTAAATGAAGAAGAATTAGAAATTCAGCACGGCATGTTTACAGTTAAACGTGTATTAGTTCCAATGATACGTGTGCAACACGTTACAATTGAGCAAGGTCCAATTATGAGAAAATATGATCTAGCAGAATTACAAATTTCAACTGCCGCTACTTCTCATAGTATTCCAGGTTTAAAGATGAGAGAAGCAGAACAATTGAAACGACAAATTGGAGAACTTGCGAAGGTGAGTGATGAGGATGTATAAGAGGCAGCATCCAATCACGATGTTACTTGAATTAAAGATAACAGACTTTATACCATTCATTATTTTTCTGTTTAGTTTAAAAGGGAAATTTCCATTTTGGTATTTAGTACCGATAGGTTTCCTAGTGATTTCAGTTATCTCTATTATTGTTGAGTGGTACTATAAAGTATATTGGGTTGAAAATAATGTACTGCACATTAAACAAGGGTTATTTGTGAAGAAAGAAAGTTACTTGAATAAAGAGCGCGTCCAAACAATTAATACAAGTTCAAGTATGTTATATCAAGTATTAGGTTTAACAAAGCTGAAAATTGAAACAGCTGGCGGTGGTAATGAGCCTGAGGTCAGTTTAGCAGGTATTACGATGGATGAAGCAAAATCATTAATTACAATGTTAAATGAACAGGCAGTGGAAGCTGTAGAAATACAAGAGGATTCTTCACAAATTCGTGTGGAAGAGGAGAATAAGACGGAATATAAGTTGACTTGGAAAGAGATCTTATTAGCGTCGGTTACGTCCGGTCAATTTGGTTTGTTGTTCTCTCTCTTATTCTTTGTTTATTCGCAAGTAGATGAGTATATCCCGAAATGGATGAAAGACAAAGCAGAAGCATATGTGATGGATCATGATGTATATGGCTGGATTTATCTAGTTGCGATGTTACTTGTGGTTTCTTGGATCGTATCTACAATTGGCTACGCCTTAAAGCATGCGAATTTTACTGTGCACCGGAAAAATGATGAAATTCGTATTTCACAAGGGCTTCTTGAGAGAAAAGAACTTGTGTTAAAGCTACACCGCATTCAAGGGATCACGATAAAAGAAGGGATATTCCGTCAACCATTTGGCTACTGTTCTATTCATGTAGAAGTCATTCAAAATAATGAAAAAGGTGAGGAGAACGTTACACTTCATCCAGTTATTCGGAAAGACCGCGTCGCAGAATTGCTTGCACATTTACAGTTGCCATATGAACTAAATCCTACTATTACAGCCTTGCCAAAAACGGCACTGCGTCGCTATTTATTAGACAGTTTTATTTTCTTTTGTATATTAGCAGTTCCGGTTACAGGCGCAAGTATATATTTTGAAAAATACTTTATTATTTGGCTACTGTTACCTCTGTTTGTATTACTGATGTCACTTGGTTATGCGACATTCCGTGCAGGTGGTTACAGGGTAGAAGAGGAACAGTTGACAATGGTGTATCGTAATATTGCTAAATATACGGGACTCGTGAGAAGAAGGCATGTACAATCAATCGAGAAAACACAGTCTTATTTTCAGCGTGGAGCCCATTTATGTTCGCAAACTTTCTCTAGTGCATCCACAAATTATAAATTAGAGCATATGCGTTTGGAAGATGCAGAGCGTATGGTGGATTGGTATAAGGATAAATAACATCTATATAACAGTAGCGCAGTTCAATTGATTTGAACTGCGCTATTTGTATTTGCAAGAGTAGAATCTTGATAGGAAATGAATAGAATAGACGATATTTTTTTATGTTTTGAGGTATCAGATGAACTTACTTCTTTTTCCTCACGAGCTCCCCAATAGCTGGCCAAAAAGGTAGGGAGTAAGTAGCAAGATAAAAGCTTCATAATGTTAAAAAATGACCTGTTTCAGGTTTGTTATGTCACTTTGAAATTAATTTGTACAAGATTTTATATTAAAAAAAGAAACGCTCAAGCCCTCCAGAATTTGTGTCCAATCACTCTTTTTATATCATTCATACATTAATGTGGGAGGGGGGGGAATCCTATCGTAACGTTACTACAATTGATTAGACCGTCCGCATTTAGAGCTGTAAAAGCATTTAACCAGAATATACCTACAGCACAATTTAAACAGATTACGTATGAAACGAAACAATTCGATTTAAAAAATGAGTATAATATATCCGACTCAACCTTTGTTCCTGCAAGAAAGGGAGTATATGCTATTACTGCAGGTGCAGCATTTCTTGCTACTTATCCTTTTGATATTTCTCGTACTATAACAATGTTAATACGTGTAAATGATATCGATATTGTTAGAGAAGATCACTATTTTGTGCCAAAATTAGTTGGGCGGCCTCATGCCGTAAGAGTAAGTACGATTCTACAATTAAATAAAAGGGATAAAGTTCAAGTATGGACAATGATTAGCGGAGGAAATATGACTATTTTGAATAACGAAGGAACACGTTTTGAAGTAGCTAGATTTTCATCTCCATAAAATTGCATCAGTATAATCAAAAAAAGAGCTTTTTGGAAAGCTCTTTTTTTTCATCTAATTATTCAATTCGAAGTGCTAAAATATCTCCACAATCTAAAACAAGTATAGTTCCTGGTTCTGTTTCATTATCTACAAAAGTTGCACAAAAATTGTCCGCATTGAAATTAACAAAAATAACATCTTCGAGTGTATTTCCACTTAAATAAATATCTACTTCTGTACCCAATGGTAAAGTTACTAACTGTTCACATACGCATTTATCATGATTATTAGCCATTTAAAAGCACCTCCTTTTAGAAATATTTTATGTTTAAATGCAAGAATTGCTTGTTTAATAGTCTATATTTCAAAGAAATGGTGGTTTAGTCTCGTATACAAAAAAGAGAATAGGAAAAAACAGTTTACCCTATAATTTAAATGTGGAGAGATAACAGTTTCGTTTAGGTATGGGATGCGTTCTACATATTAAGAAAAAATAATAAATTGCACTTTTACAAAAACTGTTTATTTTACCTTGTTTTGTATGAGAATGACATATTACAATGAGGGATAAATAGTATATGTATTCAATAGATTTCTAAATTTGGAGTGATTACATGCATCCATTAGAAAATGAAATTCATCCGAATATGGTGAAAGTGTGGAAAATCCATGCATTAATTGGTGCCGGGGTACTTGTAAGCATCGTTTTAGCATATCTCTTTTTTATGATTCAATTTCATTGGTGGGGCTGGTTGTTTGGTGTATTGGTCACCTTGACGATACTGTATGCACCGCTAGATTACTTTATTTTTCCGGCATTACGCCAGCGGTACTATAGCTACCGGCTAGATGAAGAAGAGATTGAAATTCAAAAAGGGATGTTTGTTGTAAAACGTGTACTTGTTCCGATGATACGTGTTCAGCACGTTACGATCGAACAAGGGCCGATTATGAGAAAATATGAGCTAGCAGAATTACAAATTTCAACGGCAGCGACTTCTCATAGTATTCCAGGATTAACAAAGAGAGAAGCAGAAGAGTTGAAACGACGAATTGGGGAACTTGCGAAAGTGAGTGATGAGGATGAATAAAAGGCAACATCCGATTACGATATTATTTGATATAAGGATTTCTAGTTTATTTCCGCTTATTATCGTTGTTTTATTTGGTCCGAAAGATGAAAGAGAGCCTTGGTATTGGTTTCCCATTTTCATTGTAGGTTTTTTATTGATTTTGGCCATCTTTTCGTTTGTGAAATGGTACTTTAAAGTTTATTGGATTGAAAACAACATTTTACATATAAAACAAGGGGTACTTGTTAAAAAGGAAAGCTATCTAAATAAAGAGCGTGTGCAAACAATTAGTACGACTTCAAATATTATCTATCAGTTATTTGGATTAACGAAGCTCAAAATTGAAGCGGCTGGTGGTGGGAAGGATCCAGAGGTAACGTTAGCTGGTATTAAGGAAGAGGAAGCGAAAGAATTAATCGCCTTATTAAATAAAGTAGAAGACGAGAAGCCTATAAAAGAAGAGGAAAGCTTGCGACAAGGAACAAACACAACTGTTTATCAGTTAACAGCAAAAGAAATTTTGCTAGCGTCTATTACATCCGGTCAGTTTGGCTTGTTATTTTCAGGATTGTTCTTTCTTTATACACAGTTTGATAACGTTCTTCCGAAATGGTTAATAGATGAAATAGAATCATATGTGAAAGACAATAGTGTATATAATTTGTTATACATGGGCGCGATTTTCATCGTAATCTCATGGATCATCTCTACAATTGGCTATGCTTTCAAACACGCGAACTTTACCGTGCAGGGAAACGGAAATGAAATTCGCATTTCACAAGGGCTACTCGAAAAGAAAGAGATTGTTTTAAAATTGCACCGGATTCAAGCGTTGACAATGAAAGAAGGAATTCTTCGTCAACCGTTTGGCTATTGTTCTATGGAAGTAGAAGTCATTCAAAGCATAGATACAAAGAATATGAATGTCATATTGCACCCGCTTATGAAGAAAAAGGATGTACAAGAGCTATTGACCTATTTAAAGTTGCCGTATGAAATAGAAGAGGAAATTGTACATTTGCCAAAAGCTGCGCTGCGTCGTTACTTGATTATGGGCTGGATTATTTTTGGACTTGCATCGGTACCGATTATAGGGACAAGTGTGTATTTTCAGCAATATAGTGCGTTATTAACATTAGTGCCATTATTTTTGTTCTTTACGATTCTTGGGTATGGAAAATATAAAACGGGTGGATATGCGATAAAATCTGATCAGTTAACGCTTGTATACAGGGGCATCGCCAAGTATACAGGATTCGTGAGAAGAAGACATGTACAAGCAATGACAAAAACGCAATCGTATTTTCAGCGTAAAGATAGGCTGTATACGTATATTGTAGCGGTAGCTTGCAGCGCTATTGGGCGTCATTATGAATTGAAGCATGTGCATGAAGAGGATGCCAATTACATACGAGATTGGTATAAAAAAGGATAAGTAACGGCTTTCGTTAAAAGATAAAAAAAGAGCTTGGGTTATCTCCCAAGCTTTTCTCCTATTAAAATCTCAAATAGGGAGGATGAATCTTCCTTACTGAGTTGAACGTACTCACGACCACCTCTTACAACTTCTACTTTATCTTTATTGGGACTGATCCAAAGTTCATATAAAACAGCTTTTGCTTCTATTTTAGGATTTTTAAATTGAAATATAAAACGGTAATCAGCAGGACGTGTCATATCTACTTTTACATTTTCCCAATTCGCTTTATCTAATATTTTTTTCACTTTACGAACTTGCCCATTATTCGTAATTTCATTGAAATCTTCATAGTTATTTTCGTTACCGATACATTGTTGAACTTTTATATTCTGTTTTTCGTTTTCTATGCCGATTGAACAACCTGTCATCACTAATAAAATCAGTGCGAACAAAAGGAGAAAATACTTTGTGAATTTCATATCCAATGCCCCTTTACTCTACAAATATAATGAAAAAGACGAAATCATTGGGATTTCGTCTTCTGCTGATGTTGTTTGCACCTTTGAAAAGGATAAGGGTATTTTTTACGCTAACACATCAAATGTTGTCACAAAAGATGGTCTTGAAAAAATACTTTTTTGCGGCTCTGCACTTGCTTGTGCAGGGCGTTTTTTATGTGCATTTTCGAAAGAACGTGATTCCGTCCAATCTTTAAAGTTTTGCTCCGTTTCCCACATTGTCATAATGATATATGTATCGTTACTTAATGGGCGAAGAACGCGGATTGCTTGGAAACCGGGTTCGTTTTCAATAAGACCTGCGCGGCTTTTGAAACGATGTTCAAAGGCAGGGCGGCCTTCATCTGTAACAGAAATGTTGTTACAAACAATAAAGCCAGGTTGTCCTTTAAATTCTCCGACTGCGTCTAGCACGTCATAGTTAAGTGAACCTTCTACAGTTTCTTCTGTATTTTCTTTATAAAACATATTTTTTTCATCATTCTTTGCAGTGAAATGCGGTTGTTCTAGAGGTGTTTCGTATGAAATGATTGCTTTCATTTATAATGCCCCCCTTAATGATTTTGCTTTCATTATAGCAACTCTTGCCAAAAACTTCGAAGATTATATACATAAAGATTATTCTTTTTCAAATAATAAATGTACCATCATTTGGAAAGAAGGACGATGAATGAAGAAAATAATGTGGACCTTAATGGGCGGCGTGGCGGTGTTTGTAGTCGCAATTGTATTCTATAAACTCATTGTGTTAGCTGGTGGTTATATGATGGATGAAAAGCAGCTGGTTTTCCACTCTTCATCACGTATTGTTGATCAACAAGGAAAAGAAATTACAAAATTATATGTAGAAAATAGAGATCTTGTATCGATTGAACAAGTTCCGAAACATGTACAACAAGCATTTATCGCTGTAGAGGATGCTCGGTTTTATGACCATCATGGGATTGACTATCCTTCTGTGTTTCGCGCATTGTATAAAGATATTTTAGCAAGAGAAAAAGTCGAGGGCGGTAGTACCATTACGCAGCAACTTGTTAAAAATGTTTTTTTAACTCATGAAAAAACATTTACACGTAAATTAAAAGAAGTGGCAATCGCACTTAAATTAGAACAAAAATATACGAAGGGGCAACTTCTCGAAATGTATATGAATCATATTTATTTTGGTCATGGTGCCTACGGAATTCAAGCAGCAGCAAAATTGTATTTTAATAAAAATGTAGAGGAGTTGACGGTTGAAGAAGGAGCGATGCTTGCGGGTCTTCCGAAAGCACCAAACGGGTATTCACCGTTCTTATATCCAAAAAAGAGTAAGGAACGCCGTGATTTAGTATTGTCACTTATGCATAAACAAGGCTATGTATCAGCGGAGGAAAGTGTTCGCTACCAAGGGAAAACAATTGCGCTTTATAAAAATTTAAATGAGCGAGAACTTGCTTATATGCCCTATGTAGATATGGTAATAGATGAGGCGGCACGCTTATATGGTTTGTCGCATCAAGAAGTTCTGCGCGGTGGATATACATTTGTTGTTTCAATGGATGAAAAAATTCAAAAAGTCGCTTACGATCAATTTCAAGATGCGCGCAATTTTCCAGGAAAAGAGGGCGGAGCACAAGGTGCCTTTTTATTAATGGATAATATGACAGGAGGAATTAAAGCAGCGATTGGCGGACGAGAGTATGTGCCAAGAGGGTTTAATAGAGTGTTCGCGAAAAGACAGCCAGGGTCTGTTTTAAAACCGCTCATTGTGTACGCACCAGCGCTGGAAACGAAAAAGTATAATCCGTATTCTTTATTAACAAATGAACGAGTCTCTGTTGAAGGATATGAACCAAGAAATTATAATCATCGGTATTCAAAAGAAGTAACAATGTACGATGCGCTCTTAGAGTCAGCGAATGTACCAGCTGTATCTTTATTACATGAAATGGGGATAGAAGAAGGAAAGCAATATTTAGAGAAGGGGAATATTCATATTGCAGAATCTGGTTTAAGCACGGCACTTGGCGGGCTGAAAGAAGGGGTTTCTCCATTTGAACTTGTAAAGATGTACCGTTCGTTTTTAGCGAATGGAAACATTATTGAGCCACATGTGATTGAAAAGGTACTCGATCGACACGGAAAGGTGATTGGAGAATCACCGAAAAACGAAACGAAAGTGTTTTCAAAACAAACAGCATGGTATATGACAAAAATGCTAGAAGGTGTCGTAAAAGAAGGTACGGCAAAAGCGGGAGAATATAAAGGCGCACTAGCAGGAAAAACAGGTACAACGTCTCTTCCGAATCAAAGCGAAGGCGCTAGAGATTTTTGGTTTGTTGGATACACGCCGAGTTTAGTAGGAGCGGTCTGGATTGGGTACGATCGTACGGATAACGAGCATCAACTGCATGATGAGAGTGCGTCTGCAACACAATTATTTAAAAAGATTTTAACGAAGGCGAACGTACAAGATGATTCAAATTTCAAGAAGCCAAAAGGTGTTGAAACGATCGGAACACCAATCCGCTTAAGTAAAATTGAAAATATAGAGGCGAAATTATCGTTTAGTCCGTTTGGTTTATTTACGATGAAATTGAACTGGAAACCACTTCAAGATAAAAGAGTTATCTATCGAATCTATAAGGTTGAGAACGGAATCCATACCCATGTTGGAACAGTAAAGGGAGTTGGTGAGTACGAAGAAAAGTTTATTAACATATTCTCTAAACCAAGTTTTTATGTTGTTCCGTATAACTCACAAACAAATCGAGAAGGTGAAAAGACAAAAGTAGCTAAACCGTAGTTTTTGCTTGTGATATAATAAGAATGTTGTGAAAATAGTAAGCGGTTTTACGAACGTTTGTGTCAATTTCATGAACAACGTATATAATGTTATGCATTTTGTTTTACAAGCTGTATAGTAAAAAAAGATAAATAAGTAGGATAGGATTCGCTAGAAGCATTGGTAAGGAAGGGAGCAAGGGTCTTGGTAAGAACTATAAATGAGACATTTTTAAAAGCATGCATGGGGGAACAAACAGAATATGTACCAGCATGGTATATGAGACAAGCAGGTCGTTCACAACCTGAATATAGAAAAATAAAAGAGAAGTATTCTTTATTTGAAATTACACACAATCCAGAGCTATGTGCATATGTTACAAAGCTTCCAGTTGATCAATATAATGTTGACGCAGCGATTTTGTATAAAGATATTATGTCACCACTTCCAGCAATCGGTGTCGATGTTGAAATTAAATCTGGAATTGGACCGGTTATTGATAATCCAATCCGTTCTTTACAAGACGTAGAGAAGCTTGGTGAAATTCATCCAGAAGATGATGTTCCATACATATTAGATACAATTCGTTTATTAACAAATGAGATGTTAGATGTTCCATTAATTGGTTTTTCAGGGGCGCCATTTACATTAGCGAGTTACATGATTGAAGGAGGACCTTCTCGTAACTATCATAAAACAAAGGCGTTTATGTATGCAGAGCCGAAAGCTTGGTTTGCCTTAATGGATAAGCTTGCCGATATGGTAATCACATATTTGAAAGCACAGATTAAAGCAGGAGCAAAAGCAGTACAAGTCTTTGATTCTTGGGTTGGAACGGTGAATGTAGCAGATTACCGCACATTTATTAAACCTGCAATGGAGCGTATTTTCACGGAAGTTCGCACAATGAACGTTCCGATGATCATGCACGGCGTTGGAGCAGGGCATTTAGCAAATGAATGGAATGACTTACCTCTTGATGTAGTTGGGCTTGATTGGCGCTTGTCAATTGAAGAAGCGCGCGGCCGCGGTATTCATAAAGCGGTACAAGGTAATATGGATCCTTCATTCTTACTTGCACCATGGGACGTTATCAGAGAACATGTAAAAACAATTTTAGATCAAGGGATGAAACAACCTGGTTATGTATTTAACTTAGGTCACGGTGTATTCCCGGAAGTAAATCCAGATACATTAAAGCGTTTGACGTCATTTATTCATGAGTATTCTAAAGGACAGTTAGCGAAGTAAAGGAGAATAGGTGTATGAAAAAGAAAATTGGTTTGCTTGTAATGGCATACGGAACACCATATAAAGAAGAAGATATTGAACGTTACTATACACATATTCGCAGAGGACGAAAGCCAAGTCCAGAAATGTTAGAGGACCTGACAGAACGTTACCGCGCAATTGGTGGTATTTCTCCTTTAGCTACTATTACATTAGAACAAGCGAAAAAGTTAGAAAAACATTTAAACGGGATGCAGGATAACGTAGAGTTCCATATGTATCTTGGATTAAAGCATATTGAACCTTTCATTGAGGATGCTGTAGAAGCTATGCATAACGATGGGATTGAAGAAGCAATTGCCCTTGTTCTTGCTCCACATTATTCTACGTTCAGCGTAAAATCATATGTCGGCAGAGCACAAGAAGAAGCAGAGAAACTCGGAAATCTAACAATTCACGGTATCGATAGCTGGTATAAAGAACCGAAATTTATCCAGTACTGGGTAGATGAAGTGAAAAAAGTATATAGCAGTATGACAGAAGAAGAACTTGAAAAAGCAGTGTTAATTGTATCTGCGCATAGTTTACCAGAGAAAATCATCGCTTTAGGTGATCCTTATCCAGAACAGTTAAATGAAACAGCTGATTATATTGCACGTGGTGCAGAAGTTCCTAATTATGCGGTCGGTTGGCAAAGTGCGGGCAATACACCGGACCCATGGATCGGGCCAGATGTACAAGATTTAACGAGAGAACTACATGAAAAATATGGCTACACTTCATTTGTATATGCACCGGTTGGATTTGTAGCTGAACATTTAGAAGTGTTGTATGACAATGATATTGAATGCAAAATTGTTACAGAAGAAATTGGAGCGAAGTATTATCGTCCGGAAATGCCAAATGCATCAGATGCATTTATTTCTTGCTTAGCAGATGTCGTGTTAAAGAAACAAGCAGAAGCTTCGTGAGACAATGGGAAAGGAGGAGCCATTTTGAAAAAGAAAGTTGTTATCATCGGTGGTGGAATTACAGGTTTAACAACAGCGTATTACTTACAAAAAGAAGTTCGCGAAAAAGGATTGCCGATTGATACATTGCTAATAGAAGCGTCGGGTAGGCTTGGCGGCAAAATTCAAACCGTTCGAAAAGATGGATTTACAATTGAGCGCGGTCCAGATTCTTTCTTAGAAAGAAAAGAAAGTGCAGCCAGGTTAGCCAGAGAATTAGGCCTTGGAGATGCGCTTGTAAACAACGCAACTGGTCAGTCATTTGTTCTTGTGAACAACCGATTACATAAGATGCCGAGTGGATCCATGATGGGAATTCCAACGCAAATTACGCCCTTTCTATTTTCAGGATTGTTCTCTCCGATTGGTAAAGTAAGAGCAGGTTTTGATTTTGTATTACCTCGTTCAAAGCCTGTTTCTGATCAATCACTTGGTCAATTTTTCCGTCGTCGTTTAGGAAATGAAGTGGTTGAAAATTTAATCGAACCATTGTTATCTGGGATTTATGCAGGAGATATTGATCAAATGAGCTTAATGGCGACATTCCCGCAGTTTTATCAAGTAGAGCAGAAATATCGGAGTATTTCACTCGGTATGCGTAATTTGGCCCCGAAGAAAGAAAGGGATGCAGCGCCGCAAGGGATCTTTTTAACATTGAAAACAGGGCTGCAATCTATTGTAGAAAGAATAGAAGAGCAGCTAGAAGATGGAACTATTGTGAAGGGGACTCGGATTGAAAAAGTCGCAAAAATGGGCGATGGTTATACGATTACGCTGAGCAATGGAAAAGAAATTGAGGCGGACTCTATTGTGGTTGCTGCATCTCACAAAGTATTGCCGTCTATGTTTGCACAGTATAAGGAGTTTCGTTTCTTCCGCAATGTTCCATCGACGTCGGTTGCTAATGTTGCATTAGCCTTTCCAAAAGAAGCTATTAAGCGTGATATTGATGGTACAGGCTTCGTTGTATCCCGAAATAGCGATTTTTCCATTACAGCATGTACGTGGACACATAAGAAATGGCCCCATACAACACCGGAAGGTCAAGTGCTTCTTCGCTGCTATATGGGGCGTCCTGGTGATGAAGCAATTGTCGAACAAACAGATGAAGAAATGGTTCGTTTTATATTAGAAGATTTACAAAAAACAATGGATATTACAGCAGAGCCGGACTTTACGGTTGTCAGCCGCTGGAAAGATGCCATGCCGCAATATACTGTGGGGCATAAAGAACGTATGACAAAGTTAAAAACATTTATGGATAAAGAATTACCAGGCGTTTATTTAGCTGGTAGCTCTTACGGCGGATCAGGTCTTCCAGATTGTATCGATCAAGGTGAGGCAGCAGTAAAGCATGTGTTGTCTTATTTGGAAAAAATAAATGAAGCGGAATTAATTGCGCAATAAAAAAAAGGAGCCAGTAGGCTCCTTTTTTTGTCGTTGTTTGCTAAAGTGACGATATATTCGAGTTTGCACCGATAAACTTTCATTTACTATATATTACCTCACTCATCAGTCATCAATATATCTAGAAACCTGAAGGGGCTTTTGCTTTACACTTATAACTCTCGCAAAAAACGAATGAATTTCTTTAAGCCTTGCGATTGCTGTTTTCTACGTTTAATCACAAAATCAATTTCGACTGTTTCGGGCAGTTCTTCATAATGAATTGTTTTTGGCTTATTTCGGCTATATACAACATTAGTAGGTACGATCGTAATACCAAGCCCATCGTGAGCAGCTTGCATAATCGATTCAAGTGAATCAAATTCCAGTATCGCCCTTTGGTCAAAGTTATTCATATGACAATAATCTAATAGCTTCTTTCTATATATACAATTTGGATTACTGTTTACAAGTAAAGTTTGATTTTCGGGCAGAGTATCTTTTGGTAAAACGAGTATCATATTTTCAAAATAACTGTACACACTTTCGAATTGTGAATCATTATATGCATCGCTTAAAAAAATCCCATCAAGTTCTCCATACAAAAGCATTTCTTGTAACTTTGCGTTATCATTCGTTCTTAGCTTCATATCAATATTTGTATGTAACTCCAAAAAAGAAGAAAATAGCTGAGGTACTTTCACCGCAGAAATAGTTTGAGATGCCCCAAGTGTTAAAGAATCTCTCCATTTCTCAGGGTTTATTTTTGATTTCGCTTCATTCATTAAAGACATAATTTCATTTGTGTAATCTAATAATACTTTTCCTTCTTCCGTTAATGTTACTCCTCTGTTATTGCGCTTTAATATTTTAACGCCGAGTTCATCTTCTAAGTTTTTAATTCGCTGACTTATATTTGGTTGTACATATCCCAACTTTTCAGCAGCTCTAGAGATTGATTGTAGTTCTGCAACATGCTTAAAAATCCATAAGTCATGGCTTTCCAAGAATAGATCCCTCCACCTAGGTATTATTTAAAATGATACCATAGTCATTATTCAGTATTATACTCCTCAAACGAACGAAGATAAAATGAAATCAAATCAGATACAGTGAGGAGATTTTAAAATGAATATAAAAGATAAAGTAGCCATTATAACAGGCGGTGGCACAGGTATTGGAAAGGCTGTTGCGTTGAGATTAGCGAGTTTAGGAGCGAAAGTTGTGGTGAATTATAGCCGTTCCGAAAAAGAAGCGTTAGAAACTGTGAATGAAATAAAGCAGCGAGGAGGTACCGCGGTGGCTTTGAAAGCAGATGTAGCCAAAAAAGAAGAAGTAGAGGATATGGTATCTCAAACTGTTCATTTTTTTGGAACAGTCGATTGTTTAGTGAATAATGCGAGTATAACAGCTCAAATACCTATGGATGATTTAGAGTCTGTAACGGATCAAGTGTGGGATGACCTTTTTAGTGTGAACGTGAAAGGGATGTTTCATTGTATACAAGCTGTTGTTCCTTATATGAAGGAGAAAAAATCAGGTGCGATTGTGAATATGGGAAGCGTTGCAGGGATAACGGGATTAGGATCATCTGTACCATATGCCGCAACAAAATCAGCCATTCATACGATGACAAAATCGCTCGCAATTGCATTAGCACCTGATATTAGAGTAAATAGTATTTCTCCTGGTGCAGTCGATACAAGGTGGTGGGCAGGTAATGAAGAGAAAATGTACCAACTGGCGGGGAATCTACCACTTCAAAGAATTTCAACACCAGATGATATTGCCGAAGCGATTCTTTTTCAATTAATCCAGGAATCTATTACGGGACAAATATTTACAATTGATAATGGACAGACGCTTTAATCTTGCGGAGCATTATGGAGTAAGATTATCGACTTACTAGAAAGTTGGATTTATCCCGCATTAACGGACAGTAACACTCCCACTTCAAAATTCAGCGAAAGCAAAGAAGTTAGGTGGGAGATGCACTGTCCGTAAAAGCTCGATTGGTTTAACTAATAATCAGTGGGGAGGGAGAAAACCCCCACTGATTAAAGCTTCACTTTATAACAGCGAAGGCATTCTGGTTCATTAAAGATCCCTTTGTTGTTGATTGAAAAGATGCTTTCTATACGTGAAAACACCTTTTGTTAATATAGATTCGGTTATGGGATACCACCACATCGCTATCAAGCTAAGAAAATACAACTACCCCCAGAACGAGATTTTGTCCTAACTTGTAATAAAAAAGCTCATTTTTTCGTTTTGGGATAGTTCTGAATTCTTAAGTTGATGGGCATGTATGGTAACCCCTTGTAGAAGAAACATTTTCCATCTGAGAGCTTATGCTCTCTTTTTTTTATGTTCGACATAATCTGACAAAAAAGTTGTAACCATATTTGTTATGATAGTTCAGGAATCATATATTTTATATAATTGGAGGAAACGAAATGTATAAGAAGATGGGTACACTCGTTATAACTGGAGCGCTTGCTATCAGTCTAGCGGGATGTAGTGATACAGAAGAAACTGCCAAGAAAGTATCAAATGATACAAAAACAGAACAAACAACTGAAAAGAAAGAAGAGAAAAAAAAATTTAAAGTTGGCGAAACAATTAATCTTGGAAATCACAAATTAACTGTTACAAATGTTGAAAAGTCTCCAGGTGGAGAATTCGATAAACCTAAAGAGGGTCATGAATTTTTAATCGCTAATGTAACTATAGAAAACGGCGGAAAAGAAGAAATACATTATAATGCTCACGATTTCAGTTTACAAAACAGTGAAGGAAATATTGTAGATCCAACGTTAACTATGATTAACCAAGATACTCAATTGAATTTTGGAAAACTTGCACAAAATGGGAAAATAACTGGAACTATTGCTTTCGAATCAAAACAAGGAGATCCTAAGCTTCAATTAATCTTCAAACCAATTTCCTTATCAGAAGAAGAAGTTCGAGTAAATCTTCAATAATATTATCTACAAAAAGAAAAGACACTCGAATTGAGTGTCTTCTTTTAAAATTTCACATACTATATCTAATTAATGGGGTATCGCCAGCATTTCGGAAAAAAATCACGCTAAGCAAAAAAATAAAATAAGCCATCCATTTGGATAGCTCATTTACATAATTATCGTTATCAGAAGTCAATGTATCTTTAAGTTTACAAATTTAAAAACGGAATGTCTTTGTATGGTTGATATTTATTCTCTTCTATTTCTTGATAAATTCTTATGAAATTAACGGTCCACTCAGGATATGGTGTAAATTCATCTCTAGCCACTTGTTCCATTTGTACCAATTCATCCGAAGTTAAACCCCAATGGGTTTGTCCAAGCGTTAAATGGAGATGATACTGTTCCATTTCTATATACCTTTTAATCAAATCATCTGATGGAGGGACTGCTTGTACTAAAAGACGATGTAGTTTATAAACTTTTGAGTCTTCTACACTTAAGAATAAAACTTGTTTTCCAAAGAATTGTGGTTTTCCTAAAGATAAAGTGAAAGAAGGCATTTGTTTACAAAATTTCTCCACTTTTTTTCACCAAACGTATCACGTATTTCCTCAATTGTGTAATTTGTATCTTCTACCACATCGTGTAGTAATGCTGCCACTAAAGTTATGATATCGGCTTTACAGTCTAGTAAGATTTCTGTAACTGCAAATGGGTGAGTAATATAGGGTTCACCTGAAATTCGAAATTGCCCTTCGTGAGCTTTCTCGGCAAAGTATATAGCAGTATTCAAACGCTCTAATTCGGATTTATCTAAATAGGAAGCTTTGTTTATTAATACTCTTTTCATGTTTTCACCCTTATCTTAATATTTTATTATAATAATTCCCCTTCAAAAGTAAAATACCTGTCTGCAAGATACAAGATTAACATCTCACTTCTTTCTGTATGAGTTCTACTTATATTAAAAGAATGATGTGGAAATTGTAATATCAGACTCATACGGAAGTATGAGATTAATTTTTTGTAAAATTTGTCGAATTTTAAGTTCTTTATAAAGAATTTTTTGTTATGATAATACATGCTAAGAGAATATTAAAATTAGGGGAGGACGATGAATTTGAAGAAACTAGTAAGTATCTTGCTATCATTTATACTACTGATTTCATTTACTGGAACTTTAGTAAAAGCAGAAGAACATTCTGTATTATCTGTGCAGGATGCAATTCAACTGTTTAAGCAGCAAGGAAGCAGTAAAGGGATAGTGGAAGGGTATATTGTTGGATATACAGAAGGGCCTTCTAAGTACACGAAAGATCCTGCGAAATTTGGAGATACGAATGTTGCAATTGCAGATTCTCCAAATGAGACAGATCCTGCGAAAATCATGCCTGTTCAGTTGCCAAAAGGTGACGTGAGAGCAGCAGTGAATGTAAAAGATCATCCTGAAAATGTTGGGAAGAAAGTTCAATTAACAGGGACGCTTGAGCTTTATTTTGGTAGCCCTGGTTTAAAGTCCGTAACAGCATATAAGTTTCAAGGACAAACGGAAAACCGTGTAAGTGATGTGACTGCATCACCAAATGGTGGGGAAATTGAAAAAGGAACAGCAGTAACATTAACCACAAGTACAGAAGGAGCAACAATCTACTATACATTAGATGGCTCTGTTCCAACAGATAAAAGTATTCGTTATAATGAATCGATTGTTATAAATGAGAACAGTGTGATAAAAGCAATTGCAGTGAAAGAAGGACTTGCACCTTCAGAAGTTTCGACATTTTCTTTTACAATTATAAAAGGTGAGCAAGTTCGTATTCATGATATTCAAGGGAAATCACATGTTTCTCCTTATAATGGGAAGAAAGTACGAAATGTAGAAGGTGTCGTAACAGCGTTAGATAAGAATGGTTTTTATATGCAAGACTCGCAGCCTGACGAAGACACGGCAACTTCAGAAGGAATTTATGTCTATAAGAAAGAAGCGAATGTAGCAGTAGGAGATCTTGTGCACGTTGATGGTGAGGTAGAAGAATTTATTGGAGCTGGATACGCTGACAGATTTGATACAGATTTAGCCATCACAGAAATTAAAGCGAGCAATGCCTCAGTGAAAGCAAATCATCAACAGTTGCCAGAAGCAACTGTATTAGGTGAAAAGGGTGTAAAGATTCCAGATCAAATTATTGATAATGATGCATTTGGTGTATTTGATCCAGAGGAAGATGCAATTGATTTCTATGAAAGTATAGAGGGTATGCGCGTGACAATGCCAACTCCTCAAATTGTTGGACCGCAGAAAAATGGAAATTTATATGTAACAGTTGCAAATGGTGGAGATAAGGTCACTACAAAATATGGAACACCATTGTTAGGCGAGAATCAATTCAATCCAGAACGTCTTTCTTTAAAAGTACCTCGTGATTATGTAGCAAAATCAGGAGATACATTTAATGGAGATATCACAGGTGTAGTCGGCTATGACTATGGTGCGTATCGTATTTCGCCGGTAACAGAATTACCATCTGTAACGGATGGCGGGTTTAAACAAGCAGGCGCTAATATTCAGCCTCGTCTTGGAAAATTAACAGTGGCAACATATAACATTGAAAACTTTTCAGCGAATGCAAAAGAAACATCTGATGAAAAGGTAAAAGCAATGGCATATGCTATTAAATATAATTTAAAGATGCCAGACATTATTGGTGTACAAGAAATGCAAGATAATAATGGATCAACGAATGACGGAACAACAGATGCTTCATTAAGTGCAAAGCGTATTATTGATGCTGTGCAAGAAATTCATGGACCTAAGTATGAATATGTAGAAGTTGCTCCGCAAAACAACCAAGATGGCGGGGCACCGGGAGCGAACATTCGCGTTGGTTTCTTCTATAATCCATCACGTGTGAAATTAGAAAAGAATCCAAAGCTGTTAGCAACAAACCCGACGCGCATTGGACAAGATAATCCGGTATTTGATAATACTCGTAAACCGCTAGCTGCGGAGTTTAAATTCCAAGGGCAAAATATTGTTGTTATTTCAAGTCATTTAAATTCAAAACTTGGTGATGCGACGCCGTTTGGAAAAATTCAACCTCTTGTATTAAAGAGTGAAGAGAAACGCGTTCAACTGGCGCAGGAAGTGAACAGCTTTGTAAAAGATATTCAAAAACGAGATGTGAATGCACCAGTGGTTGTAGTTGGTGATATGAATGACTTTGAATTCTCGAAACCACTGCAAGCATTAAAAGGCGATATCATGCAAGATATGTTAGAAACGGTTTCGAAAGAAAATCGTTACACATATATTCATGACGGCAATGCACAAGTATTAGATCATGTTTTAGTAACAAATAATATGGCACCACATACAGTTGTGGATCCGGTACATTTAAATTCCAACATTATGAAGGAACATGGCCGTATGAGTGACCATGACCCAGTGCTTGCACAAATTGATTTGAAAAAAGCATCCTAAGTAAAAGTACCCCTCAGCATAATAGCTGAGGGGTATTTTGTATTACATACTAACTGATTTTTGAATCGATTTTTTACATCGCATTCTTTTTTGAAGTCTCCGCATATATTGCTTCCGATCTTTCTGTATACCTTTCATATACGTAAATAAACTAATTCCTAAAAACAAGGTGCATTGCACGATTCCAATGTAAGGCGACATTCCTTGGAGCGGTTGTTTTGGATCGTATAAATGAATAGGTGCTCCGCCAATTGTAGGGAATACGATATTTAAAATAATATATGGTAGAGAGGTGATAGCAAAAGGGAATAGAATTGCCATGTAATCTTTTCTAGACCATATGGATGCAGAAAGACCCAATACCGCCATAAGACCAGCAAATAAAAAATTAATCCCGATATATAGGGAAATATAAGAAATTGGAGAAGAGAAATATAAAGATGAAAACATGCTGTTGTCCTTAATAATACCTAAGTCGGTTGTCGGAATACCATCTGGAATTGTCAGTTTACAAAACAGCAATGAAAATACGAATGGGAGAATATAAAGAAGCCCCCCAATTAGGAAGGTCACGATATATTTCGTAAATACATAAGGGAAAAAGGGAATTTCTTTACTTACAAATGATTTGAATTTATCAACTTTATCAGAGTTATAGCTCGTGCTAAAAGGGAGTGCTGCTAGTACAGGCATTAATAGTAAATACACATCCATCCCATTATCACGAAAGCCAATCCATTTATAAGCAGTTATTAAAAGCCCGTCAGGTAGTCCTCCTAAATATCGTAAAACATAGTAATAATGATAAATTGAGACAAGAATTAACCAACTCAATAAGAGAGTGAGAGAAATCTTATTTAAAAAGGCTTGTTTTATATGTAAGTTAAGTGCACGCATCATGATTGAAATAGCCCCCACCATTTTTAATAAATATGTATATGTTCTATATTACTATTAATTGTAAAAAATTTCTTGTTTTTTGAATTGATAATTAAAAAAAATGGAGAATTCATAAAGTGAAACTTTAATCAGTGGGGATTTTCTTCATCTCCCACTGATTATTAGCCCTCACCAATCGGGATAAAAAAGTATGATTTAGAAGAGAATCAAAGATTCAACCATGATTCACATAGTAGTTATGCATTTTTAAATAAGCGCTGCGAAAGCGGTGTTTGATAAAATGAAAAAAGTGTTCTGAAGATCGAAAATCCAGAACACTTTTTTGTATTTTTCTTCAATTGGTTGATTAGGTTAACTGAACAGTTAAATCTTAATTTGAGTTGCTAATAGCCTATGCTTCTAGCGGTTGACCATAGCCTAAAGCAATGGCTTGATCATAGTAATATTGAGCAATTACGATATCAAAAGTAGCCATTCCCATTGGATGGAACATGACAACTTTATCTTCTGTAATCTCTTTAAATGCATTACTACAAACAATATCTTTAATATCAAGAGTGTCTGATTTTTGTAAATTTCTTTCATTATGCATGACTTCTATATCTGTATTTGCACGACATACCTCTTCCCAATTGTCAACTACAATTACTGGTGAATAGTCTAGTATATCAGTTTTAAAATCACGTAGTGATACGTTTAGTAGCAGTGCATTTGGTTTTGGAGGACCATCAATATATCCTTTACTTGATACAGTACACGTAATAAATATATCTGCATCACGGTACACATCTTCCCATGACGAGCATATTGTGACTTTTTCTCTAAGTTCTACTGGGATTTTATTTTTATCGATTTCCGATATATCAAAAAGACGTATATTTTTAATTTTATCTCCTAAAAGGGTTGTTGCCATTTGTAAATGTAATTGACCTATTGGGCCCAACCCGATTATTCCGAGTGTTACATCATTTAGATTATGTACTTTATCAAACTCTTGAATCATAAGACCTGATACAGAAGCAGTTCGTATACCACTCACAATTGGTGTATTAATTGTTGCGAATGGTACACCAGTAGTCGCATCATTTAATATTGTGATTGAATTTGCTCTAGGTATACTAACTTCAAGATTTTTAGGAAAGCTAGCGATCCACTTAATACCTGCTACTGAAAACTCTCCCCCAGCAAACGCTGGCATTGCTATAATCCGATTGTCTGGATCATTAAATTGTAGATAAGGCTTTATTGGTTGTGAGAAATCAGAATGATTCATAACGTTGACAGCTTTTTTAATTATTTCAACTGTTTTTATCCAGTTGATTCCAATATCAGTAATATCTTTAGAATTTAAGTAAAGCAATTTTCTACACCCCTAGTTAAAATGTATTAGTCTAAAACTTTCAGGCTTAAAATAAAACGTTTGTTTTAAAAAGTAGAATGAATATAAAGAGTAGAACACATCCTTTCAAAAATCCCTAATCTATAAACACTTATTGCTATTGTTTTTGAGATTGATATTTTAAAGTAGAATAACCATTTGTTTAAAATAACAATAATTAAGAATGCAAATGAAAGTTTATAGAAGTAGTATTTAGATATAAAGTTGTAGTTTTCTGAGTTGATTGACAATTATGTAAATTATTGTATCATATTTGCATATAAAAAAATATTCTAAAAATGATTAGCTGTATTTTAATCTAATGATAGAGCTGCTTTAGGAAAATTAAACGAAGATGATTCAACGTTATCTTGAAGAAGTGAGCCATCTTCGGCATACGGAAGAGAATAAAAAATGGTATGCGTTGGACAATCCTTCGGCGATTGAAAAATTTGTTCATGTAAGCGATACTTACATTTTTTTATTAATTTGAATGGGGTTTGTCGACAGTCTGACAGGTAGAAAGTAGATTCTACCTGTTTTTTTATTATACAAATTTTACTTGAAATAGAATTGGTAGCCACCCAGCATATTAAGTTTATAGGATCATAGACATGTAAAGGTCTTTCTTATATATAAAATGAGCAATGACAGAATTTTTACTATGTAGGAGTTTGCCATTCCTATTATTCCTAAATATAAACTGAAGTACTGTCATGATTTCTCTTCATCGCAAATATGTAAAATAAAGCAGTGAAAACAAGAAATGAATTGCCAGATTTTTTGTGAAATTTTACTGATTGTTATTAACATAAATTGACACGTATATTTTAGATACAGAAAGTTAAACAGCAAGAAGGTAGTGAATCTGATGCTAAATACAAAAAATGCCATAAATTATCAATTGGATAATGGTGGGGAATCATCAATATGTACCGTCCTTTTTAAATGAATATGAAGTATCGCTATATCATATTTACAAGCACAATACTTTAGATTAAAAAGCATTAAAGTTACTATCATAACCTATTCATCTAATAATTCAGGGAGTTGTTCAAAAGTGGATCAATTATACAAACCAACCCGTCATTGGAGAGATATAGAAATGTGGAAACATGTTACTGAAGACCAATGGAATGATTGGGTTTGGCAACTTACGAATACAATCCGTACCTTAGAAGATTTAAAAAAAGTAATTCATTTAACACCAGATGAAGAAGAGGGAATAAGAATATCTACAAAAACAATCCCGCTTAATATTACTCCGTACTATGCTTCACTGATGAATCCGGACGATCCGCATTGTCCAATTCGGATGCAATCTGTACCGATTTCGAATGAAGTATATAAAACAAAGTACGATCTTGAGGATCCATTAGAGGAAGATGAAGATTCTCCAGTTCCTGGTTTAACTCATCGATATCCAGATAGAGTGTTATTTTTAGTTACCAATCAGTGTTCAATGTATTGCCGATACTGCACACGTCGACGTTTCTCTGGCCAAGTGGGTATGGCGGTTCCGAAAAAGCAGTTAGACAGAGCTATTGAGTATATAAGAGAAACGCCTGAGGTTAGAGATGTATTAATTTCCGGCGGAGATGGTTTGTTAATTAATGACACTATATTGGAGTACATACTGAAAAGTTTAAGAGAGATCCCTCATGTTGAGATTATTCGAATAGGGACACGTGCTCCAGTCGTTTTTCCACAAAGAATTACAGAGAATCTTTGTAATATCTTAAAGAAATATCATCCTATATGGCTGAATACTCACTTTAATACATCAATTGAAATTACAGAGGAAGCAAAAAAGGCGTGTGAAATGCTTGCTGATGCAGGTGTGCCATTAGGAAATCAGTCAGTGATATTAGCGGGTATCAATGATAGTGTAACAATAATGAAAAAGCTAATGCATGATCTAGTAAAGATTCGTGTTCGCCCTTATTACATATATCAGTGTGATTTATCAGAAGGCATTAGTCATTTTAGAGCCCCTATATCGAAAGGTCTTGAAATTATTGAAGGACTCAGGGGGCATACGTCGGGTTATGCAGTACCTACATTTGTGGTAGATGCGCCGGGCGGGGGAGGGAAAATTGCTATTCAGCCAAACTATATCATTTCACAAAGTCCTGATAAAGTGGTTTTACGTAATTTTGAGGGTGTCATTACATCGTATCCTGAGCCGCAAGACTATAAGGCTGATAGGGCATTAGACTATTTCAAGAAAATCTATCCACAATATACAAATGAATCTTCAACTATAGGGGTTGCAGGGATACTCCAAGATAAACAGTCTAGCTTAATTCCAGAAGGTTTGTCGAGGTATAGTAGAAGAAAAGGGTATGAAGAAAATCCTGGTCATATTTCATTGAAGAATAATAGGGATAAAAGGGATAAATTAAAAGAAAAGAAGTATCAATCCCAGCTTCAAAAAATGGCAAGTAATCATGAACTCAATAAAGTGTAATAGTCTTTTTAATCTGTATTTTTGAATATTAATCTTAATAGTTATAATTAGAAAGTTTCTATTTAAAGGGGGGGGAATGCATGCTATTATTTTGTCTACCTTACGCTGGTGGTTCGGAGGTAGGGTATTACAAATGGGGGAATCATTTAGATAAATCTATTTATTTACATCCTGTTCCGTTGAAAGGAAGGGGACAAAGATTTAATGAGGGCTTCTATATGAGTATGAAAGAAGTAACGGATGATATTTATAATATGATTCAGGATAAGATCGACCAAAATCAGTATGCATTATATGGACATAGCATGGGAAGTATATTAGCTTACGAGCTATATCATAAGATCCGTTCTGAGGGCAAAAGATTACCAGAACATATATTTTTTTCTGGTTGCAAAACACCGGATCGGATGAAAGATAAAGAAAAATTACATCATTTTTCTAATCAGGAATTGCTAAGTAAATTGAGTGCTCTTGGAGGCATCCCACAAGAGTTGGTTGATAGTAAAGAATTAACAGATTTGTTTCTACCGATAATAAGGAATGATTTAAAGATACTAGGAGAATACGAATATAATCCTAATCAGCATAAAATCGAATGTGATATTTCCATTCTTATAGGAACTGAAGATACAGTAAAACTAGAGGAAGCTCTAGAATGGAATAAATACAGCGAGCGTGAAGCGATAGTTTATACATTAAATGGTAACCATTTTTTCATTAACAATAACATTGAATATATTAATAAAATTATAAACAAATCACTAATTTATGAAAAAAATAACAAGAATCAAGTGGGAGTAAATTATGAGTATTTATAATAGTGTATTAGATTTTGTTGGAAAAACGCCAATGGTACAACTAACAAGTAAAGACTTATGTAATGTGAATTTATTCGTTAAATTAGAGGGAAACAACCCTACTGGTAGCGTTAAAGATAGAGCAGCTGCACACATTCTTGAAACTTTGCTTCAGAAAGGTGATATCGACAAGGATACAACAATTATTGAATCTTCGTCTGGTAATTTTGGTATCGCTTTAGCAAGTTATTGTAAAAGGCTAGGTTTGAAATTTATTTGCGTAGTTGATCCGAAAATTTTACCTGTGAATGAAATGATCATTAGATCTCTAGGAGCAACAGTAATAAAAGTAACAGAACCCGATAATTCAGGTGGATATTTAATCACAAGGTTAGAGAAGGTTAATGAGCTAAGAAATTCAATAGCAAATTCATATTGGATTAATCAATACGGTAATAAATTAGTTGCAAATGCATATTACGAGACCGTAGGGAAGCAAATATGTAACGAAATTGAAGTGGATTATATTTTTTTAGGTGTAAGTTCTGGGGGGACAATTACTGGCATTTCTAATTGTGTCAAAGAGAAGTTCCCGAAATCAAAAGTTATCGCGGTAGATATGGAAGGTTCTGTTATTTTTGGTTTGCAACCTCAAAATAGATCCATCCCTGGGATAGGCTCAAGTATTGTACCGGATATTCTAAAAGATTCAATCATTGATGATGTTGTGATAATCAGTGAAAAAACGAGCATAGAAATGTGTAAAGAACTCTTAAGTAAACATGCAATATTTGCTGGAGGTTCTTCGGGTGCTGTATACGGTGCAGTGAAAAATTATTTTAAAGATAAAAACTATGTGAAAAAGCCTAATGTAGTAACGCTGTTTGCAGATAGGGGAGATCGATATTTTGATACGATTTACAATGAGGAATGGTGTCATAAAGTATTGAATCCTCATTCTGAAAAAGAACTCAGTTTGATATAGGGTTTTAAACATTTGTATCAATCAGATAGCACTAAGGAGTAATTAGGTTTTCTAAATGATGGGGGCTCATCATTTCTATTTTATAAAAAAGTACTTTGTTACTTAAACTACTGATACTTAGGGTGGGATCAAAAATGAATAAAGAATATAAATTGTCAGAGGGTCAAAAAGGATTATGGAAAATACAAACGGCCAATCCGCAATCAACGGCATATAATACTTACTTTTCTGCAAAGGTTGAAAGTGATATAGATGTATACGATTTACAAAAGGTTAGTGATTTAATTTCTGTGAAACATCCTATTTTATGTGCTCGTTTTATTGAGAAAAATGGTGAAATACTACAAACGGTTAACGAAAATAATCGTGTATCTTTTGAAACCTACACTTTTATAAACGAGCAGGAAGTACGTGATTTTTTCAATATTGAAGCAAATAAATTGATTGATTTAAAGAATGGACCACTTTCTAGATTTATAGTTGCTACTACTGATGATAATAATAAATATGTATTGCTTATTACACACCACATCGTTGTCGATTATTGGTCACTTATTGTGATATTGAAAGAAATCGCTTCTATTTATAAACAGATGAGGAATAACGAAGATTTTTCTCTAGTAGCAAATGACTGTTCTTTTTTTGATCATATTGAGATGTTAGATGAGTATAAAACAACAGATAAATATAAGAAGTCATTAGATTATTGGAAAGAAAGGTTACACAAAGGGGTAGAGGAACTTCAGCTGCCATTCGGAAAGTCTAGGGATATGTTGAAAAGTGAAACAGCTGAATCCATTGTTTTGCAGTTAGATAAAGGTTTAACTGAAAAAATTTATTCGGAGTCCTTTAAGATGGGTGTTACTCCTTTTAGTTTTTTATTAGCAAATTACCATATAGTGCTATCTTATTATTTTGATAATAACAATATCGCTACAGGAGTTCCTTTTTTAGGACGGCATTCAAAAAAACATCTAGATAAGATTGGTTATTATGTGAATACATTACCTGTAAACTGCTTGGTAAATGACACGCAATCTTTTGCTGAGTATGCCAATTTGGTACAACGTGATGTAAGAAAAATATTCTCAAATCAAAGGGTATCTTATCAAGAATTGATAGAGAAGTACAATGATCAAGGTAATTCCGCTAACCAGCCTTTATATCAAACTATGTTTGTACTAGAAAAAGCAAGAACTTCTGATTTTGAAGGTGCCTCGTTATTTTTTGCAGGTGTGGAAGGCATTACATTAGATATGGGAGAAATAAAATTTTCTTCATTCCCTCTTCTAAAGAAATTTGCGCAATCTGATCTAACGTGTATATTTGAAAAAGTTAATACTTCATTACATGGGGTTATTCAATATAATGCTTCTCATATGACGAAAGAGTTTATGGAGAGTTTTTTGAATTTTTATAAAAATATTCTTGATGTTACTACCTCACAGCCAGATAAGCAAATAGCAGAGCTTAAAGTATTATTAACAAAAGATGTAGAACTGATTGATCGAACAAACGAACATGCGGATAATTCAATGGGTGATTTGTATCATAAAGGTGGAGTTTCTTACTACTTAGAAAAACAATTCAATAAGGTTCCAGATCAAATTGCAATCGTAACAGAAAATCATTCTGTGACTTATAAAGAACTTAATTATAAAAGTGCATCCATCGGAAAGGTATTGTTATCTCATCCTGCACAACAAACAAGGCGCCGTGCACTTATTTGTTGTGATAAAGCGATTCATTCTATTTATAGCATAATAGCTGCCACGCGTTCAGGGTATTCTTATATTTTATTAGATAAGGGAACCCCTCTCACAAGAGTGAATGAGATTATCCATCAGACTTCACCGGAGGTAATCCTATTTGATGAAGGAAGTTCAAATGTTTTAAAAGAGTTACGTATTCCATCAGATATTTTAACTTTAAATATAAGTCGAATTGAAGATTCTACAGATATGTTATTCGAAAGTGTTTATGCGGATGATCAAGATGAGTTATATTGTGTCTTTACTTCTGGTTCGAGTGGAAACCCAAAAGGGATCAGCATTCCTAATGATGGTGTTCTGAGGTTAGTATTAAACCCTAATTATTGCAAGCTGTCAAACCAAAATGTTATTGCTCAAATGAACAACTTAGGTTTCGATGCTACAACGTTTGAAATTTGGGGAGCTTTTCTTAATGGAGCTAAACTCGTTTTAATCGAAAAAGAAGATCTGTTATCTCCGGATGTATTAAAGGAAAAGATTAGCCATAACGGTGTTGATACGTTATTTATTACAACATCTTTATTTAATCAATATTCTACTGCAGAAAGTAGCCCATTTAAGGGGGTAAAACAGATTCTTTTTGGTGGTGAAAAAGTTAATTTAGATTGTGTTAAAAAGTTCTCTAAGAATCTTCCAGGATGCCAATTTATTCATGTATATGGGCCGAGTGAAACAACTACGTTTGCTACTTTTCATAAAATTCACGATGTAGAATCATATGAAGAAGATTTACCTATAGGAATTCCTATTTCTGATACCGTTATTGATATTCGAAGTCAGGATGGCACTCATAATCTTCCTATTGGAGTGGTAGGTGAGATGTATATTGGAGGTAAAGGTCTTGCCAATGAATATCTGAATCTTGAGGAAGAGACCCAAAGGAAATTTATCTCTATTAAATTAGAAAATGGGGATATAACTCGGTTATATCGTTCGGGTGACTTAGCATATCGAAATACACAAGGTGAAATTGTTTATTGTGGTAGAAAAGATATGCAAGAAAAAATCAGAGGTTTTAGAGTTGAGTTAACGGATATAAAAAAGAAGATTGATAAAGATATAACTGTAGAGGATTCATATATTACAACAGTTCAAGATGAATTTGGCCAAAAGCAAATTGTGGCTTATATAAAACCGTTTGAAATAAATAGATTTGATCTATCTATTACTAAGGATACATTAAAGGGATTATTACCTGAGTATATGATTCCATCGTATTTCGTGATTGTAGAAAAATTCGTGCTAACAAAAAATGGGAAAATAGATAAAAATAATCTTCCTAAGCTTGTTATACACCAAGAAAACGTAAAGTATGAGGCACCTATTACTGAAACAGAAAGAATTATTTCAGAAATTTGGTGTGATATTTTAGGACGAAAAAAGGTAAGTTGTATTGCTGAATTTTTTGAAGTAGGTGGCCATTCTTTGCTCGCTATGAAAATTAAAATGAATATGGAAGAGCGATTTTCTATCAAGGTTGCATGGGAAGAATTTTATACATTAACTACTATTAGAAAAATGGCAGAGAATATTGATAAGATATTGCTTTCTGGTCAAAATGAACAGTTAAGTATGCCGAAAATCAAAAGAAGAGCAAGAAATAAGGTGTAGGAGGTTATTGATGGATATCTTAAAAAGTTATGGTTTGAATCTTCACTGGGAAAACGAGTTTAACAAGCATACAAGTTCACAATGTGAAATCGCAAGAGTAGTTACTTGTTTTACTAGTAAAGATATACTAATAGCCACACAATCAGGTTTGAGGAGATGTAGGACCTCTCAGAAACTATTAACATCTAATGCAGCGAGTCTACCGGTCCCTGGCGATTGGGTAAGGGCTAGAAGCATAAAGAATGATGAATATATTTTAGAATTCATTTTAGACAGGAAATCTATTTTTTATCGTAAGAAGCCAGGAAGCCTTTATGAAGAGCAAGTAATCGGCGTAAATCTAGATAAGCTATTTTTAGTGACATCAATGAATAAAGAATATAATCCGAGACGACTTGAAAGATACATTACTCAGGCTCAGAAATGTCGTATTGAACTTATTATTGTTTTATCTAAAGCGGATCTAGTCACTGATCCTGATTCTTATGTAGAAATAACTCGTAGAATTCATCCTGATGGTAAGGTCTTAACAGTATCTGCCCTTGAAGGCGTAAACGGCATACAGTCGTTAATTCCACATTTAATCCCTGGTGAGACAGTAGGATTTGTAGGGGCAAGTGGTGTTGGAAAAAGCACAATTATTAATACTCTAATTGGAACTGAAGTGATGAAGGTTGGTCATGTTAGTGAAGCTACCTCAAAAGGCCGCCATACAACTACACGTAGAGAATTAATTTTATTTAATAACGGGACTATTTTGCTTGATACACCTGGAATGAGAGAGTTTGGAGTTTTACTTGAAGAAAATGATAGTAAAGCAGGATTTCCAGAAATATTGGAGTGGGCAAAATATTGCACCTACTCCAATTGTCAGCATAAAAACGAAAAAGGATGTGCAGTTAATCAAGCTGTAGAGAACGGGATCATTTTGCGTAAACGCTTGGATAACTATCATAAAATAACGTATGAGCAAGATTTTCTATGGGTAAAAGGCAGAAGAATAAGTAAGGAGAAGTTGAATTATAGCAAAGGTGCTAAAGATAAAGAAAAATATAAAAGAAACAAATATAACTATTTTAAAGATTAACGTTATCAAAGTAGCTATTTGAGGAGTCTCTGAACAAAAATTAAAGGAAATGTGAGGTAATCTATTTTGAATGATATTTTTCAGATGTCTGCTTCGAAAGCCCAACAAAGGTTATGGTATTTCGAGCAAAAATACGCTAAGACGCAACTATATCATGTTCCCTTAGAATTTGAAATGAGCGGAGCGTTTCATGAAAATGCTTTTAAAGAAGCAATTAAAACTCTAGTTAAACGACATGAGCCATTGAGGACATCGTTAAAAGAGATAAATGGAGAAGTAGTACAATTTATCCACGAAGATATTGAAATACATGGAGAATCAAGAGAGTTTAGTCAATTGGAATTTTCGGAAAAAGTATATTCTGATGAATACAATGAAATATTCTTGCCAGTTTTTGATTTCCATACAGCTCCTTTATTTAGGTGGAAAGTTATCCATTTTAAAAATAATGTTCACAGAGTAATATTCGTATTCCATCATATTATTGTAGATGGTTGGTCGCTTGAACTATTTTTAAAGGAGCTGTCACAAGCATATAATGCATATTCAAAAGGAACCTGTTATCAACCAGATGAAATAGAAGTTCAGTATGCAGATTTCGCACAGTGGCAAGTAGAGTGGCTTAATAATGGTGAAAGAGAGAGAGTTAAAGAGTTTTGGGATGGTATGTTCGCAGATGGATATGAGAAAACAGATATTGATTATCCTGCAAATGATAAATCACTTATCAACTTTTCTGGTGGTTATCATGAACTGAAAGTGGACCATAAGACAAAGGAACAGATGAATAATTTTATTCAGAAAAATGGTGCCTCTTTATTTTCAGTATTGTTAACTACATATATCGGAACTTTGTCATATTTTTCAGGGGAAAATGAAATTGTATTAGAAACAGTAGGTTCTGGAAGAGTTAGTAGTGATCTGATGAACATGATGGGGTTCTTCGCAAATGTATTACCGTTAAAGATTAAGGCTGGTAGCAAAAGCTTTAATGATTTAGTGCAAGAGGTACATCAACTATCTCAAAAGTTAAATGAAAATCAATCGCTACCATATGAAGAAATAGTCAATCACTTTGCTAGTTCAGAGTATATTGAAGATTACTCACCTTTTTCTGACTTCATGTTTCTATTTCAAGATACATCTATTTCAGAAAATTTATTTAATGACTCGATCTGTAAACTGCATAAAACATATGGACCGTTGGCAAAGAAAGATATGACCATTATCGTTGATAAAGATAATGATGGATTATCTATTGGATTGGAATACTCATTACAAAAATATGATAGGAAATTTGCAGAGACATTTTTATCTACCTTTTTTATTTTGCTTAATCGCTATCTGAGAAAGCCAGATGCTGAAATAGTAAACATTTCACCTTATTCTCTAAGTGATTTCGATAGCCATTATGAAAAAATTAATCCAGTAAGAGAAACGGATTCTATTTTTAATGCTCATGCTATGTTGGAAGGTGCGATATTAAAACATAGTCAATTAGTCTTTACAAAATATAAAGGCGTTAATTATACATATAGTGACCTTAGTGAGCAAGCAGACTTAATACTAGGTGAACTCATTAGCAAAGGAATCGCTCCAGGTTCGAAGATTGCAATTATTACTGATAGAGAGCCTGCATTTATCTCTTCAGTGTTAGGTTGCTGGAGAAATGATTGTACATACATCCCTCTTGATTTATCATTGCCATCAGAACGTATGCAACAAATTTTAAACGCAGCAAATTGTAGTTGTATAATTTATAACTCGGAGAAAATAGAATTGGATTCGCTCAATTTAAAGCATGAAAAAATTATAGATTTAAATTGTGAATTTGATCATAACGTTCTTGTTAAGAGAAAAATTGCAAAAAATCCGGCTTATGTTCTGTTTACATCGGGTTCTACAGGAGTACCAAAGGGTGTCATTATTTCTCAAAATGCGTTAGGAAATTATTTAGATCATTGCGTAAATAACTATTGTATAAATGATAATCGTCTTGCTGTAGTCCATACGTCATTATCCTTTGATTTAACAATAACAAGCGTTTTTCCACAACTTATAAATGGTGGAAGAGTAGAATTCATTGAAGTAAGGCAAGGTTTAGATGGATTCGTTTCATATATTCGAAACGTAAAAGAACCACTTTTACTAAAGTGTACACCTGCACACTTAGAAATTTTATTTGAATCAATAGATTCTCAAACTTTAGCAAGTAAAAAAATATGTGTTGTTGCGGGTGGAGAAAATATTAATGATGATCTCATTCGAAAGTTCAAGAGGTTGTTGCCTTTATCTAAATTGATTAACGAATATGGGCCAACTGAAGCCACTGTTGGTAGCAATATCTGCGAATTAACATTAGATTCTTCTTATGCAAATAAGACGAGTATGGGGCAATCCATTAAGGGAATGTTTACTTATGTGTTAAACAAATACAATATGATCCTCCCACCATATACAATAGGAGAGATTATATTAAGTGGTACAGGCCTTGCAGAAGAATATTTAAATGATAGTAAGTTAACAGATTCAAAGTTTATAAAAGAAGGTTTCCTGGGCAAGCGTATATATAAAACCGGGGATTATGGATTCTACGATGATAACGGAAATGTATATTACGTGGGAAGAAAGGATAGCCAAATAAAAATCAGGGGTTATCGTATTCAAAAAGAAGAAATTGAGAAAAATATAGGTACTTTAATTAATCATGCTTTTGTTACAGTTTTAGGTGTTAAAAGTACAAGTGATAGATTAGAGCTATGTGCGTTTTATAAAAATAGTGTAGAGATTGATGTTCAATCTGTTAAACAGCATCTTGCAGATAAATTACCATCGTATATGATTCCAGCTTATTTTATTAGAGTAGATGAGATACCAATTAATCGAAATGGCAAAGTTGAAGAGAAAAAGCTAGAAGAAATTTTTCTTCAAAAAAGAAAAGAACTAAATACAGCGAGTAATATGCAAGTTTTTTATGGTATAGATAAGGAAATCTCAGCTGTATGGAGTGATATTTTAGGACGTGCAGACATCAATCACAAGATGAATTTTTTTGAAGTGGGTGGCAATTCAATACTTGCTGCGCAGTTAGTTAATAAAATAAATGAAAAATTCAAAGTAAGTTTGACATTAAAAGAGTTGTTTGAAGCACCCGTTTTTGAACAATTCTCTAATATAGTTAAGTCAAGCCATACTAGAGATGAAAGTATTTTAGATGAACAAAGTTTGTTAGAGAACCTTCCTAGTATGGGACAAGAGCGTTTGTGGTTATTGGATCAACTTGAACCCAACAATCCATTCTATAACATTGTCTTTACGATAAAAATTTCCGGGAAATTAAATATAGATAGACTGACAAGTTCTCTAAATACCATTGTGAATAGACATACTGTGTTTGGTTATGCGTTTAAGCAAAGTGACGAAGGTAACGTTATTATAGAAGAAAATACAGTTGAGTTGCACATTGACCAGGAAAGCGTGCAACCAGATTGTGATGTGAATCAATATATAGAGGATGTTTCCAGGGAGTTTGGTAATATTCCTTTTGATCTGAGTCATTCGCCGCTGCTAAGGGCGAAGTTATTACAAGTAAACGAAAGAGAGAATTATCTCACTTTCTCAATTCATCATACAGTTTGTGATGGGTGGTCTATGGGAGTCTTATTAGAGGAACTAAAACATTTCTATGAAGAAGATTCTAATACAAGCATACAGGTTGATGAAATAAAGTATCCTTACAAAGTATACTCTAATTTACAAAGAAAAAGGATTGAGAAAAATTCCATTCAATCCAAGTTAGATTGGTGGAAGAGTAAATTCCCAGAAGAACTCCCGGTTTTAAAAATGCCTACATCATTTCCGAGACCAAAAGAAATGTCCTTTAAAGGAAAGCACGTTCTTTTTTCTTCTGGAAAGGATATTTGTAAAGCTGTTAAAAGAAAAGCGCAATACTTAAAAACGACAGAATTTAATATTCTATTTGCAGCATATAGTTTAATGCTGCAAAAGTATAGTAGACAGGAAGAATTTGTTATTGGTGTTCCATTTGCAAATAGAGAAAATGTTTATTTTGAAAAGCTTATTGGCTATTTTGTAAATGTGTTGCCTATACCTATTCAGTTTGATGAAAGTATGTCGTTCCATAAATTAATCGAAAACATTCAGAGGGATTTCTTGAACGTTTATGAGAATCAAGATGTACCAATGGAACTATTATTACAGGAATATAACGATAGTAGAGATCTAAGTAGAACACCACTTTTTCAAACTTTATTTACGTTACAAAATGCACCGTTAAGTGAAATGAGAATGGGAGAGTTAGAGCTTGAACCTATTTTTATTGAAAATTATACTTCTAAGTTCGATCTTTCATTAATTGCAGAAGAGAAAAATGAAGAGTTTCAATTTAATTTAGAGTATTGTACAGATTTATTCCATGCAAACTTTATAGAACGTTTTATAGAAAACTTCCAAAACATGTTACGTATCATTTGTATGGAAGATATAAAGCTAGATGATATAGATATTATTAGTGAAAAAGAAAAGCAATTTCTACTACATGACTTTAATAACAATAAACTTGAATTTCCTTTCAATCAGTCTATTAATGAAATCATTGATCAATGGGCAATGCGTGTACCAAATAAAGTTGCATTTTCTGATGATAATGGAACGATTACTTATGCTGAGCTAAAGTATGAAACGGATTTGCTTTCAAGGTCTTTTGTTCAACCAGAGGATACACCAACACCTGTACTAATATATATGGATAGAAGTATTGATTTTGTAAAAACAATACTATCTATTTGGAAAGCTGGAAGATCTTATATTCCACTTGAGGTGAATTATCCAGCTGAAAGAATTAAAGATATTATAAGGCAGTCAGAAACAGATACCATTGCGGTAAACAATCTATCATTAAGCTCGTTACCGTTAATGGAAGAAATTAATAGAATGGTTAATATTAATGAGACGATTCATGTTCCTAACATTGAACCGGTTAGAAAATTAAAAATGAACGATTTAGCTTATATCATTTTTACTTCAGGCTCAACAGGTAAGCCTAAAGGGGCAATGATTGAACAAATAGGTATGCTAAATCATTTATTTGCTAAAATACACGATTTTAAAATTAGTAATCAAGATAGAATTGTTGAAAATGCTTCGCAATGTTTCGATATTTCAGTATGGCAATTTTTCTCTACCGTTTTGGTGGGAGGATACTGTCACATTGTATCAGATGATACTGCCAAGAATTCAAGAGAATTGTTACAACAAGTATTAGAAAAGAATATCACGATTTTGGAGGTTGTTCCAACTTTACTTCGTTTCATTTTAGATGATCTCGATTCTCTCTCTATCTTGAAAACATGTGATCAGTTAAGAATGTTGGTTGTAACTGGAGAAACACTACCGCCTGACCTTGTAAATAGATGGCATCATAATTTTGGGAATATTCCGATTGTTAATGCTTACGGACCAACTGAGTGCTCAGATGATGTGACACATTATTGGTCCGAAGAGAAATTTGAAGATATTGTGAGTCATGTTCCCGTAGGGAAGCCTGTTGCGAATATGAACCTTTACGTACTAGACAATAATATGAAATTACTTCCTAGAGGGGTACCAGGTGAATTATACGTCTCTGGAATTGGAGTTGGTAGAGGGTATATTAATGCTCCGCTAGAAACTAAAAAGGCATTTTTAGATAATCCTTTTAACGGAGAAAAAAATAGATTTTATAAAACTGGTGACCTAGTAAGGATTAATGAGGATGGCGATTTAGAATTCTTAAGTCGTTTAGATTTTCAGGTGAAAGTAAGAGGTTATCGGATCGAATTGAATGAGATTGAAAATGTTTTATTGAATAACGAAAAGATAAATAACTGTTTAGTAGTTGGCTTCGAGGGTGATTCGGGAGAAGCGAATCTAGCTTTATATTACTCGTGCAATAACTTAGTAAGTAATGAAGAAGTTAAAGCATACCTGAGCTCATATTTACCTTCTTATATGATTCCGGTTGTGATGATAGAAGTAGAAGAATTTCCAATAAATAAGAATGGGAAAATTGACAGGAAGTTGCTGCCAAAACCTATTTTAAAAGAGGAGATTCTAGATAAAAACTTTAGTGATACGGAAGAGAAATTAGCGAACATTTGGAAAGAATTAGTTGGTAGAGATGTAGGAAGAACAAGTGAATTTTTTGGCTTAGGTGGTCATAGTCTTTTAGCTGTGCAAATGTTAAACAAATTAGAGAATACATTCAACAAAAAAATTACACTTAGACAAATATTTGAAAACCCAATACTTAAAGATTTAGCTCAGGTTATTGATAGAAGCGAAGAATTACAGGTTAGTGTACCTGGGCTTCAAAAATTTGAGCACAACAATCACCCGATTCTTTCATATTCACAAGAGAGAATGGCGTTTTATGAGTATGTGAATCAAAATACTACAATGTTTAATATACCGGGTGTATTTAATATTAAGGGTAATTTAATAAAAGAGGATTTAAAAAATGCAATAAATACGATGGTTTCAAAGTTTGATGTTTTACGAACTACTCTATCTTTTGAAAATGGAGACCCGAAAATTCATATAGCAGATGAAATGCATGTGGAGTTAGATTACGTAGAACAAAACGATCCTGTAGAGATATCTAATTTAATTAGCTTGAAAACTAAGTATGTATTTGATTTGGAAAATGGTCCTTTAATGAAATTTACATTAATGAAAAGAGAGAAAGATGATTTTGTACTCATTGCTTTATTCAGTCATTTAATAGCTGATGGGTGGTCAATTAACCTAATCATAAAAGAAGTGATGTGTAATCTTCTAGAAAAAGAACAAAAATTAACATTAGATGAATATAAGATAAATAGCAGTTTACAGTATTATGACTACGCGAAATGGCAAAAGGATATGTATGAGAGTGGGAAATTTCAGCCGCAACTAGATTATTGGGCGCAAAAATTAGGGGATAATCCTGAGAGTACGTTATTAGAGAGTAGCTTTGATCATAACAGAGAAGTTAATACATCTTCTATTTTGTTGAAACAGGACATAAATCCAAGAATCATGGCGGATTTATATAAATTGTCCCAGGAGAAAAGAGTTAGTTTATTCAATATTTTGTTAGCTAACTTCTTCCATTTGGTACGCTTATTAACAAAGAACGAAGATTTAACCATAGGTATTCCTATTGCAGGAAGAGAGCGGTCTGAATTTGAGGATATGATTGGATGTTTCATAAATACATTGCCTATAAAAATATCGGTAAATGAAGAGGTATCGTTCCAATCCATTTTAACCATGGTTGAAGAAAGTGTTACGGAAGCGATTGAAAATAGCTCGATTCCGTTTGAGAAAATAGTAGAAAGAATTTTACCGGATAGAACTTTTGGGGAATCACCATTATTCAGCCTTTTCTTTAATATGCTTGCATTCCCAGATTTAAAGAAGAGCGAAGTGCTTTCAAAAGGAAACTTGGCCATTGAGGAGTCAGAATTTGTGCCTGAAATTGATTCGAAATTCGATGTCACTTTTTATGTTCAAGAAAAGAAAAATCAGCTTACAATCTTTTCGGTATTTGATGGAAATAAATTCACAGAAAACAGGGCGAAACTAATATCTCAACAGTACTTTAATCTGCTAGTAAATAATATTGAGAATACTTTAAATGCAAGTCTATCTTCTCAAGAACAAGTTTTAAATTATACAGATATGCTAGATAAAAAGTTTGAAGTACCGCTATTTGAAAAATTTAATAGAGTAGCTCGTGAATACCCTAATCAAATTGCTATTAAGAGTCATGGACAATCTTATTCGTATCAATATTGCTATGACTTGAAAGAAAAGATTACATCCTATTTAAAGATGAAGTTGAAACCGAATGAAAGAGTTGCAATTTATTCGAATAGAAATAAATATTTACCGATTATTTGCCTTGCTGCTATGGAATCTAGGAATCCTTTCATCATCTTGGATAGTGAACATCCACAAGAACTATTAACAAAGAAAATAAGTATAGCTAACCCAAAACTCTTAATTAATTGTTGTGACCATCAAATTGAAAGTAGCGAGGTTAATATACAGCATATTGATGAAATTATTAATAATAGCTACAGCAGAGACAAAGAAAGTTTAGATTATGAAATTTGCTTTGACACGGCTTGTTATATTAACTTTACTTCGGGTACAACAGGAGATCCTAAAGCAATTCAAGGGAATCATGGAGCGTTAACTCACTTTGTTAATTGGTATATAGAGGAATTTGATTTTGGTTTAGGTACTTCATTTTCTATGCTATCAGGGCTCTCACATGACCCTATTTATAGAGATATGTTTACTCCGTTATGTAGTGGTGGAGTATTGTGTGTGCCGGATGGAATGAATCTTTTAGATGCAGATAACATTATTCAGTGGTTAATGAAAGAGAAAATCAATGTTGTCCATACAACACCAAGCTATTGCAAACTAATCTTTTCCGACAAACAAACCTATAGAGACTTAGATTTTATCTTTACCGGTGGAGAAAGTTTAAATAGAAGTGTGTACGAGAAAATAAAACAGAATAATTCAACAACTAGAATTTTCAGTTTTTACGGATGTACAGAAACGCCGCAAGGAATAATGCTAAAAGAATTAGCTCATAATACGCTAAACTTTAGAGGTTTAGGAAAGGCTATTCCAGGAGTACTTCCGATTATTGTAAATGATAAGTCGATGAGAATATGCAGCTCGGGAGAAATAGGTGAAATATGCATTATAAGTAATTACATTACAGACGGATATTTAAATTATGATTCAGTCGATAACTATCAAGTATTTACATTTGATGATACACACAGTATCCCTCTCTTTAGGACAGGAGATATGGGCTGGATGAATGAAGAAAATGAAATTATTTATATTGGCAGATCAGATCGTCAAGTTAAGATTAGGGGAAATAGAGTAGAGCTTGGAGAGATAGAGAGTTTAATCGCTGAATCAGAGTTTGTAGCTCGGTGCGTATGTATCGCAGATTGCGAAGATGACAAAAGTATATATGCTTTTGTTGTCAGCTCCGAAGATGAAAGCATGGTTAAATCTAATATCCAAACAAGATTAGCTAAAAGCTGTCCGTTATATATGTTACCGAATCAAATAATAATGATTGATGAGATACCTCTAACTTCAAATAAAAAAATTGATCAAAAAAAATTAATGAATTTGGTCACACAAACAAGAAATGAATTGGAATTGGAAGTGGAAGAAGATCTAAATGAAATTGATTTCGTTTTAGTAGATATTTGGGAAGAACTATTAGGAAGAAAACCTAAATTAAATAGTGATTTCTTTGAATTAGGGGGCAATTCTCTAAAAGCAGTTCAATTAGTCAGTCGAATAGAAGAACAATTTGGATTGAAAGTGTCTATAGAAAACTTATTTGTTAACAGAAGATTAAAACAAATGTCTAGATTAATAGAAAGCGACTTAATTACATTTATAGAATCTCTTTCCGAAGAAGAAGCAATACTTTACTTAGAGAAAATTAATGGGTAGGTGCGAAATAATGACTAACAGTAGCCTTTCAAATAACAAACTTAAGCTTTTAAATGCTCTCAAAGGAGGAAACAAGCGTGTAAGTATAAATTCATTACCGGAAAGACCTTCAAATTTTGAGCATATCCCATTGTCTAGCGAGCAAAAAAGAATGTGGATATTTTGGGAGGATGATCCTCAGAGCACAGTTTTTCATTTAATGGATTTCTTCAAAATTTCTGGGGATATAAATCTTGAAAAATTAGAAGAGGCTGTAAGTGCTACAGCTTCTTCCTTTGAAGCTTTTAAAATGAACTTTGTAAAAAATAATGATAATCCAGAAATCAGGCTTTCTACCGAAGGGAAAGTTACCTTTAGTGTTATTAAGCCTTCAACAAATATAAATAGTCTAGTTCTTTGTAAAAATCTATGTGAAGAACCATTTGATTTAGAGGCTGGGCCTTTAGCTAGAGTGATTCTAGTAAACGATGGTAGTAAAGGCTTTACGATGGGAATATCTTTTCATCACATTATCTCCGATGGTTGGTCTATTAATATCTTTTTAGAAGAAATCATGAAATATTATTACGGTTTAAACACTGGGGCTAAACCAAATCGAAATTTTGTTGACTATTTGTTTTATAAGCAGAATGAGAGTTATAAAGAAGCGCTGAACAAAGATATGGAATACTGGGAGAGTAAATTGGTAGAACCTATTAATCCAATTAGGTTTCCGGGTCTATTACACAATACGGGGACATTATCGTTTAAATCAAGGTTAAATTCATTGAAGTTATCTCCAGAGGCAAATGTGAAAATTAATAATTTTTGCAAAGAACATGCTATTACGCCTTATCAATATTTCTTAGCTGCTTTTTATATTATGTACCATAAATTTACGGGTTCAGAAAAAATATGTGTAGGAACACCTACTGCGGGGAGATTATTTCCGGAATTAGAAAGAGAGGTAGGATATTTTACAAATACACTCCCTATTGTGATAGAAGGAAACAAAGATATTGAGGTTAAGGATTTACTTCATTCTGTAAAAGATACATGTTTAACAGTCTTTAGACATCAGAATGCAGGATTAAATGAAATCATCGCAAATAGGAAAGCATTTTTTAATGATAGGAACTATGAACTGTTTAATGGATTGTTTTCATTTAACAATTTTCCAGAAGTAAAAACCAAAAATCTTGAGTTTGATATTACACCTTTAAAAAATAAAGCAGAAGAATCACAAGTTGATTTTACATTATCAATTTCAGAGAAATCTACAGAATACTATATTGATTTTCATTATAGACAGGATTTCCTTGAAGAAGAGAGTGCTCATTATATTCTTAATACATTTGAAAAAGTTTTGATGGAAATGATGGAATCTTTAGATACATCTATTGGTGAAGTAAAGATTTTTAATACGTCACAGCTTGAAGAAGTAGTAAATAAAATTCATATTCATCCACATAGTGAGCGTCCGTTAATTCCTGTACAGCGTTTATTTGAGAGGCAAGCAGAAAAAACACCTTTAGCTACAGCTGTTGTTCATAATAATCAGTCGATTACTTATGAGGAGCTTAACGAAAAAGCTAGTGGTATTTCAGCTCTCTTGTTAGAGAGGAAGTTTCAGAAGGAAGAAGTTTGCGCCGTTTACATGGATCGCGGAGTGAATTTTATCGCTTCTATATATGGAATATTAAAAGCGAGAGGGAAGTTCGTATTAATTGATCCAAAGTACCCAATTGAACGTGTAAGAATGATGTTGGAAATTAGTGGCGCGAAGACAATCTTAACTTCAGATTGTTATGAAAACCTCTGTTTAAATACATTTGATGAAAAGCAGGTTTTAAACTTAGATACGGTAAATTTCCTGGATTATAAATATGATCAATATCTTGTATCAAACTATCAATTAGAAGAAAACATGGGTGCTTATATTATTTTTACGTCAGGTACAACAGGGGCTCCAAAAGGTATTCACGGGACGCATTTAGGTTTATTAAATCATAATTATGATACTGTTGAAGAGTTTAATTTAACTTCTAGCGATACATCCATTCATTTTTCTGCTTTAGGGTTTGATGCTACCCTAGAGGAAATTATGCCAGTTTTAACGATTGGCGGTACGGTTATAGTTAGAAATGAAGAGGCAATGGAATCATTTGTCGATTTCAATTCATTTATTGAGGATCATAAAATATCAGTAATTGGAATACCAGCTGCCTATTGGGAGAAATGGGTTATTTTTTTAACAAGCGAAAACATAGATTTGCCAAATTGTATTCGAATTATTACTTTGTCTGGTCAAAGAATCTCACCAAAAGTTTTAGGGTTATGGAACAAATTAACAAGTGGGGAAAGTCCAGAATTAATTAATACGTATGGACCATCAGAGGTTTCTATTACTACAACGACTTCAACCTATAAGGGTGAGAAGAATTCAATAATTGATAGAGAGTTTTCAATGGGGCATGCTTGGCGGAACTATAAATTGAGAGTTCTAGATGACAAATTAGAGGATGTAGGCCCTTTATCTATTGGTGAGTTATACATTGGTGGTATAGGAGTAACTTTTGGCTATTACAATAATGTCGACCTTACAGAAAAGAGCTTCATCTATTTAACTGACGAGACAGGAAAAAAAGAAAAATATTTTAAGACTGGTGACCATGTTTCTATGTTGCCAGATGGCAACTTAGTTTTCATTGGAAGAAAAGATTCGCAAGTTAAAATTCGAGGGAATCGTGTTGAAATAGGAGAAATTAAGAACGTCCTAGACAGGCATGATGATGTAATCGAATCTGTTGTTACAGTTGAAAAAGATGCATTCGATGAAAACTTTATTATTGCATATGTAAAGGGGGATTTTCCGCAGAACAATCTTTCGCATTTAAAGTTTCATTTAGAGAGTTATTTGCCTTCATTTATGGTACCTAAATTTTTTGTAGCAATTGAAGAAGTGCCATTGACAGTTAATGGGAAAGTGGATTATCAAAAATTATCTACTATAGATCGCGAGAATGAGCCAATAACAATTTCGGAAAAACCAGGAACCATTCTTGAAAAAGAGTTATTAACTATTTTTCAAGATATCTTAAATAACAATGCTATTGGAATCGACTCTAACTTCTTTGAGTATGGTGGAGACTCTTTAAAGAGCATTAATTTGATTTCAAAAATCAACACTAAGTATGGAATTAAATTGAAAATTTCGGAAGTATTTACATCACCGAGCGTTAGAACACTAGCATTAAAGTTAGAGGCTGCAGATGTAGTGCATAATTTTAATAAGAATAACACAATTATTCCTTATGATCTAAAAGAGGTACGTATGACTCCTATTCAGAAGCAGATTTATGTTGTGCAATCTAAAGATAAACAAAATACTTCATACAATATGCCAATGAGTCAAATTCTGTATAAGAAATTAGATAAAGTGAAAATGGAAGAAAGTGTGAATGAGTTAGTACAAGCTAATGAAATCTTGAGAACAATTTTTACTGAGGAAAATGGTGAGTTTGTACAAAAGGTGAAAGAGAATATTCAAATAACGATCGAAGAATATAATTGTGAAGCAACTAAAGTTAATGAAATGTTGAAAAACCTCATCCAGCCATTTAACTTGGAAAAAGGTCCATTATTTCGATGTGCACTTATAAATCTAGAAAATGAAAGACAGGCAATTTTCTTTGATTTTCACCATATTATTTGTGATGGAACGTCACTCGTAACGTTCTTTAAAAACTTATTTGAGAGATATAACGGAGGAGTAATTGAGGTTCCGAATGTTCAATATAAAGATTACGCTCATTGGCTTAATCAAGAGTTAGAGAAGGGTTCATTTCGTAATCAGGAACTATTTTGGAAGGAATATGTTTCTAAAGAGTACTTTGAACTTGATTTACCTATAGAGCGAAATCGATCTATTACTAAACAATCGATTGGTAAAACATTAGAGTTTTCCATTGATAAAAAAGCCGTGAACAGAATTAAAAATTTCTTAAACTTACCTGCAATAACAGACCATTTTATTTTGTTCGCAACTTTCTCAGCTGTAATAAACCGTCTTTCTAATTCAGAAAAATTCTTCATTGGAAGCCTTATTTCTGGAAGGGATGACGATCAAATTGAAAATATGATTGGTTTGTTTATGAATTATCTACCAATTAAACTAGATTTTAATGAGAAATTAAGTTTTAAAGATTTAATTATAAACACAACCAACGATTTATTAATGTGTTATGAAAATCATAATGTACCGTTTTCACATATTGTTGAACAAAGTGAATGGAGTGGGGAATTTAACCGAAATCCACTATTTGATACTATGTTTATTTTTCATAATGAAGTGCCCCCAGCACAAATGTCATCTGAGTTATTTCAGGGAGAAGAATTAAGTATTGAACATGGTAATAATAAACTAGATTTAAAAGTAGATGTTTTTCCTAGAGAGGAACAGTTTAAGTTTTTAGTGGAATATGATTCGGCTTTATTTTCTGAACATACACTACAAGTATTTGTAGATTTGTATCATAATTTTTTGAATGTAGAAGAGGCTGAATTAGACGTAGCACTTGCTAGAGTTGCGCCACTTTCAACAGAAAACAGTTTACTACTTAGCTCAAAAAGAAAAGCAAACATGGTTGAAGTACCAGTGTATATATCAAGTTCATTTACTTTCGATAATGTTGCAGATTCAATCTCTTTTTGGAGCAAAAACTTTGCTGTGAATCCGAATATTACTTTTGGACCATATAATCAAGTGTTTCAAGAGTTATATGACTCAGAAAGCTCGATGAATCAAAATGATGGTGTCACATTTGTATGTCAAAGAGCTGAGGACTGGATTCGAGATTTGGATGATGAGAAAGAACAATTAGAGATCATTAAGTCCTTAGGACAAAAATATATTGAGGCTATTAAGTCAGCTAAACCTAAAGGGAAGCTAAACGTAGTGTTATTACCTATTTCTAATTATGAATTATCGGAAGGTTTAACAAATGAAATTAATCATATATATGGAACAATTTGTGATCAACTAAAGGAGTTACCTTCAGTAAGAATATTAGATTTAACTAAAATTGAAAATGAATACGAAATTTTAGACATGTTTGATGAAACAACGGACGATATTGCCCATATACCGTATACAGACACAGCATTTACATCCATTGGTATGTGTTTAGCGCGTGAAATTGTATCATTCTATCAAAAAAAGTTTAAAGTCATCGCAGTAGATTGTGATAATACACTATGGAACGGTGTATGCGGAGAGGATGGCCCAACTGGAGTTAAAATTGAAGATTCTCATCGACATCTTCAACAATTCTTATTGGATTTGAAAAATAAAGGTTTTCTTCTTGTATTATGTACAAAAAATAATGAGAAGGACGTTTTAGATACTTTTAAACAAAATCGTGAGATGGTGTTAAAGCAAGAAGATTTTGTTGCTTGGAGAATAAATTGGTCACGTAAATCAGATAATTTATTATCTATGGCTAAAGAGTTGAATTTAGGTATCGATAGTTTTATTTTTCTAGATGATTCTCATATGGAGTGTCTTGAAGTTATGAATAATCTGCCATCTGTTCATACAATTCAAGTGCCTGAACCGCATTCCTTGATTGTACCTTTACTCAAAAATAGTTGGGCATTTGATATACAATTGTCAGTTAGTAACGAGGGTAACAGAAGCGAATTATACAGAGCAGAAAAAGAGCGGAAAAAAGTTTATGAAAGTAAAGAAAGTACAGAAGATTTCTTGAAGTTGCTTAACCTAGAAATGTCATTCCATAAGATGAAACCTGAAGAGTTAGCTCGTGTATCTCAGTTAACATATAGAACAAACCAATTTAATCTAACTACAATGAGGCGATCAGAAGCAGAAATTTTAAAGTTAAATCATGAGAACATAAGAGTGATAAAACTAAGAGACAAATTTGGTGACTATGGTCTTGTAGGCGTTGTATTTTTTGAAGTGAAGGAAGATGAACTGTTCATTGATACATTTTTATTAAGCTGCCGAGCGCTAGGTAGAAATGTTGAATTTGCAGCAATGGAGTGCCTTAAGAAGTTGGCAAAAGAACTTAAATTGAAAAGGGTATCTGGGAAATTTATTCCGACAGAGAAAAATAAACCAATTCAAAGCTTTTTAAACCAATTAACAGATTTACAACAAGATGGCTCGTTTTTACTAGATGCTGAAGAAAACCTTTCATCAAATTTTATAAATGTATTTTATGAACAGGACTTTCCAGAGGAAGTTAAAAATGAAAATAAAACAAATCAGTTTATGTATAATCATATCGGTATTTCAGTATGGAACATTGAATCTAAAATTATGGAATTTGAAAGTATAGGCTATAAATGCATAAAAAAAGTTTATGATCCAATACAAAAAGCAGAATTAGCTCTTTTAGAACATAAGAGTGCACCAACACTCGAATTAATTAGTTCAACTGGCCCAGATAGTAGAGTGAACAGCTTCCTTGAAAGTAGAGGAGAGAGTCCTTACCATATCTGTTTTGAAATAAATAATTTAAATGAAATTCCAACTATATTGAAAGAAAATAACTTAACTCAAATCGAAGAAGTAACGAAGCCAGAGCCTGCTATATTGTTTGATAATGCAAGAGTACAATTCTATTCTGTACCAGGCTTTGGGTTAATTGAATTCTTAGAAGTAGGATCTGTGCAACAGAACGTGAGTAAGGAAAAAGCAATGCTTTTATTATCAACCGCTGATCCAAATGTATTGAGTCAATTTCTTTTAGCTCTAGGAGGAAAAGAACAACGTAATGCAACAGGAGCTTTTAAAAGTTTGATAATAAAGAAGTATAGTTTCGAAATCATTTCAAAGAAAAATGTAAAAGGAAATAACTTTGGAAATATTCATGTTATAAGTCCGAGCTTTCATTTAGGTAATTTCGAAACAAATACAGTAAGTAAAGAAATGATTGGTTTACATGCATCATCGAGCCAATATAAATTCTATAACAATTGGGATTACTTAGGTTATGAGTTTGAAAAAGATGTTGATTTACTGAGGTTATCAGATTGGGAGATAAACATCCCTAAATTTGAAAGCTTGTTACATCGAAAATATTATTTACCACTGATCTATTCAAATAATAGATTACAACACGAATTTTTTAGTCAAAGTATTCTTAATAAAAAGAGTAGGGGTAACACTCAACTTAGAAAACCTGAAAATTCTATTCAGGAAAAGTTACTTGAAATTTGGAAGGAAGAGCTTTTAGTAAATGAGATGAGTATTGATGATTCTTTCTTTGATCTTGGAGGGCATAGTCTAAAGGCGGTAAGTTTATTAAAAGGAATAAACGATAAGATGAATTCATCCTTACTTCTAAGCGATATTTTTAGATTGAAAACGATTGAAATGATTTCAAAAGAAATAGAGTCTAAAGAGCTTGAAGTAATCTCAAGCGAACCGATCCAAGAGAATATTTGGTATCAAACTTCAACAAGTCAAAAAAGAATGTACCTATTACACTCTATGGAACCGGAGTCTCTGGCATATAATCTTCCCGTTATAATAAAATTTGAAGGGGACTTCAATCGCGAAAAGTTTGAAAAGTCTTTATCTTTCATTGCTAATAACAATAGTGTTTTTAGAACAATCTTTAAATCAGATAACCATAGTGTTCAGCAAAAAGTAATTGAACATGTTTCAGTGCCAATTCAAATATTAGAGAAAAGAAAGGACATAAATAGTTCTTTCAAAGAATTTATAAAACCTTTCAATCTTGAAGAAGGTCCTTTAATCAGAGTAGGTCATCTAAAGGATTCAGATGTAAATTACGTGATTTTTGATTTTCATCATATTGTCATGGATGGCTTATCTATTGTTAGCTTTCTAGAAGATTTATATCAACATTACTATAGTGGAGATTATGAAAAACAAAAATATGAATATATTCACTATGCATTATTAGAGAATCAGTATCTTACAGAGGGAAAATTTGAAGATGCTAAAAGTTTCTGGAATAGCAAATTTCAAAATGGTGTTGTGAAGTTAGACCTACCTTATGATTATAAGAGACCACAAGAGAGCTCTTATAAAGGAAGTTCCATCAAGGATAATTTCTTGTATAAACGTGAGGACGTAAGTGAATTATGCCGTAAACTAGAGATTACTCCTTATACTTTTTTCTTAACAGGATTTTATATTCTATTAAATAAGTACTCGAATAGTAAAGAAGTTATTGTTGGAAGTCCTTTCTCAAATCGATTAAGAGCAGAATTTAGTGATTTGTATGGGGTGTTTATTAACACGCTGCCACTAAATTACTCTCTGGATGCAAGGAAAAATGTAAAGGACACATTAAAGGAAGTGTTTTCAGAGATAGAAAAAGTTCTCGAGCATCAACACTTTCCATATGAATTAATTTTGGAAGAATTAAATGTAGATAGAGCCTTAAACCGTAATCCGCTTTTTGATATTCTCTTTAGTTTTAATGATTTCGACAATCAAGGATTAGATGATAAAGTTAAAGGCTATTCTATTATGGATAACGGGGATAATACTACTTTGATGGATTTAGAATTAGTAGTTATGCCAAATGATGAATTTTATCAACTAAAATTCATCTATTCAACAGATTTATTCAAAGAAAATACAATCACGAGAATGATTGACCATTACAAAACAATTTTAAATTTTATGATGAACAACTGCCAAGAAAGTTTATCAAACTTGTCAATAACTAGTGCTATAGAAGAAAGGCAGCTGGAACAATTTACAGATCATCATTTACAGTTACCAGAATATACTGTTCCGGAAATCGTTATGCAACAAGCGGAGAAAAATCCGCTTAAACCAGCTATTGTTTTTGAAGATGAAACTTGGAGTTACGAGAAGCTATATCACATGTCTAATAGAATCGCGATTTCCTTAAGGGAAGCTAATATGCCAAAAGAATCAATTGTTGCAATTATGATGGACCGTTCGCCTTGGATGGTAGCCTCCATATTAGGAGCTTGGAGTGCCGGACTGGCATATCTTCCAATCGAGCTGGATATACCATCTGACCGAATGAATGATATTTTAAAACGAGCGAATTGCGGGACTATTCTGACGGTTAGTAATGACGATACCCCACTTGAAGTGAAAGACATAAATGCCAATGTTATAAAAGTAGATGAAATTCCTGTTAAAGACTTGGAGAAAGAGCGCTTTAATATGGATATTGATTCAAGGCAATTAGCTTACGTTATATTCACCTCTGGCTCAACTGGAAAACCAAAAGGAGCAATGGTTGAGCACTTAGGAATGTTAAACCACATCATGGCAAAAATTGAACTATTGTCATGTAACGAAGATTCTGTAGTGGTACAAAATGCTTCACATTGTTTTGATATATCTGTATTTCAATTTTTTATGGCACTCTGCACCGGGGGAACAACGAGAATAATTAAGAAGTCAGAACAGCAAAACTTAAAATATTTTATAAATGTTTTAAATAACGAGAAAGTCACTCATTTGGAAGTTGTACCTTCATATCTTAATATTCTTGCGGATTATTTAAACGAATTTGATTTGAAGTTAAATGATCTAAGATTCTTATTGGTAACGGGGGAGCCAGTAAAGACAGCGACACTAACAAAATGGTTTGAGCATCATACCATACCAGTAGTCAATGCCTATGGTCCGACCGAAGCATCTGATGATATTGCTCATCACATTATGTATGAAGCACCTAAGGAAGATCCGGTTCCAATTGGTAAGCCAATTGTAAATAGTAGTCTGTATATTCTAGATGAAGAATTACAAAAAAGACCTGTAGGACTAAAAGGTGAGATATATGTTGCAGGAATTTGTGTAGGAAAAGGATATATAAATGATCAAGCTAAAACAGAGGTAAGCTTTATTCAAAATCCGTATTCTAAGAGTTCACATGATCGAGTACTATACAAAACTGGCGACATTGGAAGATGGCGGGAAGATGGCACAATTGAATTTTTCGGTAGGAAGGATTATCAAATAAAAATTCGAGGGTATCGTATTGAACTAGGGGAAATAGAGCACACCTTATCGGAACATCCATTAGTCAGTGATGCGGTTGTAAAAGTGCAAAGTATTAATAATGAACAGTTACTAGTAGGGTATGTTCAGTCTAAGCATGCTGATACATTGGAGCTGAAAAGAGATATTCAACGCTTTTTAAACGAGAAGCTTCCTTATTATATGGTTCCAGACTTTTTGGAAGTACTGCAAAAATTACCTTTAAATTCAAATGGTAAAGTGGATAGACACTCGTTACAAGAGGTCACAATAAATAGTTCCAAAGAAGAGTTAGTTACTGAAAATGAAAAGAAAGTAGCTCAACTAGTAAGGAAGATTTTAAAACTGGAAGATATGATGATTTATAGAAGTGACAATGTATTCTCGTTAGGGGCTAATTCATTAACAATTATTTCTTTAATAGCCAACTTAGAGCGTGAAACAGGTAGGTTGTTAACCTTTAGAGAAATCGTATTAGAACCTACAATCATGGGAATTGCAAAGAGTTTGAAAACGGATAATAGTGATGTTGTACCAGTAACTACATTTAATATAACTGATGAATACAATCTATTTTCTTTTCCACCGATTGCAGGTTGGGGTCTAATTTATAATGATATCCCAAAATATATGAAGTCAGGTAATCTTCATTTATTTGATTTTATTGAAGATCAAGACAGAATAGAAAAATATGCAGAATATATTTATAACATGAGTAATCAAAAAGAATGGATTCTTATGGGGTACTCTGCTGGTGGAAATCTCGCTTTAGAAGTAGCGGCCTACTTAGAGAGGGTATATTCATCAAATGGAAAAGTTATTATGTTCGACTCAAGGACACAAATTCAACATCAGACAAGTGAAGATGAAATTATAAAAGAAGTAAATGAGGACATAAATAATGGGCTAAATCAAGTGTCAGAGCTAGCAAATTGGATAAATGATAATCCAAATATGATTGATGTTGCATATAATAAAAGGCTTGCATTTGCAAATTATTTTTACAATGAGCAAAACATGAGAAGCATTTATTCGGAAGTGTACTGGGTTTCTCAAGATAGTTATGATGAATCTGCTGAAAAAGAAAAGGTAATAGCTCAGTGGAAAGATATTTTAGGGAAAGATACTCTAAATATCAATCAGGGATTCGGTAGTCATTCTGATATGTTCTTTGAACCTTACATGAAAGACAACATCAACCTATTATTAAATATTATTAAAAGTAGTAAAAAAGGTTTATTAGTCTAATATACTTTGATTCTACGAATTTTACTTCATAAAGAGGGGATATGGATACATTCATATTTCCTCTTTAACCAAAAAAAGACTGAAAATTAAGAGGATAATTATTATGGAAAGCCTTAAAAACAAAAGCATAATGAGTATTTTGTTTATCTTAATTCTTTTATTAATTTGGGGATCTGTATTTCATTTGACCAAAGATATTGGAAAAGCCCCTGTAAATCCTGAATATGAGAAAAAAGCTGCTCTTCAATATCTTGATAAGATGACACAATTTGTCCGCCCAATAGGAACTAAGGGAAACGAAGAAACAAGAAAATTTATTAAGAAAACGTTAAAAGACGAAGGTATAAAGGTCGCAGAATTAAATTCCTTCGTTGAGCATTCGGAGTTCGGTCCGCCACTGGACACTGGAACACCTTCTAATATTCTTGCAACGATTAAGGGGAAAACAGATAATTCAATTTTAATTGTCGGACATTATGATTCTGTCCCATCTTCAAACGGAGCCGGAGATAATGGAATAGCAGTTGCGAATATGCTACAAACTGCTATTGAACAATCAAAAGAAAAAACTCCTAACAATAATATTTTATTTTTATTTACTGACGGAGAAGAAATTGGTCTTCTAGGAGCAAAAGCGTTTTATGAAAATCATTTTGCTGAATATAATATTCAAAGCGTTATCAACCTGGAAGGGAGAGGGAGTAGTGGAATACCTTTTCTTTTTGAAACCACAAATCAATCAATAGGGATTGTAAAAGAGTACGCTCATCAATCAGACTTTGCGGTTACTTCATCCTTTTTTAGTGAAGCTTATAAACTCTTACCTTTTAATTCAGATTTTACAGTTTTCAAAAATGACATTCAGATAGGATTTAATTTAGCGTTCATTGAAGGGTTTGGAAATTATCATAATATAAATGATGAATTTGAGAATATCGATCATAGTACAGCATTTATGCAGTATTCAAACTTAAAACTCTTTATAAATCTACTCAAAGATAGAGAAATGACTTTAAATGAAGATGTCGATCAGCTTTCATGGACATTGCTCCCTGGTTTTGTGATTTTTTATGGGAAATGGATAAATTTAATATGTATCGCATCAATACTACTATTTCTAGGAATTGTTATCTACAAAAATAAAAGTATTAAAGTGTTAGATGTTTTAATGCCAATTATTGTGATTGGATTGACAGTTGGAAGTGGTTTATTGTACATACAGGTTTTTAAATGGTTTAATCAGTATTTATTTGATTCCTGGAGATTGCTTCCATTGAATAATGATTTATTTTCAATAAGCTTGGGTGTGTTTGCTTTACTAATTGTGTTAATTGCTTTGTATGTTCTCAAAGTAAATAAAAAAACTCCTGTATTTTCCGTGGGTGTTTTAATCGTTTTATTTATCAGTTCAGTAGTGAGTCATTTCATATTTCCAACACTGGTGCTGCCGATTTTTCTTTTCGCCGTTCCATTCTTCATCTCAGATTTGCTTCCCGGAATTAGTTCTATAAAACGTTGTCTAATATTTTTAGCTATATCGTTAATTCCAATTTTATTTACTGTGTATACATTCCGAGTTATCTATATTGCAGTTCCTAAAATTGCTCCAGTATTTATATTTATTATGCCCGTGCTTTTTGTGACTTATCTTTTGGTTAATAACCGATCTAATAGGAGTACCATTTCAATTTCAGCTCTATCAGCTTTAGTCATCTTAATCATTTTGTCGATTAAAGTTCTTTTGACTACCGAGTTTAGTTCAGCAGAGCCTCGACCTAGCTCATTGTATCTATATAGAGATATTAATGGTGGGAACTATTGGATGACTGACCAGACAGAATTAGATGATTGGCAAAAAAAGATCTTTAATAACAGTAGAGATGTGAAAGAGTCAATGTTTTTTGGAGTAGAGGAGACGTATAAACTCTCACCAATAAAAGAGAGCTTCTCGTCATCAAATTTGAAAGTGGATGGAAAAACTCTTAGCCAAACAAAATTGCAGTTAACTATTTCTAACAATGATTATAATGCTCTGTTTTTATTAATAGAAGATGGAGATGCACTAGACTCAATTACTATAAATGAGACTTTAATTGACAAGGAGAAGTTATCCAAAAGTTTGTTGGAAGATAAGATTTTATTACGTATATGGAATACTAAAGATATTCATTTAGAAGCTAAATACGAAAGTGGAGCAGTTAATAAAAATGTTAGAATTTTAGGGATGAATTTTGATCATATGATAACTACTCCTAAGATAACACAAGATAATATTATGCAAGCGTGGCCTGGCTATATGACATTTGTTCACCTGAATAACATTAATTGGGATAAAGAAAGAGGATTTAATTTCGAACATACATTAGAAGGTTGGTCTTGGAAATAGATTACAACGGTATATGAATCATGTTAAAAGAGGTTGTTATAATCAAATGAACTTAAAATAATTAAAAAGGTAGAAGTGTAAATGAAAATGAGAAGAGAGATTTTAATTTATGAAGTTCACTTACCTAGTAATTTGTCTTTGGAAGAATTTGAAGAAAGTTTATCAATATTAAGTGATGAAGAACTTAAAGTATATAAAAATTATAAAGTTGACCACAAAAAAATAGAATTTATTATAGGCCGTTTACTAATTAAACAATTAATTAGCAAAGAATTAGATATACCTATAAGTGAAGTTGAAATCATGAAAAATAAATATGGAAAACTATTTTTAAAGAAACAATGTATGCACAATGAAAAAGAATCGTTACATTTTAACTTATCACATACTGAAGGACTAGTTATATGCGTAATTGGTTATATGGATCAAATAGGAGTAGATGTAGAAAACATTACATACGATTTTTTAGAGGTTATGCCTCAAGTGTTCGTACCAGATGAAATAAAGTATATAAATGCAGGGTCATCATATGAAACGAAGTTAATTAGGTTTTTCCATTTGTGGACAAGAAAAGAGGCGTTAGTTAAAGCGAAAGGGTTAGGATTTTCACTGTCACCATTATCGTTTCGTGTACCGTATCAATTAGATGAAAATACTGCAGAAGACTTTAACTATTTTACTTATTCGCCAATGAAGGACTATGTAGCATCAGTAGCAGTTAAAAATGCAGAAGGCATCAAACATACATTTATATCAAAAAAAATCTGTTGGAAAGATTTAATAAAGTAAGTTATTTCATTCTGAAGTAACGTCAAAAAATTAGTATGTTGATTACAGGAGGAATAATATAATGGTTAATTTAATGAGAGAATCTGAATATGTACACTCATTTCTATGTAATAATCACAAGATTGAATTAGCTGTAGTTGATATTGATAAATTGATACCACACGAAGAAGTAGATTTAAAAAAAATCAAAACAGTTTCTGAGGGGATAAAAGATAGTGGCTTCGTAAAACATACTATTCCTTGTATCAAGTATGATGATAAATTCATCGTTCTGGATGGACATCATAGATTAGCGTCACTAAAAGGATTAGGTTATAAAAGGGCACCTATTCAAATTGTAAGCCAGGATTCAATCGTTTTAGATTATTGGTATCATGTAATTGGTGATTCTAACTGGAAACCTCAATTATCTGATACTATTCATTTAAACGTTGGTGTAACGATTGCGGAGTATAAATGTAAAGATTCTGAGAGTATTATGAGGGTGAAGAATCAAAACATTAACGATATCTTTACTTCTATTCAAGATATATACCATTCTTATGGAGTTAATCGATTTTATCGCCAAAGTACAATGCCTCAAAATGAATCATGGGTTCAATATAGTGGCATAAGCTTAGAGACGATTATAAATAATGCATTAAAAGGAAACTTAATGCCACCTGGTTTGTCGAGATTTAAAATTCCTTATAAAGTTTTAAACTTAGAAGTGCCTCTTTCCCTCTTAGAAAACGGAGAAGAAGCGGAGTGGATATGTTTTTACGAAAAAACGTGCGGATTTCAGGTATGTGATTTTCCAGTGGTATGCATCAATTAATTTCTGAATATTAAAAAGAAACATTCAAATGATTGTGTTCTATGTGAGGAAATTATACCTTAACCTGTTGTTAACAAATAATTTGTAAATAAAATTAAGAGGTGCTTTATGCCATTAGAAAAAACAAATTCGTCTGCAACTTCACTTTTAAGAAATCGTTTCATTCTGGTCATTCTAATTGCTAGTTGTTTTATGCAAATAGGTATTTGGATTAGGAATTTTGCTATTTTATTATTTGTTGTGTCAGTGACTGATGGAGATGCATTTGCCGTGTCACTTATATCGGTTGCAGAATTCCTTCCGATATTTATATTCTCATTTATTGGTGGTGCCTTTGCAGATCGTTGGAAACCAAAGCGAACGATGATATGGTGTGATCTTCTAAGTGCATTATCAGTGTTTTTAATATTAATTACCCTTATTTATACTACTTGGAAGGTTGTGTTCTTTGTTACTTTCATTTCAGCGACTCTATCTCAGTTTTCACAGCCTTTATCGATGAAGTTGTTTAAGAAGCACTTGAGTGAAGAACAAATGCAGAAAGGAATGTCATTATTTCAAACTATAATATCTTCTTTCATGATATTCGGCCCGATTTTAGGTACATTTATATTTGAACAGTTTGGTATCCATGTTTCAATGGCATTAGTGGGAATGATGTTTTTATTGTCTGCCATGACATTGATGTTCATACCAAAAGATCAAAACATTTCCATAACTGACCAGGAATCCTCAGTTTGGATGGACATGAAAGTTGGCTTCAAATATGTTTGGGTTCATCAAATATTAAGGACTTTAGGATTTGTTTTTATGGTTGCGGGCTTAGGTTTAGGGTTAATAAGACCGTTATCCATCTTTTTAATAACTGAGAGGCTTCATTTAGATAAAGAATATCTACAGTGGCTTTTTGCTGTTGATGGAGCAGCTATGATTATAGGTGGAGTTATTGTCATGATTTTTTCAAGCAAAATCGTGCCACAAAAGATTATAATGGTGGGAATGACGATCATGACTGTAGGGATTTTTATGTTAGGATCATCTACAGTGTTCTGGGTCACCCTAATTACTCAATTCATAATAGGTTTATTCACACCCGGGTTGCTTATTGGGATAAATACAATCATTTTAAACAACACCGAAGAAAATTTTGTGGGCCGCGTAAATGGAATTCTGACACCATTATTTACAGGGACTATGGTAATTAGTATGAGTATTTCTGGTCTATTAAAAGAGCAGTTTTCTCTATTCACCATTTATCAATTCTCTGCCATCTTTTTTATTATAGGTATTTTAGTCATGATTCCGATAATGAGTTTAAGGAATAATAAAGTGGAAGTTAATCACTCTTCCGATGTAAATTAATTTGTTATTCTACATTTACTTGATTCTTCTGACTTTTGAGGGCTGAGCATCTTTTAAACTTGTTGATTCTCATACTAATCATTTAAAATAGGATGTGATTAGTATGAAAAACGAACTGTATCCCGCATGAATTGGCTGTAAAAATCAGATGGATGAGGGCTAATAATCGGTAGGGGAATTACCTCATGAGTAAAGTTTCACTTTACTCATGAGGTAAATTTGCTTTGGACAAGCCGTACCTTTTGACTCGTCAATTACTCGATATATGTTAAAAATTTGATTAGAAAAAAAATGATGCGGGGAATAATTAAAAAGAGACCTTGTATAGGAGAGAAGACTGTGATAATATCAAGTGTGTACTAATTGACTATATTATCCATATGGTCATTTCGGAGGTGAAGATGTGGCAATAGATCGAAAGCATTCGATTATTGAAGCTGCAACAAAGTCTTTTTCAGCGTTTGGCTACAAAGCAACAACAATGGACCAAGTCGCAAAGTTAGCGAATGTTGGGAAGGGAACGATTTATACGTTTTTCAAAAATAAAGAAGAATTGTTTGGCGAAATTATTTCTAATTTAATTACAGAAATGAGACAGGTAGCCAAAGAAGCAATTCGTCCAGACGTTTCATTTTTTGAAAATGTACATAAAGCATTATATGGTATTTTAGAATTCAGAAAAGAACATCAATTGATGATTAAACTCATTCAAGAAGAACGAGATATGGGCACGAAAGAAGTACAAGACGGCATGCAACAAGTAGAGACTGAAATTGTATCAGTTATTCAATCTTACTTAGAAATTGCAATTGAAAAGGGCGAAATTAGTGAATGTGACCCGGAAATTACGGCGTTTATTATGCTTCGCTTATACGTATCACTTATTTTTGATTGGGAAAAAAATCATGAACCACTAGATAAAGAACGAATCGCAGAACTGTTTGAACTTTATTTATTAAAAGGATTGTCAAATTAAGATAATCCTTTTAATATAGTTGAAAATGACTAATTGAACGAAATAGTCATAAGTATTGAATGTTAATTTTTAATCTGTTTACATTGACCAAATGGTTTAAATAGTCATTTAAAATAAAAAAGTGCATAGTATAGAGAGAAGATGATAAAAGTTGGGGTTAGATAATACTTATAGCAGAATATGGCCTTTTTTATTTGGTTTAAAATGACTAATTGAACATTGCGGTCATAAATAAAGGGAGGGGAAACAATGAGAGGATTTACGTTACTTGGTAAGGAATTTACGGAAATTATTAAAAGTAAAAAAATTTTAATACCTATTATAGCTGTTTTATTTGTACCACTTTTATACGCTGGTATGTTTTTATGGGCGTTTTGGGACCCGTATGATCAATTAGATGATTTGCCAGTTGCAGTAGTTAATCTTGATAAAGGTGCAGTATTTGACGGCAAATCAATTGAAGTTGGTAAAGGATTAGTCGACGAGTTAAAGGATAATAAAAGTTTTAAATGGGAGTTTGTGAGTGAAAAAACGGCAAAAGAGGGAATGGAAAATCGAAAATATTATATGTTAGTTCGTATTCCAGAGAATTTCTCAGACAATGCAACAACGCTGCTGAAAGAAAATCCAAGACGATTAAACTTAGAATATATACCAAATGAAAGCTTAAACTTCTTATCTTCACAAATCGGCGGGACTGCGATTGAAAAAATTAAAGGAGAAGTATCTAATACGTTAACCAAAACGTATGCAGAGAAAATGTTTGATTCCCTAAAAGATGTTTCACAAGGATTTGCTGATGGATCGGATGGAGCGAATAAGTTACACGATGGTGCTGGGGAGCTGCAAGATGGATCTGGCAAGGTAACAGACGGCTTGCATACATTGCAAGGGAAGTCTGGAGAGATGAAGAATGGAGTTGGTCAGTTAGTAGGTGGATCTGGAAATTTGCTAGATGGATCAGGTCAAGTATCAAGTGGTTTAAACTTATTAAACAGTAAAACAGGTGAATTGAAAAATGGAGTTGGTCAGTTAGTAGATGGATCAGGTCAAGTATCAGGTGGTTTGAACCTGTTAAACAGTAAAACAGGTGAATTGAAAAATGGAGTTGGTCAGTTAGTAGATGGATCAAATCAGGTGACAGATGGTTTACATTTACTCGCAAATCAATCAGCTACATTGCAAAAAGGTACAACAGATTTGGCTACGGGAATGACTGGGCTTGCCAATGCACAAAGTGAACTAGAGACAGGTGCAAAAGATATTCAAAATGGCATTCATACTTTAAATAGTAAGGTGCAAGCCTCTATATCAAGTTTGAAAGATTTAGAGCCAAAACTTGCAGAATTGGGTGCGGCTTCACAAAAAGTGGAAGGGTTAAGTCAAGTATCACAAGAGAATGTTAAAGCATCGAAGGAAACGATGGATGATTTAGTTGCTTTACAAAATGCGATTAACAGTTTACCAAAAGAATCTCAAGATAAGTTACAGCCTCTTATGAAGAGTGCTACGAATAACATGGCTGCAGTTCAAAAGCAATCAGCCATCATTGCGGGTGGAACGAGCGAGTTAAAGGAAAAAGTAAGTGGATTACAAGTGAAGCTACCAGATACAAATCAATTGACGAATTTAGCGAATGGCATTAATCAATTAGAACAAGATCAAATGAAATTCGTAACTAATTTCCATAAATTTGGTGAGAAGTTAGATACAGCAACATCTGGTGCAGGTAGCTTATCTAAAGGATCCGAAAAATTAATTCAAGGTGTAAATAAGCTAGCAGACGGTTCAAATAAAGTGACAAATGGTCTAGTTCAATTAGCAACAAAATCAGATGAAATGATTGGTGGAATTGGTAAGCTAGCAGATGGTTCAAATAAAGTGACAAACGGTCTAGTTCAATTATCAACAAAATCAAATGAAATGATTGGTGGAATTGGTAAGTTGGCAGAAGGCTCAAATAAAGTGACAAACGGTTTAGACACGCTAAATGGTGGTCTAAATAAAATGTTAGATGGCTCAGGCCAATTAATCGACGGAGTAAACAAACTAGCAGACGGCTCCGGAAAAGTAACAGACGGTTTAGTAAAAGTAAATGACGGAACTGGTGAACTTGCTGAAAAACTTGGCGAGGGTGCTGAGAAAACAGGGGAAATAAAAGGAACTGATAAAACATACGATATGTTTGCAGATCCAGTGAAAGTACAAACTGAGAAGATGGCAGAAGTTCCAAACTACGGAACAGGATTTACACCATACTTCTTATCGCTTGGTTTATTTGTTGGGGCACTTCTATTATCGATTGTATTTCCATTACGTGAGACAGTTGGTATACCAAAGTCAGGGTTTAGCTGGTTTATTAGTAAGTTCGGTGTACTACTTGCAGTTGGCGTAATTCAAGCGCTTGTTGCAGATGCTGTATTATTATTAGGATTAGGTATTGAAGTACAAAGTGTGGCATATTTCGTATTGTTTAGTATTCTTACAAGTCTATCGTTTATCGCTTTAATTCAGTTCTTAGTAACTACTTTCAGCGATGCTGGACGTTTTATCGCGATTTTAACATTAATTCTACAATTAACAACAAGTGCAGGTACATTCCCGCTTGAGTTAATTCCAAAACCACTACAAGTATTTAATGCATGGTTACCAATGACGTACTCTGTATCTGGATTTAAAGCAGTTGTGTCAAGCGGAGACTTCGGATTTATGTGGCAAAGCGCAGGTATATTAATGATCTTTATTGTTCTGTTGTCACTTGGCACGATTGGTTCGTTGACTTGGATGCATAAGCGGCAGTTTCGTAATTTAGTAGAGGAGAAATCGATAGAAGCCTAGGGAGTGATTCTCTAGGCTTTTTTAAATTTTATAGGGAGATTTATTTTAGAATAATACTTTGTTCCAGCCTTTCTTTCTGACGAAGATGGTGTGCAAAATGCATATAAATCAATTGAAACCATTCTACAGCATTTAAATACCCAAGTCCCGGGTGCTCTACCTTTTGATTGTTTGGAATCGACGAGAGTTTTGGTTCAAGCTCTTTTATCTTTTCAATAAGTTGTAACAGTGTTTTTTGAATCGTTTCTTTATCTGTTGGATTGGCCGGTGTATACCCTGGACGATTAGGTACTTTTATTTGTATTGGAGGAAAAGCACCCATCTTATATACTTGCTCACCCATTTCGGTTTTTTTGCCATCTAAAGTGGCAGATTCAGCTGTACATGTTGCGATGGCATCTAATTGCATATTTGAAGCTGCAAGTAAATGATTATACATTTGTCCGAGTGACCATTCTTCTTCAGAAGGCTTTTTTCTAAATTGTTCAAGGGAGTATTTTTCTAATTCGTTGATGTAGTACGTGGCTATACTTTCGAATTTCTCTAAAATGGCATTTGGGTTCATCGTGTTAACTCCTTTTCTTGTATAAGATTTAATTCTTAAGGACTACTATAAATGACTGATGTTGACACCATTATGTCAGTAGTGAAAAAATTAAATTTGCAGCAATTTTTTTGCCTCTTCTCGAACTTTCTCAGAAAGAATAGTAGGTTCTAATACTTTTACTTGGCTTCCCCAGCTCAGCACCCATGGAAATACTTCATCTATACCTCTTGTTTTTAAGAAAACATGAAGACCATCCTTTTTATGTTCGTATGTATCGATATAAAAATAACGAGACTCTATAACTTTATGAGAGATAGTAGGGTGAAATAATAGATGAATGATAACGGTTCGATCATCTTTTGGCTCATAGTCTGGTAAATAGAATTCTTCTGGTTTTTGAAAGAATTTATGTTCTTCTTGTAAATCACTCATACGGTCTAAACGAAAATGCCGTATTTGTTGTCGAAGAAGGCAATGAGCGACAAGGTACCAAATCCCTGAGATATTCACTAAGCCATAAGGATTGACGGTGCGAGCCGTTTTGTCATTTTGATTAGGCTTGCGATAAGAAAAGGAAACACATTGTTGTTTTTGAATGGCTTCTTGTAAGAGAATCAGCTGTTTTTCGAGTAGTTCTTGAGCAAATTTTTGATGAGAGAAAGTCCCGGAGAGGAAGCGGAAAGTTCCGATTAACTCCTTAACCTTCTTTTGTTGTTCGGAAGGGAGAATGGATTCTAATTTTTCTTTAGCAGACTTTGCATGTGTAGAAAAAGCAGAATCAAAATTATTCTCAACATAATTGCTCCCTAATAAAAGCGTTACTGCTTCTTCTGGTTTAAATTGAATAGGCGGCAAGAAATACCCATCCATTAAAGAATAGCCTTGTCCGGGCATTGAAAAGATGGGAACGCCAGATGCACTCAAGGATTGCATATCACGGTATATCGTTCTCGTACATGTCTCGAATTTTTCAGCTAAACTTTTGGCCGTGACAATTTGTTTTCTCTGTAACTCTATGAGAATAGCGAGTAAACGATCAGTTCGATTCATTATGTATCATTCCTTATTTATTTGATGATAATCTTTATAATGGAATGTTCGAAAGCTACAATTATTTCTCCTGCAAATACAGACTTTTTACTATGAATAATATTAATATAGTAAAATCCTGCGAACTTATATTGCAGTTTCCAATAATATACTATATAATCTAGTTAAGAAAACGTTTTCATACAAAGGGGGAGAATTTCGTGTCAACGATCGAGGACGTGGCGAAATTAGCGGGGTTATCAAGAACAACGGTTTCTCGGGTGATTAACAACCATCCGTATGTGTCAGATGAGAAGAAAAAGAGGGTTCAATTGGCGATGAAGCATTTAGGATTCGTTCCTAATTCTGCAGCAAGAAGGCTCCGTAAACAGAAAACAGAAACAATTGCGGTGCTTGTTCCAAGGATTACAAATCCATTTTTCAGTAGATTTATTGAAGCGATTGAAATTGCTGCTTCTGAACATAAATATAAACTGATTATTTGCCAAACAAGATACTTACCGGAAAAAGAGATGGAATACTTACAACTGTTATCAACAAAACAAGTTGATGGGATTATCTTATGTTCACTTGAGAATCCATGGGAGAATGTGGAGCCATACTTACAACACGGTCCAATCGTGTTATGTAATGAGTACATTGAAGAAGCAAATATTCCAACGGTTAAATTTGATCATGCACAAGGGGCTTATATCGCTGCGAAGCATGTATTAGAACAAGGTTATCGCAACCTTATTTTTTGTCGTGGAAATGAAACGAAAGTAGTGAGCCAACAGCGAAAAATGGGCTTTTTACGTGCAATCACTGAGAAGAGCAAAGAAGTAGAAGCGATCGATTTTCTTGAAAACGCTTTCTCTTGGGAAGATGGAAAAAGAATGTTCCATGAAGTATTAAAGGACAAAAAAAATCCTACCGCTATTTTGGCAGGAGGCGATGAAGTCGCAGCTGGAATTATCGCAGAAGCGAAACGCCATGGCTGGAGCATTCCTGATGATTTAGCTGTAGTTGGCTTTGATAATCAAATTTTATCACAGATTTCAGAGCCTGGTATTACGACAATTGAACAGCCAATTGATGAAATGGCCCATAAAGTTGTCGATTTAATGATGGATAAAATCCATACGAAAAATTATCGTAAAAAAGAATTGTATGAGTTTGAACTAGAGCTCTTGGTGAAAGGTTCAACGACGAAGGATACAATGTTACTAGCCTAGTAGACGATGTCTGCTAGGTTTTTCTTATGTTTAGAAACTACTATTCTTCGTGAACGCAGTCGTCACATTTATTATGATATGCTTCGTGTTGCTCATCAATTTCTTTTCCGCAATGTGCACACGTTTTTGTTGGCAAATTTCTGAAAAATTCCATCGGTTGATCGATCATGTAAATCCCTCCATTTCCATTTCTTAGTATCATTGTATTAGTACAAAAAACAAATGTCAACAACTGTTTTATAACAAAGTGAAAAATAATGAAAAAGTTTAGGAAATGGATTATAGTTAAAACTGTAGAGTGTAAGTAAAAATCTTTCTCAATAGATGGAAGAATACTGCATTTCTAGCGGTTTAGAAAGGATGGATACATATGAAAATGACTGTTGTTGGCTTTTGGGGTGGCTTTCCAGAAGTGGGAGAAGCAACGTCGGGGTATTTGTTTGAACACGATGGTTTTCGTTTGCTTGTTGACTGTGGCAGTGGTGTACTAGCACAGCTTCAAAAATATATAACACCATCTGATATAGATGCAGTTCTGTTGTCACATTATCATCACGATCATGTTGCGGATATTGGAGTGTTGCAATATGCAAGATTAATTTCAAGCATGGTAAAAGGGCAATTACCACAATTACCGATTTATGGACATGGATTTGATGTGCAAGGATTTTCTTCCTTAACACATGAACCGTATACGAAAGGGATTGTGTACAATCCGGAAGAAACGGTGCAGATTGGACCATTTTCTATTTCCTTTTTAAAAACAGTTCATCCCGTTATCTGCTATGCGATGCGGATTACAGTAGGGGATAAAGTTGTTGTATATAGTGCTGATTCCAGTTACATTCCTGAATTTATTCCATTTACAAAAGATGCGGATTTATTTATTTGTGAATGTAATATGTATGCACATCAAGAAGCTGCTAAGGCAGGACATATGAATAGTACAGAAGTAGCGGATATTGCAAAACATGCAAATGTTAAGGAACTCCTATTAACTCACTTGCCGCATACAGGAAACCCATCTGATTTAGTAGAAGAAGCAAAACAAATTTTCAGTGGCTCTATTGTGCTTGCGCATAGCGGTTACGTTTGGAACTCATGAGGTGATTAGATGTTATTTATTGATAATAAAGGGATTACAGATCCTACGATTAACTTAGCGATTGAAGAATATTGCGTGAAAAATTTAGATATTAATGAAACGTACCTTTTGTTCTACATTAATGAACCTTCCATTATTATTGGAAAAAACCAAAACACAGTAGAAGAAATTAATGCGGATTATGTAAAAGAAAAAGGGATTCATGTTGTACGTCGCTTATCAGGTGGTGGCGCTGTATATCATGATTTAGGAAACTTAAACTTCAGTTTTATTACGAAGGATGATGGGGATAGTTTTCATAACTTTAAAAAGTTCACAGAGCCTGTTACGAAAGCGCTTGGAAAATTAGGCGTAAATGCAGAGCTTAGTGGCCGTAATGATATTTTAGCGGAAGGTAGAAAAATCTCAGGTAATGCGCAGTTCTCAACGAAAGGCCGTATGTTTAGTCACGGTACATTACTATTTGATTCTGAAATTGAACATGTTGTATCTGCACTAAAAGTAAAAATGGACAAGATTCAATCAAAAGGAATTAAGTCAATCCGTAGCCGCGTAGCGAACATTACGGAATTTTTAAATGAAAAGATGACAACAGAAGAGTTTAAACAACTTCTTCTAGCGACGATTTTTGAAGGGGAAACAGAAATTCCAACATATGAGTTAACAGAAGAAGATTGGAAAGAAATCTATAAAATTTCTGAAGAGCGCTACCGTAATTGGGATTGGAACTACGGAAAGTCTCCTAAGTTCAACTTACAACATTCACACCGTTTCCCAGTTGGACAAGTTGATGTTCGCTTAGAGGTGACAAAAGGAACGGTAACAGAGTGTAAAGTATACGGTGATTTCTTCGGCGCACTAGATGTTCATGATATTGAAGAGCGTTTAATAGGAGTACAGTTTGATAAAGAAGCTTTTGCTAAGGCGTTAGAAGATGTAGATGTCAAACGCTACTTTGGTAATATAACAAAAGAAGATTTCTTAGCATTATTCTTTTAACTCGTAAAAACAGTCATAGTATCCGTATGACTGTTTTTTATTTTGTTGCAAAAAAACGTATAAAAACAAGGGATAGAGCCTCTCATTGAAAAATGAATGAATGCTCATTTATATGCAAGTATTTGGATTTTACTTGCTAGTTTAATTTTCTTTTAATATAATGTATTTAGAATTTTTAAATTTTCTAAATTTTATAAAGGTGGGGTTTATGTGAATCTCGTTCAATCTTTGGCTGAAACAGCAAAAAAGAAAGGGGAGAAACCGGCGTATATATTTATGGATCAGTCGGTCTCGTATGACCAATTAAACAAAACGGTCACGAAGTTTTCTAGTAGTTTAGCAAAAATGGGCATTGGAAAAGGGGACAATGTCGCATTAATTGTTGGTAATTCACCGCATTTTTTAGTTGGTTTATATGGGACGATGAAAGCCGGAGCAACTGTCATTCCAATTAACCCAATTTATACAGCAGACGAAATGCATTATATTTTACAAAATGGAGATGTAAAAACAATCATCACACTCGACGTCCTTCTACCTGTTATACAATCTCTTACAACAAGACTTCCTTCTCTTGAACATATCATCATATGTGAAACCTCAACAGATTTCAATCATACAGAAACCGAAAAAATGAAAACGTTTACTAGTCTTATAGGAAACGGTGACCCATCCTATGAAGGTCCGGAGCTAGATGAAGAAGATGTAGCTGTTATTTTGTACACTTCAGGAACAACTGGAAAACCAAAGGGTGCTATGTTAACACATAAAAATTTATATAGTAATGCTAGCGATGTAGCATCGTATTTACAATATACTGCAGATGATCGCGTTGTTGCTGCGCTTCCAATGTTCCATGTATTTTGTTTAACGGTAGCTGTGAATGCTCCAATTGTTAACGGTGCGACGATTTTAATGTTGCCGAAGTTTAGTCCGAAAGAAGTATTTCGTATTTGTCGTACATATGAACCAACAATCTTTGCTGGAGTACCGACGATGTACAATTATTTATATTTATATGAAGAAGCAAGTGCAGAGGATGTTAAGACGCTTCGTCTCTGTATTTCGGGTGGAGCTTCTATGCCTGTTGCGCTTTTGAAAAACTTTGAAAATCGCTTTAATGTTATTGTTTCAGAGGGATATGGATTATCAGAGGCTTCACCAGTTACTTGTTTTAATCCGCTAGATCGTCCGCGTAAACCAGGTTCAATTGGAACGAATATTTGGCATGTAGAAAATAAAATTGTCAATGAGCTTGGAGAAGAAGTGCCTGTGGATGAAGTTGGGGAATTAATTGTCCGCGGTCCAAATGTGATGAAGGGATATTATAATGCACCAGAAGATACAGCGGCAACGCTTCGTGATGGATGGCTGTATACAGGGGACTTAGCAAGAATGGATGACGAAGGCTACATCTATATTGTTGATCGTAAAAAGGATATTGTCCTTGTAGGTGGTTATAACGTATATCCTCGTGAAGTAGAGGAAGTATTATACCAGCACGAAGCAGTTGCAGAAGTTGTCGCAATTGGTGTTCCAGATGAAAACTTAGGAGAAGCAGTGCGCGCCTATGTTGTTCTGAAGAATGGTGCGGTAACAGAAGAAGAGTTAACGCATTACTGTTCTTTACATCTTGCAAAATATAAGGTGCCAAAGAGTATAGAGTTTTTGGAAGAGTTGCCGAAGAATACGACAGGTAAACTCTTGAGAAGAGCGCTGAGGGAAAAGGCGTTAAATGTATAATGTTTTTTAATTAACATGCGGTAGCTCCCGGACTAAAGTTTGATCAAAAATAAAGCAGAAACCTGCATGTTACGGAGAACTCAAAGAATCCATTTTGAAAAAAACAATCAAAATGGATTCTATAGTTTTAAATGTAGATGGAATTTGTATGAAATTGTTTAATCATACTACGGTATTTTTTGTTGAATATTAGCCCCTTATAGTTTAAATGAATAGTTTTACAAGCTAATTTAATACATGTATTTCTGCAATATTATCCAAGGCTTTTTCCAATGTATCTGATTCGGAATTTTGTACAATAAAAAGTCCTAGGGATATGATTTTTTTAAGAGAGTTCTTATCTGTTATAAAAATTGACTAGTATCTACCTGGGTGGAGTTTTTTTCCTTAACTTGCTTTAACGTCGCTACTATAAGAAAGCTAACAATCACTAATAAAAGCCATGAACTCACCTTTCCTAGATGAACGAGATTCCATGCATCGGTTTGGTTTGGATACTTCCAAGCTCCAAAGAACGTTGCGATATTTTCAGCTATCCATATAAAAAATCCGATGAGCACAAAAGAAAGTGCGATTGGCATACGATAACGAGTTCCATCAACTTCGTATGTGACCCATGATTGCCAAAAAACGATGATTACAAGTCCAGATAACCACCAACGAACGTCAATCCAATAATGGTGGATGAAAAAGTTTAAATAAATCGCAGTTGCAAGAGGGACAACTACTAAAAACGGTGGCCACTTAACTAATTCAACTTTCAATCTTCTCCAAGCCTGGCAAAGATAACTCGCTACACTTGCATACATGAATCCGCTATATAAAGGCACTCCAAAAATTTTGAAATGGCCTGCCTCGGGATAAGACCAGGAGCCCATATGTACCTTAAAAAGTTCAAGAGCAAGTCCAATAAGATGGAACAACGTGATAACCTTTAGTTCATCACGTGTTTCAAGCCCAGAATGCACCATCCACCACTGCATCAGAAGACAGATGATGAGCAGCCAGTCATACCGTGGTAGGAAGGGAAGTGGCATGATTTGTGTAAAAGCCAAAGAGGCAAAAATAACGACAGGAAACAAGCACGATAGGGCCTGCTCCCAGCCAAAATGAACGAGTTGTTTTAGAGCTCTCATAGTTTGTGCCTCACTTTATTAATCTTGATTGTCTTCGTCATTTTTGTATTCTAAAATGTCTCCAGGTTGGCATTCCAATGCTTTACAAATAGCCTCTAAAGTAGAAAATCTAATTGCTTTTGCCTTTCCATTTTTCAATATAGAAAGGTTAGCCATTGTTATTCCAACCCTTTCTGAAAGCTCTGTTACGCTCATTTTCCTTTTAGCTAACATCACATCAATATTGATTATTATTGCCATGTTCATCACCTCAGACCGTTAAGTCATTTTCTGATTTTATATCAATCGCTTCTTTTAACAGTTTTTGAAGAACAGCAGCAAACACTGCAATTACCATTGAAGCAAAAATAACGACTAAGCCAATTAATATGATACCTGGAGCGTCGTCTATCTCCGCTATGAAATAAAAGAATGGCATGCCTACCGCATACAAGACACTGATTGTGATTGCACAGTATTTGATATTTTTTAAAGCTCGGACAGATAATTCCGAGAAAGCTTTGCTCTTATCAATGTAAATTAGAAGTCGAAACGCCTGATACAATGCAATGAAAAATGGTAGCACTGATACATACATAATGATTAAAACGGGATATAGTATATGAGCATAATCTGGATTTACTGGATTATTAGCTAACCAAGGTAAGCTAAATATACATAAAGCAAGAATTGGAATTCCAATAAGCATAACAGCGATCTTTAAAAAGAGCGTTGATACTTGTTTCATAAAAAGCACCTCACTTATTTATTGTAAATTTGAATTTAACATATCATTTATCGTTTTACAATAAATTTTTATTTATTATAATTATATTTTTATTGTTAAATAAATGTTAGTTGTTGACAAAGATAAAAGTACAATTGCAATCTTAAATATGGGGAAATAAGCAGCACTAGACAAATTGTTTCGTGCTTTTTTATTTTTATAATCCTTGGCAGTACATATGATTCACAGTATGAAAAGATTGCAGGTTATAATAAAAGAAATAGAAAAGGAGGCATATTGTGAAGATTAGTCAATATTTCAATATAGTTACTATTTTTCTTATATATACATTACTGATGTTTTACATTGGATGGAACGGATGGGTTTGGCTTCAAACCATGTTTGGTTGGGAATCTTGGGGGTATTATGCTGCAGTAGTTGGGTTGCTCTCGTATGCGTATTTAATTGTCCAGGTTTTCAAATTCATGCCTTTCTTACGGACGATTGGTTCTTATTGGTTTGCGGTGATACAATATGCTCTTATATTGTTACCACTTGCTGATATAGCTGTATTTATCCTGCAGTTATCAGTTCCGGTAGATACAGCCATTATGTGGACGGGGATTGTTACGCTTAGTATGTTTATTTTCATTTTTGGCTATGGAACATTTAATGCGTATAGTCCGGTTGTTCGAAAGTATGAGATTCACATACCAAAAGAAGCGAGGGAGCGTAAAACACTTCGCATTGCAATGGCTTCTGATATGCATTTTGGTAAGTTGTCAGGTGTTTCTCATTTGAAAAGACTCGTGCACCATGTAAATGAAATGAAGCCTGATATCATCTTGTTACCAGGAGATATTATCGATGATCATCCTGGAGAATTCATTAAGAAAAACATGGGGCATGTGATGAAAGAGATGCAGGCACCTCTTGGTGTGTATGGAGTGCTTGGAAATCATGAATATTATGGACGAGCAATTCCGGAGTTTCTGCAAGAGATGGATAAAATTGATATCCATATCATGTTAGATGAAGTGATCAAAGTTGAAGATAGTTTTTATCTTGTTGGTAGAAGGGATAAAACAGAGCGAGATCGTCAAAGTTTCGAAGCGCTAATGAGCACTGTAGATAAATCGCTTCCCGTTATCGCGATGGATCATCAGCCGTTTGAATTAAAACAGGCAGCGGAATCTGGCGTTGATTTATTACTATCGGGCCATACGCATAGAGGACAAATGGCACCGAATCATTTGATTACGAGAAGAATGTATGAACTAGACTGGGGATATTTACAAAAGGAAACATTTCATGCGATTGTTTCTTCAGGATTCGGATTTTGGGGTCCGCCGCTTAGACTTGGAAGCCGGTCGGAAGTCATTCAGGTCGATGTGAATTTTAATTGAGATAAAAATGAAACAACCATTCAGCTTTGAATGGTTGTTTCATTTTTAGTGACGAGAACCACTTGGACGGTCAAACCAATTCCAAAATTCAATATCTCCAAGAGTAGCGTCACGAACATGAGGAGAATTTTGTAATTTTAATAATTCTTTCGATGGGCCAGTAATGACAATACCGTAAACTTTGATACCATGTTTTTTCACATATTGATATTGTTTTTGTAGGTTTAATTCTTTACTGCTACGCTGGGTAACTTGTTTTACGATTTCTTCATGCTGTGATAAAACGCGCATCATTTCTAGTACCTCTTCTTCCTTTGTTTTCACCTGTTTTGTTTCAAGGTTGCCAAAATGTATATGTTCTGGGAATCCGAAAGCTTCAAAACTAGATATACGAGGGCGGTCGTCACTTGCTGCTTCTAACCCTGTATCTAAAGCGTACCATACAGGAGTTGGTGGCATTTCTTGCGCCTCAAATACACTATAAAGAATAGGTTCTAATTCTTGCAATGTGTAAGATTTATCAAAAGAAATAGCGAGTTCTGCTACGGTTCCATCAGGTATTTTTTGCAGTGTCTCCCACACTTTTTTTGTATCTTCTTGGAAATTTGTCATCTCTTTCGTTTTTGGATGAACAAAGAAGAGATTTTGTTGATATGCTGTGTCAGCCCATGTTTGTTCTACCTTTACAGATGAAAGAAAACTGTCAATTTGGACGGTGCCAAGTTTAAACTCCCCTTTACCAACTGTTTTGACTAAGCGGATATTACCGTGTGTACGAAAGAAGGCTTCTACATTCGTCCCTCCGCCGGTAACTCGGCTATTTGGGATTGTTGCTTCTAGTGCCAGTGCAGGGACGTCCCTAACTTCTTTTAGCTTTTGTTCATTGTTCACTTGAAAATAGATTGAAGATAGGACGCCGCCGATCATATATAGAACCATACAAACTGCAAGTAGAAAAGCAAGAGTTTGCAAACGATGTTTCCATTTAATCTTTCGAAAAGGCACTTGAATATTAGAGACTGGCGGGAGTTTTTTCTTTATCTTTTCTGTTTCTGTAAGCAGTCTATCTAAATGGGTTTCACATATCGTACAAGTCTCAATATGGTTTTCTAGCTTTTCTTGTTCTTCAGCTGTAATCGTATCTTGTTCATATTTTTTCCAAAGCTCTTTGTATTGCATGCAAGTCATTGATATCACTCCTTTGCTGATCGTATTTCTTTTCGGCCACGGTGCAGTTCAATTTTGACTTTTGCTAGTGTAAGTCTAGTCATCTTGGTGATTTCTTTATAGGAGAATCCATAGTAATCTCGCAGTAAGAGAATATTTCGCCTGACGATAGGAAGGGAAGAGAGGCGTTGTAACCACTCTGTAATTTCATACTTTGTGAAATAGGCATTTTCTGTACTTGGAACATCAGGTAAATGAAAATCTTCTAGTGTTGTTGTTTTATATTTTGCTTCTTTTCGGTGCCAATCAATAAAGGCGTGGTAGGCGATTGTAAATAACCAATTCCTAACTTCTTCACCTTTGTAATAGTCAATGTGGACGAGCATCCGATAAAAGGTTTCTTGCATCAAATCCTCTGCCGAGTGGAAATGTCCTGTTAGGGAGAGAAGATAGCGAAAAAGGTCATGCATATGCTGTTTATAAATTTCCTCAAGTATTTGTTTTTTCACGGATATTCCTCCCTTCACTTATAACAACGAATGTAATATGAAAAAGTTACAAATTTCTGTAAAATAAAAGCAAGAAACGTCAAGAAAAGAATTCTCTTCTCTTTTATCATAATACATATAAGGTGGGTGAACAGAGATGGAAAGCTATGAAACACAAATTCAAAAAGCAATTGATTACATTGAAGTAAATGTAATGGAAAAACAAACATTAAGTAATTTGGCTCGTATTGCAGGGTTCTCGGAATATCATTTTCATCGCGTATTCCAAGCGCTAGTAGGCGATACTGTCATGGAGTATGTTCGTAAGAGGAGGCTAGCCCGGGCAGCTTATCAGCTTTCACATACGGAAGAAAAAATCCTTGATATCGCATTAGAACATGGCTTTCAATCTCATGAAACGTTCATTCGAGCCTTTAAAAAGTTGTTTCAGATGACGCCAAGTAGCTACCGAAAGCAAGGGATTAAGACACCGATGTATTATAAAGCAAATGTGAAGCAGCGAAAGTTCAATCCATATTTAGGGGGAATACAAATGGAATTTCGTATTGAAAAAAAACCAGCGTTTCATGTAGCTGGATATGAGATGAAGACGTCTAATAAAGAAGGAAAAAACCTTAAAGATATTCCGGTATTCTGGGATCGTTATTTACAAAACAATCTTGCAAGTAACATTACAAACCGTAAACATACAGATCAGTATGTAGAGCTTGGAATGTGCACGGATTTTAATTTAGAAGCAGGGGACTTCACTTATATTATTGGAATGGAAGTTACAAGTTTTGATGGGGTATCAAATGAATTAGCGCAGCGTACGTTCCCAGAAGCAACATATGCTGTATTTACAACACCAAAAGTACCTCATAAAGACATGGTATCGTCTCTCCAACAAACATGGAAGAGTATTTTTTCAGAATGGTTCCCCCACTCAGGCTATGAACATGCGGGCGTTACAGAGTTCGAGTTATATGATGAGCGTAGCCATGAAGATAAGAGTGAGTTTGCGCAAGTTGAGATTTGGCTGCCAGTGCAGAAGAAACAACAATAAGAAGAGAAGAAAGTTTCCTAGATTCTAGGAAACTTTTTTGTATGAGATTTAAGGTTAATCGTATTATAAAATTACATAGCGATAATTTTAGCGCCTGTTATGTAACATATATATTGAATTATGTAATATATATGTTACAATTTGGTTAAGGAGGGATAATATAGGTGAGGAATAAAGTAAAGATAGCTCGTGTCCAAGTAGACTTAACGCAACAACAACTGGCACAGAAAGTTGGCGTCACGCGGCAAACCATTAGCTTGATTGAAAAAGGTGCATATAACCCTACACTAAAATTGTGCTTGGAGATTTGTTATGCAGTGAATAAGACGTTGGATGAAATATTTTGGATTAGCGAGGAGGAGCAGATATATGAAGATAATTAAAGATGAACGATTACAAATGCAAAGTTTGAAAAATATTCGTATTGCCTTTATGGTCCAAACGATAGGGATACTTGCCATTTTACTTTATGAGGCGATTACAGAAGGGGTTATGGAGGCTAGAGATAATCCATTATGGTTAGTATTTATGCTTACTGTGGTTGTTTTAAGTTGGCTGAATCTCAAAATTTCCCTTGATGTGTATGATAATGCAAATGAACAGAAAAAGCCCCGTCCTTATTACCGAATTGTAATTCTTTCTGCATTGGTTGGTACTGCTTTAGCACTCCTAGCAAAATTCGGTCCAGATCACAGTAATAACAGTCAAGCCCTACTTGTAGGCAGTGTGGTTTTTGTTTGTTTTCTCATTCCTTTTTCTTTTGTTTACTATTTACAAAAAAAACGATTAGAGGAAGATGACGTATAATATTTAATTCTTCTATAGAAACGCAATCTTCATCCCCTCCTAGTTTCTAAAATATGTTCGGAAGGAACAACTATATTTCGACTTATCTATGGCTTATTGACTAGATTCAGGATGTAAGTCTTCAAAGAACATTTACCAGTATTAAATAAATATAAAAGAACTTCCTAGACTTTTAGACTAGGAAGTTCTTTTGTTATTAGGCGAGAAAGGAAATACCATATTAATGGTTGTCCCTTTCCCAAGCTCACTTTCAATAGAAATCGTACCGTGATGTGCGAGAACAAGTTGTTTTGTAATCGCTAAGCCAAGGCCTGTTCCAGCATTATTTTCTTCCGTATTTGTACCGCGGTAATATCTTTCGAATAGAAGTTCTTTCGTTTGTTCATCCATGCCTTTTCCATTATCAGAAATAGAAAGTGTGAAAGCGTGTTTGTTCTGTCCAAGACTTACAATGACATTGGTTGTTTCATTATTATGTTTGACTGCATTTGCTAATAAGTTCTCAATGATACGCTGGAACCATTTTTCTTCAATAGAATAATGAATGTTACTAGAGCTAGGAACAAATTCTATGTTTTGATTTTGAAGTGTCGGGTTGTTAATAAATTGTAATAAGACTTTTTGGACAAATTGATTAATCTCAACTTCGACATGGTGAGTGGGAATCGCATTGTTTTTTAATTGATACGTTAAGCTTAAGTCGTCAATTAATGTTGTCATATATTGAGATTTTTCTCGCATGACACGTCCAAACTCTTGAATGTCTTTATCGTCCCATTTATATTGTTTCGATTCTAGTAATAGAGAATACCCGTAAATAGAACTGAGCGGTGTTTTTAAATCATGAGTGAGACCAGTAATCCATTCCTCTCGTGTTTGTTGAATAACTTGTCGTATGGACTCATTTTTTTTGAGTGTAATAGAAAGGTGCTCTAGAGCATTTGTCACATCTTTAAAAAGACGGAATGACCACTTTTCTTTACCCGAGCGCCGAAAACGGACTGTTTTTCCTTTTTTACTGACTGGTTCTTCGTATGTTCCACCAGCGATATTTTTGAGCCAGCGCATGGTATGTAATAACGGTTTACCAAATTTTCTTCCGTACCAAATAGAAAGAATAACTAAGTAGACAAACGCAATTAAAATAATAACGCCAAATCCCATTAAGAATTTTTTTGCGAATATATCTTCATTCATATCAGATGGATAGTAATATTCATTCTTTACTGTTATGGTAAATAAGGTTTGGTCCTCTGGATTATACAAACTTGAGACATTTTCTTTGTGATTCCAAGGCTCTTTTTCAGAAAGTATAGCTTGAATGGCTGAAAAGGATTTTCTTTTTGTTTCAGGATAAGCAAAAATCTCTTCTCCTTGTGCGTTAAATATTTGCAGCGTAGCACCTTCTGCGGTAAGCCGTTTCTTTTCTTTTTCTGTTAAAGAAAATGCAGCTGATAATGGTGAACCGTGTTCTTGTTTTAATTCTTGAAGTAATGTATTACTTTTTAGCTTCCCGCCATAAATCATAATTGCTGTTTTTTCCTCTAATTCAATGTTCCAATACGTCAATTTGTAAGGATTTTGTATATCATGCTGTAAATAAGCAACTAGGGATGTTTTCGTATAAGAACCAGGAACATCTTCAGGAGAATTAAAGTCATACAGTACCTTTCCGCTTTCATCAACAATTTGAAGCCAATCATTTTTTTTCTCAATCATTTCTTTTACCTCAGAACTTAATGTTATACGCCCGTTTTCCGAAGAAACGTTTTGAGAAATAGTGAAGTTATCAAGTTCGGGAACGTTTGGTTCATAAAGGCTCGTATTGAAAAGATAAACTAAATAGCCAAAGGCAATGATGACTGCAATTAGTAAAGTAAACAAAACGAAAATATGCTGTATAATAAATTGGATAATAATCCTTCTACTTAAATTCATAGTTGGTACCTACTTTGCGATGAATTTATAGCCAAGTCCGCGAACGGTTTTTATGTATTGTGGGTTACTTGGATCAAGCTCAATTTTTTCACGTAGTTTTCGAATATGAACCATAACTGTGTTGTCATCTCCATTATAGGCGGGTGCCCCCCATACTTTTTCGTATATTTCTTCTTTTGAAAATACGTAATTCGGATGTTCACAGAAAAAAAGTAGTAGTTGAAAGAGCTGAGCTGAACATTCAACAACCTTTCCGTCTACTTGTAATTCGGCTGCATGTTTATCGACTTGAAATCTTCCAAATGAAATAAAGTGTGTTTCTTTCGTAGGTTGTGATATTTGTTTCATGTGTCTTCGAAGTTGCGCTTTCATACGAGCGACAACTTCTAGTGGATTGAATGGTTTTGTAATATAGTCGTCTGCTCCGTATAAGAAGCCAGATACTTTATCTAAATCAGATGATTTTGCTGTTAGGAAGAAAATTGGGCAATCTGTTTTTTGGCGAATGATTGGACAAATGTCAAAACCAGATTGTCCAGGAAGCATGACGTCTAGAATCATTAAATCATAACGATTTTGTTCTACGAATAGTAAAGCTTCTTCTGCAGATGTAGCAGTTGTAATATGAGAAAATCCTTCTTTTTGTAGAATAGTAGTTAATAGTTGTAAAATAGCCGTTTCATCATCAACAAGTAAAATATTTGCAGTATACAATTTGAATCGCCCCCTATTTTCATCGAATATCATAACATTTTCTTGTAAGTTATGGAATTTTTAAGGAAAATTTAAGGTTTTCTTTGCTTAAAAATAAGATTCGAATGATATGATAAATGTAACATAGGGGAGGAGAGGGTTGTGAATCCGTTTTGTGCGATGCGAGCCAGATATTTTTTAATTGTATTTACACTACTTGTTTTGATTGAACGTGTTAGTAAACAATTGCTAGAGAATACATTTCATATATCAATTTCTTCTTTTGTAAGCATACTTGTACTCTACATCATTCCATCACTTTGGCTATGCTGTCAATGTAAGCGCCATCGTGTTCCATTTACTTTATTTGTGAATAGAAGAGAATCATTTAATCTTTTACAAGTTTTAATGATTACGGGAATGCTATGCCTTTTTAGTTATGGATATCTTGTATTGTATATGTATAGCTTTGTATGGATTACACCAGATTATATTATAAATATATTACATGAACCGATTATAGGGAGTGCGGGGGGATACATTTATCAATTTATCATAATCGTACTAGTAGCTCCTATTGTATGTGAATTTATATTTAGGGGATTTCTATTTCAGCGCTTTGCGGCGAAATGGGGAACGGGAAAAGCGATGGTTATTGTAGCGATTCTTTTCGGATGTTTTCACATTGATTTCCTCAGTGCGGTTATATTTAGTATTGTACTATCAATTGTATACATTCGTACGAAAAGCTTACTGATGCCGATTAGTATTCATATGTTAAATAATGCAATTGTACTTATTACATCTTTTATGTTCAGCAAGGAAGAAATGATAAGCTTTGCGGATTTTTCTAATCAAACTCCATTTTTTACAGGACTTATTATTTTTATCATTGGATTAAATTTTGTACTCATCTTTTTGTTCATGAATCGCCGTTATATAAATAAAGAGGTGCCGGTAGTATATACGAATAAAATGAGAGAGTTATAGGAAACGTATTATCCGTTAAATAATCAGAATATAAAGAATTGAAAAGGTGATGCCTCCTTTCTTAGAACGGAGAGAGCATCCGTCCATGCATAGGAGTGATTTATATGCTGGAAAATCAAACAAGATTTATATAGAAAGGAATGAATATGATTCTATGAATGAAACGATTCGATCAAATAAATTGTTTTATGTGATCATGGTGAGTTTAATTGTGATTACGACAGTGAATGTAGGGTTTCGCTGGGAGGAAGCATACTTTTTTGTCTATTTAGCACTTCATCTTCTAGGCCTACTATGCATTGGGGGCGGAATTGTAGTTGAGAAAAGAAGTGAAGATGGAATTAATTATATATGCGTGCTTGGTCTTATAATACTTCTAGCTGTACAAGGAATTATGAAATATAGCTCCATTTCTTTTCGGGACTTAAATTTTTTCATTAATATTTTTCAATAAGGATGTTGAGTTATGTTGTCGAAAAAACAAGTTGGCTATGCAGTTGTTTTACTTGGATTTATCTTAATTATTGTAGGGAAAGTGTATGTAAACGATTATGGATATGGGAAATATCTAAGTGGTTTCGGCCTTATTTGTTGGATTGGGAGTGCATTTCTTATTCCAACATATGAGCCGAAGAAACATACAGAGAGATAGTATTTAATTTTTGCAGCATAGTTTATATAGAATAATATGTGTGAAAAACCTCTTCGAATGATGAAGAGGTTTTATAATGCATTTTTAATTTTCTCAAGTACTTTGTTACTGTTAAACCCACGTTCTCCCATACCAAACACTTCAATTAAACGATCATTTTCATCGAGTAGATAGGAGTTAGAAGTATGAATATAGAGTCCGCTTCCGGGATCGCGGTACTGAAAGTTAAATGTGTCTGCTAGTTTTTTTGTTTCATCTTCATCACCACGTAGTAAGTGCCATCCTTTTGTTTTTTTCATTTCAAATGTATTGGAATATGTAGTTAATACTTCTTTTGTGTCGAACTTAGGATCAATGGTAATTGTTATAAATTCAACCTTTGTTCCAAACAGTTTCTCTTTCTCTAATTCGTCTCGTAAATGTTTCATTTTGTATGTAGTAACAGGACAAATATCAGGGCATTTTGTGTATATAAATTCTACAAGTTTAAGCTTTTTTGGTAATTGATCAAAAGATAGCGTTGTACCATTTACATCCTCCATAACGATTCCACTTGGTATTTCAGCAGAAGCTTTACGATAATCTGTAAAATAGTAAATTCCAATTCCGATTACGATGACTAAACTTAATGTAAACGTAATATAAATTTTTTTCATTTTTCCCTCTCCCTTCCAGTTTTATTTTATAAGAAAAATCCGAAAATTTATGAGGAGGGATTGAAAATTGCATGACAATTCGACGTATTAGCTTGTTCTATTTTAGAAGGAACGAACTTACAATAATAAGAGACAGGCAGCATAGAGGAGGAGATACCGTGAAGAAGGTTGTGAAGTGGTCACTTTTTTTGTACGTTGGTTTTGCATTATTTATATATTGGTATTTATTTGGATGGAATCATGAAATTATTCCAGATATGTATAAAGGAACGAGTGCTGATCCACAGACATTTATGGACGCAAAGGAACTTACATTAAGTCAAGATTATTCGCGTGTGAAAAATTTACTCTTTTTTTTAGCAACGCCCCTTGAATGGATTATTTTATTGTTCGTCCTTGTTTTAGGTATATCAAATCGCTTTGAAAAATGGTCAAAAGAAACGACGAAAGTACGAGTTATTCAAGTTGCTATCTATCTCTTTTATTTATCATTGCTTACAACCGCTCTTGCATTACCTCTGCAATGGATGGGGCATCAAATCTCAATTGATTACGGTATTTCAACGCAATCCACAGCGAGCTGGATAAAAGATCATGTGATTGATTTTTGGGTAAATTATATTATGATGTTTCTCGTCGTCTCTGTCCTTTTAGGGCTGATTCATAAATTTCCGAAGCGGTGGTGGTTAGCGGGATGGGCGTTATCTGTACCATTTACAATTTTTTTAACATTTGTACAGCCCGTTGTAATTGATCCGTTATACAATGATTTTTCCACATTACAAAATAAAGAGTTAGAGGAGAAAATTTTATCACTCGCTGATCAGGCAGACATTCCAGCCAATCATGTATATGAAGTGAACATGTCTGAAAAAACGAACGCGTTAAACGCATATGTAACAGGCATTGGATTGAATTCTCGAATTGTACTGTGGAATACAACGCTCCAGCAGTTAAAAGATAAAGAGATTTTATTTATTATGGCGCATGAAATGGGACATTACGTGATGAAACATATATATTGGGGTGTGGCGAGTTATATTGTGTTGACGTTTGTAGGGATGTATTTAATTAGCCGTATTATCAATATGTGCCTCAGAAAATGGGGTGATACATTGCGCCTATCAAGGATGGCGTGTTTATCGATTATCCCATTATTTTTTCTTATTTCCTCTGTGTTATCTTTTGCAGTAAGCCCACTATCAAACTATGTATCACGTATAGAAGAACGGGCGGCAGATCAGTATGCTTTAGATATGACAAAGGATGGAAAGGCCGGTGTGAAGACGTTCCAGTATTTATCGAAAACAAGTTTAAGTCAAGTGAATCCACCGGCGTTAGTGAAGTTTTTCTTGTATACACATCCGCCAATTTTTGAAAGAATTCATGCGTTTGAACAGTATGAGAAAGAAAGAAAATGAGGAGCAGCGGGGACGCTGCTCCTTTATAAAATTTAAACTTAAATCTGCTGAAAAAGAATCCATTTTAATTTACTATATAATATTAAAGATAAGTGATAGTACATGAAGCATTTAAAATCAATATTTACCAAACAGGTCTTAACCTCGATGATAATTTACTTTCATTTATTTCATAAACTAATTTTGTTAAATCTTCTTTGAGCATTTGCATTCGTTCAGCACCTATGTTTTCAATCCAGCGCCTCTCAATATCGGTTAGTATTTCCTCTTTTGCTTTCACTACTAACCAACCTCGTTCGGTCAAAACAATAATTTTCCCCCTCTTATCAGTGGGATGAGTTTTACGCATTACATAACCACTTTTTTCAAGATAATCCACCATTTTGCTCACAGCTTGCTTCGTAATTCCTAAATATTCGGCTAGTTCTATACCTGTTGCTCCATTAGGAGTGATACATTTAAACATAAAACCGTGTACAGGTCTAATATCTCCAAATCCCAATTCATTTAATTTGTCATGTAATTCATTAATGGATGCACTAAAAGATAATGATAAAAGTGATGTAAGATCTAATTCGCTAAATACTTGATGATTCATACATAAAACCTCCTTAAATAAAGTCAATTAGGTTGACTATACTTAAATCCTATTGTACTATTTAAAATATAGTCAATCAAATTGACTATATTTTAAATTTGAAAGGAATAGAATTTACCGAAACAAAAATTAATAAATTATGGAGGTTTCTCATGGCTAATATCGTTAAAATTAGAGGAAGTGTATTTGCTCCGTATGCTTGGTTGGAACCTATTAAAGATCCTGCAACAGGAAGGATATTAGAATACACTGGTGATGCACGTGAATTTACACCATATGCTGTAAACACTATGCGGTCAAGATTAGAGCAAGAAGTGATTATTGATTTTTATAAAAAAGAGATTTTCACATTTGCAGATGCTTGTATCACAACTGTAAAAATTACAAATCCAGATGGTTCTATTGAACATAAAAAAGGAAAAACAGATACACAAAACATTGTGTGTACGAATGTTTTGTGGGGCGCTGATGAAGTTTCTTTTGAAATGAGAGCAAGTGCCAGCAATCCCTTAAATACAGCAGCACCTGCGGCTGATTATATGTTAACAATACGTGTTAATAAAAGTGGTGCTATGCATATTGAAGGTTCCCATGATGGGTTCCCTTGCTATGAATTTTATAAACAAACAGATTTTGGTCCATTTGAAATCATATATACACATGATTTCAGAGAAACTGGTGACACTCCAGCAGCGCTAGCTGGAGAAATGGAATACAGTTTTAAAACGACGATATAGATATAACTATGAATCAGAAGAGTATCGCTATTTAAACTAAAAGAAAAGCAATTGATTATGCGAAAGAAATTGCGACCTGTTTTATAGGTGGTTAAATGTTATGAATTACCCAAAATAAAATTAGAATTAAAGAGGTGTGTCTCATGACTAGTATCGTTAAAATTAGAGCAAGCGTATTTATTCCAATGTCTTGGACTAAACCTAAGAAGGACATTCAAACAAGAAACGTAATCCAATTCGAAGGTGACTCACGTGAATTTACACCATATGCTGTAAACGCTATGCGTTCCAGAATTGAACAAGAAGTAGTTGTAGATTTTTACAAAAAAGAAATTTTCACATATGGGAATACGGGTATAACCACAGAAAGAGTTACAACTTTAGATGGTTCTGTTCATAAAAGAACAGGAAAAGCTAGTACAGAAAATATTTTGTGCACTGATATTGTATGGAATTCTGATGACGTCAAATTTCAAATGAGTGCGAGTGCTAGCAACCCATTAAATGTATATGCACCTCCCGTTGACTACTTATTAACCGTACAGGTCAAAAAAGATGGCATTGTCCATATTGAAGGTGCACATGATGGATTCCCTTGTTATGAATTTTATAAACAAGTAAATTTTGAGCCGTTTGAAGAAATTTATACACATGATTTCAGAGAAACTGGCGATACAGCTGAAGCGTTAGGTGGAGAAATGGAGTATAGTTTTAAAAAGGTATTGTAAAGGCAATATAACGCCGTTTTTAGTGAATATATAACAACGTAAGAGTGAGTAACAGGAGGAAAAGAGAATGACAACAGTTTTATTTGTAAAAGCAAACAACCGCCCAGCAGATCAAGCGGTTAGTGTGAGATTATATGAGGCTTTTTTAGCAAGTTATAAAGAATCACATCCAAATGATACAGTGGTAGAGCTTGATTTATACAATGAAGAGTTGCCATATGTAGGAGTAGATATGATCAACGGTACATTTAAGGCTAGTAGAGGGCTTGATTTAACAGCAGAAGAAGCAAAAGCAGTAGCTGTTGCTGATAAATATTTAAATCAATTCCTTGCAGCTGATAAAGTAGTATTTGGTTTCCCATTATGGAATCTGACAATCCCAGCTGTACTACACACATATATCGATTACTTAAACCGTGCTGGTAAAACATTTAAGTATACGCCAGAAGGTCCAGTAGGTCTCCTTGGAAATAAGAAAATTGCATTATTAAACGCAAGTGGCGGTCTATATTCTGAAGGACCAAAAGCTGAAGTAGAAATGGCTGTTAAATATGTAGCAAGTATGATGGGCTTCTTCGGTGTAACAGATGTAGAGAAAATAGTGATTGAAGGTCACAATCAGTTCCCTGATAAGGCAGAAGAAATTATTGCTGCAGGGCTTGAAAAGGCAGTTAAAGTAGCAAGTATGTTCTAATTAACAAAACATTTGTCGCGTAATAGCAGTATCAACACTTTTATAGCGGTGATACTGCTTTTTTATTCGCATATCTCGTTATTTTTGGGCAGTAAGAGCATTCTTAACATATTAAACGATAGAAAGCAGGATTACATGATAATGGAACGTTTATGGACAAAGAACTATATAATGCTGACAATTACAGCATTATTACTATTTAGTGGTTTTTATTTACTAATGCCAACACTACCTATGTTTATTAAACAATTAGGTGGAAGCGAATCTCAAGTTGGATTCATTATTGGAGTGTTTACAATATCGGCAGTCATTTTACGTCCTATTGTTGGAGGATTAATGGATCGATATGGTCGAAGAGTATTTATAATAAGTGGACTACTATTTTTCGCGATTACAATGTATTTTTATGATTGGGTAACAGGAATTATATTTTTAGTGGTATTACGTATCTTTCATGGAATCAGCTGGGCGATTGCTACAACTTCGATAGGAACGGCTGTAACTGATGTTATTCCACAATCTCGTCGTGGAGAAGGAATGGGATGGTATGGGCTTGCAATGACTTTAGGTATGGCTTTAGGACCAATAGTAGGCCTTTGGGTAGCAAAATCATTTTCATTTCATTATCTATTTCTTCTATGCACAGCATTAGCAATTATTGCATTTATACTTGCATTTGGTACAAAAATTCCAGCAGTTCAATATACATCAAAAAAACCAATATCATTTTTTGAAAAAACAGTTTTACCAATCGCTATTGTTACATTTTTCCTATCCCTTACTTTTGGTGGCATTACGACATTTTTACCATTGTTTGCGACAAAAATTCAAGTTAATGCTGGTACTTTTTTCTTAGTTTATGCCATCACGCTTATAATAATTAGACCGCTTGCAGGGAAGATATCCGATAAACATGGAGAAGGGATCATTATTGTTCCTGCGCTTGTTACAATGATTATCGCTTTATTAGTCCTAACATTGACAAAAGGAATTGTTGGACTAGTTATTGCAGCTATTTTGTACGGAATTGGATTCGGATCAGCACAACCTGCCCTTCAAGTAGCAACGATACGATTAGCTCCACCAGAGAAAAGAGGCGTAGCGAACGCTACATTCTTTACTGCTTTTGATTTAGGGATTGGTTTAGGATCTATTATTCTAGGATTTGTTTCACAACTCATGGGATATCAAATGTTATTTATTGTTTGTGCTGTATTTGGGTTTGTTAGTATGTTGATTTTTATTTTGTTTGTAATAAAGACGCTAAAATAATTATTTAATTTACGAAAAAAACTGACTATCTTTACCTTGTAGAATATGGAAAACGGATAGCTAATTTTTATTCGAAATAATCGCGCTTTTTTATAAGGTTACAGAAAGAGAGTTCATATATGGTACAAAAAGGATAGATAAAGCATAACTATTTTTCCTTTATCTATCCTTCTTTAGCTCCTTATATAATGGCAATATTTTATAAATAATCTCTATTGCTAATATATTCATAAAATGTATTGACTTGTAATGAAATATATTTTTTCAAAATGGATTTTTTTACTTATCTTACAACGCTAGTTTATGAAGTTTTTTTGATCAAACTCAAAAAGGGCTAGGATTGAGAGGTTTAAAAAATCATTTCTCGAGATCTATATTTCTTTCGTTATATCATACTTTAACAGTTTTCGTTGGTCATAGAACTTCTCATAAATAATCCCCATTAAATAGAAAAATAATAGACCAAAACAAATGTGAATGAGTGTAAATTTAGCCCCAAATGAAGCAAATTCATACACCATAACTGGTAACTTTGCAGTTGTCCAAACTCCTAGAAAAAATACAATGTATCGTATGCTCGCTCCTTTTTTTAATAAAAGTGCTGCGATTGGAAAAGCAACATAGAGGGGACCAGCTGCAATTCCTCCTAATAATAGGGAAAACAAGATACCATAGATACCAGACTTTTTTCCCATATATTTAATTAATGTTTCTTTCTTCACCCACTGGTCAAGCAACCCTACGAATATTAAGACAGGAGGAAGTAGGAACAGCATATCTAAAATGCTTTTTCCTGTTAATTGAAATGCACTCCACCCGAGCGATTGGTTTATAAAAGTTAATATAGTGAGCCCGAGTAGTAAAATGAAAAAGAAACGATATCTTCTTAATTCATTCATCCCATCACCACCCAAATAATATACGAGAATAGGAGAGACATTAACAATGCAGATGCATTACGAGAATAAGCAAAACTTCGTCCAAATATTTTTTGTTCCATCGGTAAAGTTGTGATTCCTACTGACATTAATGTAGACATTAATGCCGCAACTTGAGGAAGTCCCGCACCATTTTGGACTAATGTATTTCCAAGAGGAAACACAATAAAGCTTGGAATGAGTGCAACGGAGCCAATTATTGCTGAATAAATAATACCGATGAACCCAGATTTTTCTCCAATGATAGAAGAAATGAAGGAAGGTGTTAATATAGATAGTGATAGTCCAACGAAAAGCATAATTGATAGCATGGAAGGTATTAGATTACGAAACATTTTCCATGACTTTAATAGAGCCTCTTTTGTTTTACTTCGATCCTTTACAAAAGAAATACTGACAAGAATAATGGCTAAAGAGTAAAGGAGAGCGCCATTAATCATGATTCGATTCTTTCCAGTCTTTATATTTGTCTAAGAAAAATGATAAGTTTTTAATTTTTTCTTCAATATCTATTTGAAAATCGTCTAATTTTTCTTTTCCAACTGTAGTAATTTTGTACATTTTTATCGGCTTATCTTGATCAGATGTATCCAAATAAGACTCAACAGCACCTTCTACCTCTAATTTTTTGAGTGTACGATATATGATGGCACTATCAATTGGATTGATGGGAAGCTCTTCCTCACATTTCTGCAGAAGTTTCCCTCCATAACTATCTCCCTCTGTTAAAAACAGCAAAAGAAATGCACCTGTATGTCTTCCTGTGTGTTTCATAAAACATCTAACCTCCTTAATGAAATGTTAAAAATAGTTTTGTTATCATAACAGCAATACACTGTTAATAACATTATACTGTCATTAACAGTAATGTGTTACTGACAGTTTAACTTTAATCTAACTTCATGTCAATTCTAAATCTACAACAGGCTCTGTCCATGTGCTGTAGACGCCTTATGCTGCACGAAATAATAGAGAAAAGAACTTTTTTGTTTGCAGGACCGTAATGTATATATTAGAAAATCAAAATAGATTGTTAGAAAAAAGTATCTTCATGTAAAATATGGTAAAATATAAAGGTGGCTATAACAGGGAAAACGAGTATTTCCATTGTTGCTATATTTGGCAAAATGATATTGTATATGGTAAGAGGAATACGTATTGTCAATGCTACTTCATAAGAAACGACTTACGTGTAGGTTTAAAATTTAGAAGATTATGAAATTCCGCATGTGAATGTGTGTTTCAGATTAATGGGGGTTGTTTTTATTGTTTCAAAAAAGTGCTACAAATGTACTATTTCAAACAAAATCATTACCAGCAATAAAAATGATAGTATCAATGTCTATTTTCGGTTCCATCGGATTTTTCTCAGTGAAAACAAATTTACCTTCATTTGAATTGGTGTTTGTTCGTTGCATTTGTGCCACGATCTTCTTAACATTATGCTGGATTGCGACAGGTCAATTTAAAGAAGAAAAGTGGAATAAAAAAGAAGTGCTGCAAATACTAGCTTGCGGTGTATTTCTTGTTTTTAACTGGGTATTCTTATTTAAAGCTTTTGAAGTTATGTCAGTGACGATTGCCATTTCTGTATATCATCTTGCGCCCATTATCGTATTAATGATTGGGAGTGTTGTGTTTAAGGAAAGATTAACAGTACTGTCTATTATTTCAATTTTGATTTGTTTTGTAGGCACTGTGTTAGTCGCGGGTATAGATGGAAGTGTATCTATAGAAAAGCTGATGTCTTCAGGGATGGTTTGGGCACTTCTTGCGGCATTATTTTATGCATTTACCACCTTGTTAGGGAAAGGGATTAAACAAACCAGTGCGTATGCGATGACATTTTTACAAACTTTTTTAGGGATATTTCTATTACTACCATTTGTAGACTTTGGAGCGTTTCAAGGGTTAACAGAGAGTAACTGGATTGCGATTACCGCAACAGGACTGATCCATACTGGTTTTGTTTACTATTTATTCTTTGATAGCTTACGAGATTTACCAACAAGACTCATTTCTGTATTAGTCTTTTTGGATCCGGGTGTAGCAATTCTATTAGACACAGTATTTACAGGATTTCGTCCAACTATTATGCAGACAGTAGGGATTATCCTCATTTTTGCTGGAATGGTACTTACTTTTCAAAAATCCAAAACAAAGACAGTAGTATTAGAAGAAAGTGAAAGTAAAGCATAATCAACAAAACGAGCGTGATTGTTATATAACAATCACGCTCGTTTTGTTTTAGTAAAGGGTAACAGATGAGAGCTTTAAATATGCCGCAAAATAAGATGATACCTCATTTACTAGTAAGAAAAGTGCCGGTTTTGAATAGATGGATGTTATGGAAAAAAGGATAAATTTTCAAAAAAATCTTCCTTTTTCGAAAATTTGTTATATAATATAAAACATAAAATCAAATCTGTTATAAAACAGTTGGAGAGGGAGATGCTAATATGTCGACGCAAACTTCACGGGTTACACTCGCTCTAGAAGTATTACCGGCGTATGGAGAAATTTTGACACCGGAAGCGCTCACTTTTTTGAAAGAGCTGCATGAGAATTTTAATACACGCCGTAAAGAGTTGTTACAAAAACGTGTGGAAAAACAAAAAAGGATTGATGCAGGGGAGTTTCCAAGTTTTTTACCAGAAACAGCACATATACGTGCTGGAGATTGGACGATTGCTCCGCTTCCAAAAGATTTAGAAGATCGTCGTGTGGAGATTACAGGTCCAGTAGATCGTAAGATGGTGATTAATGCATTAAATTCGGGTGCACATCTCTTTATGGCAGACTTTGAAGATTCTAATTCGCCAACGTGGCATAATGCGATGGATGGTCAAATTAATTTAAGAGATGCAGTGAAGGGAACGATTTCATATAAGAATCCTAGTGGTAAGGAATATCGTTTAGGTGATAAAACCGCTGTCCTTATTGTGCGTCCCCGAGGCTGGCATTTAGAAGAAAAACATATGCTAGTTGATGGAGAAAAGATGTCAGGTAGTCTTGTTGACTTTGGTTTGTACTTTTTCCATAATGCAAAAACGTTATTAGAAAAAGGAAGCGGGCCATATTTTTACTTACCGAAAATGGAGAGCTATTTAGAAGCACGATTGTGGAATGATGTGTTTATTTTTGCGCAGAAATATATTGGGATTCCAAATGGAACAATTAAAGCAACAGTGTTATTAGAAACAATCCACGCTTCTTTTGAAATGGATGAAATTTTATATGAACTCCGTGATCACTCAGCGGGGCTTAATTGCGGGCGATGGGATTATATTTTTAGTTTCTTAAAAAGCTTTCGTAATCATAATGAATTTCTACTTCCAGATAGGGCGCAAGTTACGATGACGGCTCCGTTTATGCGTGCGTATTCTTTAAAAGTAATTCAAACGTGCCATCGCCGGAATGCACCAGCAATTGGCGGCATGGCAGCACAAATTCCGATTAAAAATAATCCGGAAGCAAATGAGGTTGCTTTTGAAAAGGTTCGCATGGATAAAGAACGTGAGGCTTTAGACGGCCATGATGGGACTTGGGTTGCCCATCCGGGACTTGTACCGGTTGCGATGGAAGTGTTTAATCACGTTATGAAAACGCCGAATCAAATTTTTAGAAAACGTGAAGAAATTTATGTAACAGAAAAGGATTTGTTAGAAGTACCAGTGGGAACGATTACAGAAGAAGGGCTTCGTATGAATATTAGCGTCGGTATTCAATATATTGCATCTTGGTTAAGCGGCCGCGGGGCAGCACCGATTTATAATTTAATGGAAGATGCAGCAACGGCAGAAATTTCAAGGGCGCAAGTGTGGCAATGGATTCGTCATGAAGGCGGAAAGCTAAATGACGGACGAAAGATTACATTTGCTTTAGTGGAAGAGTTCAAGGCGGAAGAACTAACGAAAATAGAACAGGAGATTGGCAAAGAGGCATTTGAGAAAGGTAGATTCGTAGAAGCAACAAAGCTTTTTACTAATTTGGTGCGTAATGATGAATTTGAAACATTTTTAACATTACCGGGTTATGAAATTTTATAAAAAAGAAAAGGGGATGGAAGAGATGACAAACGAAAGAGTACAAAAATTACAAGAAAGCTGGGAGTTAAACGAACGTTGGAAAGGGGTAACGCGTCCATATTCTGCTGAGGATGTAATTCGTCTTCGCGGGTCAATTGATATTGAACATACATTAGCACACCGCGGGGCGGAGAAACTTTGGCAATCGCTTCATACAGAAGACTATATTAATGCGCTCGGTGCGTTAACAGGAAACCAAGCGATGCAGCAGGTGAAAGCAGGATTAAAAGCAATTTATTTAAGCGGTTGGCAAGTGGCAGCGGATGCCAATTTATCCGGGCACATGTATCCAGACCAAAGTTTATATCCAGCGAACAGTGTACCAGCTGTTGTAAAACGGATTAATCAAACGCTGCAACGTGCGGATCAAATTCAGCATATGGAAGGTAGCGGTGATACAGATTATTTTGTACCGATCGTGGCAGATGCTGAAGCGGGATTTGGCGGGCAATTAAACGTGTTTGAATTAATGAAAGGTATGATTGAGGCAGGTGCATCCGGCGTGCACTTTGAAGACCAGTTATCTTCAGAAAAGAAATGCGGACATTTAGGCGGAAAAGTATTACTACCAACGCAAACAGCGGTGCGTAATTTAATTTCTGCTAGACTTGCTGCGGATGTAATGGGTGTGCCGACAATTATTGTAGCAAGAACAGATGCAGACGCTGCTGATTTAATTACGAGTGATATTGATCCAGTTGATCAAGAATTTATTACAGGCGAAAGAACACCAGAAGGTTTCTACCGTACAAAAGCAGGACTTGATCAAGCAATTGCGCGCGGTTTAGCGTATGCGCCATATGCAGATCTTGTTTGGTGTGAAACATCTGAACCGAATTTAGAAGATGCGAAGCGTTTTGCAGAAGCGATTCATGAGAAATATCCAGGGAAATTACTAGCATATAACTGCTCACCATCTTTTAACTGGAAACAAAAACTAGATGAAAAAACAATTGCAACCTTCCAAAAAGAAATTGCTTCATACGGATACAAGTTCCAATTCGTAACACTAGCAGGATTCCATGCGCTAAACTACGGTATGTTTGAACTCGCACGTGGTTATAAAGAGCGCGGCATGGCAGCATATTCTGAACTGCAACAAGCAGAGTTTGCGGCAGAAGAGCACGGTTACTCTGCAACGCGCCATCAACGTGAAGTTGGAACGGGTTACTTTGATGAAGTAGCGCAAGTGATTACAGGCGGAACATCTTCCACAACAGCGCTGAAAGGATCTACAGAAGAGGCGCAGTTTACGAAATAAGTGTGAAAGCGGATGTCCTTTAAGGGCACCTGCTTTTATTTTTGATGTATATTAAGGGCTGAAAGTTGTTTATCAGCGATGGAGTAAGAAAGTTTCACTTTATATGAAGTAAAACTTATGATAATTGTTTCATTCATGAGGGATACCAAAAATTAGAAAAAATATTCCTGAAAAATATTGTACATTCTATTTTAAGTATGCTATGATGAATCTAGTTGAATAACTAAATCAAGCAATCCATATATTATCAAGTGCTGAAAACGAACGAGAAAAAGTATGTGAGAACTGTTTTATGTTTCGTATTTGATAATGTGTGGATTCTTTTTTTATGTATGAAAACTAAAAAAATTTCTATTTTCTTAGGAGGAAATAATTATGACAGTAACAGGACAAGTAAAATGGTTTAACAATGAAAAAGGTTTCGGTTTCATCGAAGTTCCAGGCGGAAACGACGTATTCGTTCACTTCTCTGCAATCACAACTGAAGGTTTCAAATCTTTAGAAGAAGGCGAAAAAGTTAGCTTCGAAATCGAAGATGGCAACCGCGGACCTCAAGCTAAAAACGTTGTAAAACTATAATTTTATAGTATGTGATAAGAAAGAAGCTGTCCCAAAAGGTCGTTTTGAATGACCTTTTGGAGACAGCTTCTTCTTTTTTATATGGATAAAAAATACTTCGTGTGGGAGAAATTCTGTTGATTTCCTGCTAGCCTTCTTGTTTCATATCCCGAGACATGGGACATAGAAACGTAGTAAATTTGCTTTCTAATTTCTTAACTTTCCCACGTTTGTGCCTTCACTATATGATTAAAATGTTTAAAAAAGGGAGTTTTATATATGTTATTACCGGGATATGAATGCTGTGTGGAATGTGTCGGATAAACTGGATGTAGCGGGTAATGGTGAGAAGTAGAAGCTGGTGGAGAATATTGAAAGTAAATCGGTTTTATATGATAGGTATAAGAAACGGGAAAGCTGCTATATCCAGGGTGATATATCAAATGAGGAGTATGCATTCTATTCCAAACTATATTCATTTATGATTCTCCTTAATATGAAATTTGTAGGTAGAATATTTATCATTTTAACCGAGAAGCCTTCCTACCCTAAACGGAGTGAAGGTGGGGGAGTTCAATGATTAATAAGTGCTGTTTTATATGAATTAAAAGCAACAATTACACACACCTTTTCATGTTTACAATATGAAATATACGAAAAAAGGTGCATGAAATGAATGTAAGTATACATATCGAATACATAATTTATGAAAGTATGTATGTTGAACGAATCATACACTTTCTATGTTACAAATATTTCAAAAAGGAAAAAGTTTATTTTTCTATAACGATACATCTTTTATGGTAGAGAAATATGAAGATTTCATATAGATATTTATATGAAGGAATATTATGAAACTTTAAAGTTTTATAAGAAAATGTAAAATATTTGAAAATGTAAACAGTTTTGTTTTTTTAAGTGCTACAATTATCCATGCAGCTGCTGTTATAAATTGTAAAAAAATGATGAAGGAGAGAGTGTAGGATGGGGGAACAAGCAGAACGCTATGTTGAAAGTTATGTCGTAAACAAGAATACTATGGCCTTACTTCCGATTATTTTAGGTGAAAAACGTATTGTAACGCGAGTGGTTGAAGTAGAAGACTCTTTTTTCATGTTTCAAAAGCCTCTTGATATTGTAGAGCGGAGTTGCCGTAAGAACGGATCTAGTTTTTTAGGCAGAAAAGACGGTACAAAAGAGTTAACAAAGATTACGCATAAAGCACCCATTGCAATTAGCCCAACAGATCAGCTTTACTTTTTTCCTACGTATTCTTATTCTAGAAAAGAATGTGCCTGGTTGTCTCATTTTCACATTGCAAACAATAAAGAGTCAGCAGATGGTAACTTAATTATTCGATTCATTAACGGTTTCGCAGTGAAACTAGAAATGTCAAGGAGCAGTTTTGAGAATCAGCAAAATCGCACTGCAAAGCTGCGAACAGAGTACGAGGATCGTAAGAATAAACAAGGAAAGCTTCATTTTAAGCAAGTGGATAAAGAAGATGAATCTAAATTAAAGCCTGCATATGAACAAGCGTATCTTGTGAAAGAAGAGGACATAAATGAATAATGACTGATAAGCAGAAAGGATGGGACAACCATCCTTTTTTATTTCTCAATATGTAGTATCCTGTCAAATATTGATAGATTATCATACAATAATAATGAAGGATTTTTACATAAAACTATGGAACTTTAATAAATACATCTCCATATGTCGTATCTACCATTTCCTCTTTACAATAAGCGATGATAAAGTAGAGGTAGGAATATAGTAAAGGGGTAATTTGTAGAATGGATTTTCAAACAATCAAAGAGTATTTTTCTGCGGAAAATATGAATCAACTTGTAGAAAGTTATCGGGCATTTGGGCCGCTCCTTGGTATTGGCCTGCCGATGGTGGAGGCACTGATCCCGGCATTGCCACTTATTGTGTTTGTGATGGCGAATGCAGTTGCCTTCGGGTTATGGTTTGGTTTTTTGTATTCATGGATTGGGTCGGTTCTTGGTGCATTAATTGTATTTTCGGTTATTCGACGTTTTGGAAGGAGTCGATTCTTCTCGTTTGTGAATAAACATCCGAAAGTACGCAAAGCGATGGGATGGATTGAAAGGAAAGGATTTGCACCTATTTTTATCTTATTTTGTTTTCCTTTTACGCCGTCTGCACTGATTAATGTTGTGGCCGGTTTATCCCGCATTAGTATAAGACAGTTTGTGTTAGCGCTAGCGCTTGGAAAATTAGTTATGATTTTTATTTTAAGTTATATCGGATCTGATTTAACTTCTTTTATCCATAAGCCTGTAAAAACAATTATTGTCATAGGTGTCATTTTTACTTTATGGTATGTCGGTAAGAAAATTGAAGTAAAACTTGAACTACATTGAGACTAGTCTTCGCTGTGAGTAAGGCTCTATTATAGAGAAGGGTGAGGGGAGAGGCAGATGAAGCGTGCTTTGAAAAAAGAAGGCCTAGAATGGATGAGAACAATCTTTATAGGTGTGCTATTGGCAGTTTTTTTTCGAACGTTTTTCTTTTCCACGTATGTTGTAGAGGGGAAGTCAATGATGCCGACACTTCAAGATGGGAACATGCTTGTTGTGAATAAGGTTAGCTATCAAGTTGGGGATTTAAACCGATTTGATGTTGTCGTGTTTCATGCGAATAAAAAAGAAGACTATGTAAAGCGAATTATCGGTTTACCAGGAGATCACATCGAGTATAAGCATGACAAATTGTATATAAACGGTCAATTTATTGATGAGCCTTATTTAGAAACATATAAGAGGCAAGCGGAAGGAAGACAGCTGACGGGTGACTTTAAATTAGAAGAATTAACGAGAGAAAAGGTCGTTCCAAAGGGGCATATTTTTGTAATTGGTGATAATCGTCTCGGCAGCTGGGATAGTAGACATTTTGGCTTTGTGAAAGCAGATACTGTGGTCGGGAAAGTAGATTTACGCTATTGGCCAATTAAAGAAGTACAAACGAACTTTTCAAAGGGGTAATGGAAAGTTTTTATAAGAAAGGAATGTGAAAGACAAACAAAGGGTGTTTGTCTTTTTTTGTGCTATAATACAAGGATGATATCAAACTAACGTTCGTTATGTCAGTGGAAGGTGGGGATTACATGTCGCTACGATTTGTGATTGGACGGGCTGGAAGTGGAAAAAGTACATTTTGTTTACACGAAGTACAAGAAGAATTAAGACAGCGTCCAAGAGGCGAAACCATTTTATATCTTGTACCGGAACAAATGACGTTCCAAACGCAGCAAGCATTAATAGGAAATGAAGAAGTTAGCGGCTCGATCAGGGCGCAAGTGTTTAGTTTTTCAAGGTTAGCATGGAAGGTTCTGCAAGAAGTTGGTGGCGCAAGCCGTCTTCATATTGATGAGGCAGGCGTACATATGCTACTGCGCAAAATTGTAGAATCGCGTAAGGAAGGATTATATGTGTTTCAAAAAGCAGCAGAACAAAATGGCTTTTTTGAGCACTTAGGCAGTATGATTTCCGAGTTTAAACGCTATAATGTAACGCCATCGAATGTATATGAGATGTGGCAACAATTAGATACTCATTCAAGTGGTGATGAACAAAAATTATTAGCAAATAAAATGTACGATCTTCAGCTTTTATATGATGATTTTGAACGGGCTTTAATTGGTAAATATTTAGATTCAGAAGATTATTTACAGTTACTTGTAGAAAAGCTTCCTGGTTCGGACTATGTAAAAGGTGCAGAAATTTATATAGATGGGTTCCATTCCTTTTCACCTGGGGAATTAGAAATTATTAGAAGGCTTATGCTTTGCGGAGCAAGAATTACAGTTACGTTAACAGTAGATGAAAAAACGTTAGCACAGCCAGTAAGTGAATTAGATTTGTTTTATCAAACCGTGCTTACGTATGAAAAAGTGAAACAGTTAGCACGTGAGGAGAAAATTGCAATTGAAAATACGATTTCGCTGAGAGAACAGCCGCGTTTTTGCTCACCAGCACTAGCACATTTAGAAGCTGAGTTTGAATCTCGTCCTGCTAAGAAGTTTCAAGGTGAACCAGATATTACATTATATACAGCGGCAAACTTGCGAGCAGAAGTTGAAGGTGTAGCTAGAGAAATTCGCAGACTTGTTGCGGAAGGGGAGTATCGCTACAGAGATATTGCGGTTCTTCTTCGAAACGGAGAAAGCTATTATGATGTAATGAAAACATTGTTTACGGATTATGATATTCCGCATTTTATCGATGAGAAGCGCCCGATGTCACATCATCCATTAATTGAATGTATTCGTTCTGCGCTAGAAATTATTAGCGGAAATTGGCGTTATGATGCGATATTCCGCTGTATAAAAACGGAACTGCTATATCCGTTAGATGTAAGAAAAGAATCAATGCGTGAAGAAATGGACGCGTTTGAAAATTACTGTTTAGCATATGGCGTACAAGGAAAGAGATGGACGGCAGATGAACCGTGGACATATCGCCGTTATCGTTCGTTAGATGGGGCATTTGGAGCGCAAACAGATAGTGAACGTGAAATGGAAGAGAAAATAAACCGCCTTCGTGATGTGGTACGAACACCGATTATTCGTTTGCAGAAACGCTTAAAACGTTCCGGTTCAATTGTACAGATGTGTGAAGCGGTATATTTGTTTTTAGAAGAATTAGATGTTCCTAAAAAACTAGAAGATTTGCGTATGCGTGCTGAGGCAGAGGGGAATTTCTTATTTGCAAGTGACCATGATCAAGTTTGGGAAGAAGTCATAAACCTTCTTGATACATTTGTAGAGATGCTTGGTGAAGAAAAGATGTCTCTTTCGATGTTTATCGATGTAATGACAACTGGGCTTGAGGCACTTCAATTTGCAAATATCCCGCCTTCTTTAGACCAAGTGCTTATTGCAAATATTGATCGATCAAGGTTATCGAATGTTCGTGCAACTTTTGTAATTGGTGCGAATGAAGGAATCATTCCAGCAGCCCCTTCAGATGAAGGCATGTTATCAGATGAAGAAAGAGAGCTTCTCACCACAGCTGGTGTAGAATTAGCGCCGACAACAAGGCAGACTTTATTAGAAGAGCAATTTGTGATTTATCAAACCGTAACTCGTGCTTCTGAGAAGCTATACATTTCTTGTCCACTCGCGGATGAAGAAGGAAAAACGTTACTTTCATCTAGCTTTATTAAGAAAGTGAAAAGAATGTTCCCTTCTATTAAAGAAGTATTTGTAACGAATGATGTGAATGACTTGTCTCGTCAGGCGCAAATTTCGTATGTAGCAACGCCAGAAGTTACCTTGTCATATGTAACGCAACAATTACAAAACTGGAAACGATACGGTTTTGAAGGAAATCTTGATTTTTGGTGGGATGTATATAACTTCTATGTTACATCGCCCGAGTGGAAGCAAAAAAGTAGTCGGGTATTATCTAGTTTATTTTATCGAAACCGTGCACAGAAACTCAGCCCAGTTGTAAGTAGAAATCTATACGGAGATACAATTAAAGGAAGCGTCTCTCGTATGGAACTATTTAATCGCTGCGCGTATGCTCATTTTGCACAGCATGGATTATCACTAAGAGAGCGTGATATTTTCAAATTAGATGCACCGGATATCGGTGAATTATTCCATGCGGCACTAAAGAAAATTGCAGATAAGTTACTTAGGGAAAATCGCACTTGGGCTGATTTATCGATTAAAGAGTGTGAGCATTTGTCTGCGGCAGTAATTGAAGAAATCGCACCGCTTCTGCAAAGGCAAATTTTATTAAGTTCAAATCGGAATCATTATTTAAAACAAAAACTGCAGCAAATTATTTTCCGTACGTCACTTATCCTTCGTGAACATGCGAAGTCTAGTGGATTTGTGCCAGTTGACTTAGAGGTTCCATTCGGTATGGGCGGGACAGGTTCACTTCCGCCGATGGAGTTTACACTCGCAAACGGTGTGAAAATGGAAGTTGTTGGCCGGATTGACCGCGTAGATAAAGCGGAAGATGAAAACGGTACGTTCCTGCGGATTATTGATTATAAATCAAGCACGAAAGCGTTAGATTTAACAGAAGTATATTATGGTTTAGCACTTCAAATGTTAACGTATTTAGACGTTGTCATTTCAAATGCAAATACGTGGATGAAAAAGGGACAGGCGGCATCACCTGCTGGTGTTCTATATTTCCATATTCATAACCCGATTGTGGAAATGAAAGGCGATGCTTCGGAAGAAGAAATTGAAAAAGAAATTTTAAAGAAATTTAAAATGAAAGGTCTCGTGTTAGGAGATGCGGATGTTGTTCGATTGATGGACAATAAGTTAAGTACGGGAAGTTCAGACATTATTTCTGCTGGTCTGAAAAAAGATGGTAGTTTTAGCGCGCGTTCTAGCATTGCAAGTGAACAAGAATTTACAACTTTACAGCAATATGTGCATCATACATTTGAAAACATCGGGAAAGACATTACAGAAGGTGTGATTGATATTGCACCGTATAAAATGGGGAATAAGGCTGCTTGTACGTTCTGTAATTTCCGCTCTGTTTGTCAGTTTGATGAATCGCTTGAAGATAATGAGTTCCGTACGTTAAAAGATATGAAAGATAGTGAAGCGATGGAGAAAATGAGAGAGGAGGTTGGCGAATGATAGGGAATTGGCCACAGAAACCTGAAGGTAGTCAATGGACAGATGATCAATGGAAGGCAGTTGTCAGAGATGGCCGTGATATTTTAGTGGCGGCAGCAGCTGGGTCAGGAAAGACAGCTGTACTGGTAGAAAGAATGATTCGCAAAATTATTAATGCTGAGAATCCAGTTGATGTAGATCGTCTGCTTGTCGTAACATTTACAAATGCAGCAGCGCAAGAGATGAAGAACAGAATTGGCGAAGCGTTAGAAAAAGTATTAATTGATGATCCAGGGTCAGGTCATATTCGTAAGCAGCTCAGCTTATTGAATAAAGCATCGATTTCAACGATTCACTCGTTCTGTTTACAAGTTATTCGAACGTACTACTATATGCTCGACGTTGATCCCCGTTTTCGCATTGCAAACCAGACAGAAAATGAATTATTAAAAGAAGAAGTATTAGATGACATATTAGAAGAGGAATATGGCACAGAGGGAAATGATATTTTCTTTGAGCTTGTTGATCGCTATACGAGTGACCGAAGTGATGATGACTTGCAGCGCATGATTTTAGCGCTTCATACAGAATCAAGAGCACATCCAGATCCAGAGAAATGGCTTGATAAGCTAGTGGAAGCATATGATGTGGAAGGAAAATCAATTGAGGATTTAACGTATGCTTCTTACTTATTAGAAGATGTGAAGTTTCAGCTAGAAACTGCCGAAAAGCATGTTCAAAAAGCAATTGAACTTACTATGCTTCCAGATGGGCCAGCACCCCGCATGGAGACATTACAAGCAGATTTGGTGTTACTCGGAACGTTATCTAGTGCAGCACATCAGTCTTGGACAAGTGTCTATGAAGCGATGCAAAATGTTTCTTGGCAAACGCTAAAGCGTATTAAGAAGAGTGACTACAATGAAGAGATTGTAAAACAAGTAGATTCACTTCGAAATAAAGCAAAAGATGAAGTGAAGAAGTTACAAGAAGAGTTGTTTAGCCGAAAACCAGAAAGTTTTTTACGTGATTTTAAGGAAATGCATCCTGTACTAGAAAAGCTTGTTCAGATTGTAAAAGTATTTACGGAGCGATTCCAAGCGATCAAGCGTGATAAAGGAATGGTTGATTTCACAGATTTAGAGCATTTTTGCTTACAAATTTTAAGTGAACGTACAGAAAATGGTGAGCTTCGTCCGTCACCGGTTGCGCTTCAATATCGCAATAAATTTACTGAAGTACTTGTCGACGAATATCAAGATACAAACTTTGTCCAGGAGTCGATTATTAAGTTTGTAACGAAAGACTCTGAGCAAGAAGGTAATCTGTTTATGGTTGGCGACGTAAAACAATCGATTTATCGATTCCGACTAGCAGAACCGGGCCTTTTCCTAGGGAAATATAAACGTTTTACGACTGAAGGAATAGACGGCGGTATGAAGATTGATTTAGCGAAAAACTTCCGTAGTCGTCACGAAGTGTTAGCCGGTACGAACTTTATTTTTAAACAAATTATGGGCGAAACGGTCGGGGAAATTGAGTATGACGCCGATGCTGAACTAAAGTTAGGTGCAAGTTATCCAGAAGGGGAAGATGTAGCGGCTGAGCTATTATGTATTCATCAGTCTGAGGGTGAAGAATCGGCAGAGGGAGAAGACGGTGTCGAAGTAGAAAAAGCACAGCTGGAAGCGCGTTTAATGGCCGGGAGAATTAAAGCGATGGTGGATTCAGGTTATGAAGTATACGATCGTAAAACAGATAGCATGCGCCCGGTGAAATATCGTGACTTTGTTATTTTACTTCGCTCGATGCCGTGGGCTCCTCAAATTATGGAAGAATTAAAGTTGCAAGGTATTCCTGTCTACGCTGAGCTTGCAACGGGTTATTTTGAAGCAACGGAAGTGACCGTTATGATGAATGTATTCCGCGTAATCGATAATCCCATGCAAGACATACCGCTTGCCGCTGTACTACGTTCCCCAATTGTTGGGTTACATGATGAGGAGCTTGCGATGCTTCGTGCTCATGAAAAGAAAGGTTCGTTTTATGAAGTGATGCGTTCCTTCTTACAAGGAGCGCCGCTTGAGGAAGAGGTGGAATTACATGGAAAATTACAATGGTTCTATAACCTTCTGCAAGAATGGCGTGAATTTGCACGCCAGCAATCACTTTCTGATTTGATTTGGAAAGTATATCGTGAGACAGGTTATTATGACTTTGTTGGTGGTCTTCCAGCAGGAAAACAGCGCCAGGCTAACTTACGCGTATTATACGACCGGGCAAGGCAGTATGAAGCAACATCTTTCCGCGGGTTATTCCGTTTCCTTCGCTTTATTGAGCGGATTTTAGAGCGCGGGGATGATATGGGAACAGCGAGAGCGCTTGGCGAGCAAGAAGATGTTGTGCGAATTATGACGATTCATAAAAGTAAGGGGTTAGAGTTCCCGGTTGTATTTGTAGCGGGACTTGGACGCCGTTTTAATACACAAGATTTAATGAAACGATTCTTATTACACAAGGATTTCGGTTTTGGATCACAGTTTATTGATCCTCGTAAGCGAATTAAATATACGACGCTATCGCAATTGGCCATTAAACGTAAAATGAAGATGGAACTTATTGCGGAAGAGATGCGCGTATTATATGTTGCTTTAACGCGTGCGAAAGAGAAGTTAATTTTAATTGGTACAGTGAAAGATAAAGCAAAAGAAATGGAAAAGTGGCTTGATGCAAGAGAGCATACAGATTGGTTATTACCAGATTATCTTCGTGCGGGTGCATCTTGTTACTTAGATTGGATTGCGCCGTCACTATATAGACATCGTGATAGTGAAATGCTTCTTGAACTTGGACAAGGAAATATACCAAATGAAATTTATGAATACGATGCGAGCTGGAAAGTGGAAGTCGTTGATGGTAGCACTTTACTTGCACCTGAACCAGTACAAGAAGAGAAGCAAGAATTGTTAGAAGCACTTCGTGAGAAAAAAACTGTTCCGCTAGAAAGTGAACGAAAAGAAGAAGTGTATGCTCGTTTAACATGGGAATATGCGCATGAAGGTGCAACAATGCACCGGGCGAAGCAATCTGTTACGGAAATAAAGCGGAATTATCAGTCAGAAGATGGAAGTGATCATGCTTTTATTAAAAAACTTCGTGCTCCTATAAAAACGCGACCTCGCTTTATGGAGAAAAAGGGGTTGACCTACGCTGAACGAGGGACAGCTGTCCACGCCGTCATGCAGCATGTTAATTTACAAAAAACGATTACACCAGAAACAATCAAAGAACAAATTGCGGAAATGGTAAATAAAGAATTACTAACATTTGAGCAAGCAGAAGAAATTGCGATTGATCGAATTGTAGCATTTTTTGATACGGATCTTGGTAAACGTGTGTTAGCTGCGAAGAGTGTAGAGCGTGAAGTGCCCTTTACGATGATGCTTTCAGCAAAAGAGGCATATCAAGAGTGGGAAGGTCAGAGCAAAGAATCGATACTTGTCCAAGGGGTTATTGATTGTATGATAGAAGAGGAAGATGGGATTGTATTAATTGATTTTAAAACAGATACAATTGAAGGGCGTTTTCCGGGTGGATACGATCAAGCGCGACCTATTTTAGAAGACCGTTATAAAGTGCAAATTAATCTATATGCGAAAGCGCTAGAGAAAAGCTTACATCATCCTGTGAAGGGGAAATATTTATACTTCTTTGATGGGAATCACATAGTACATGTTGATTAAAAAAGTGAGTGAAATATACAGCAAAGTATAAATGTGAAAAGAGGAAAGATGTAACTTTAGAAAGGAGCTATGTAAAATGGTAGCATCCAAAAAAAGTTTAAGGACTTGTGACAGTGGACATCAATACTATAAAAGTAGCGACTGTCCTTCTTGCCCAATCTGTGAGAAGGAACGAAAACCAGAAAGTGGATTTCTTTCACTTCTCTCGGCACCAGCGAGAAGAGCGCTCCAACACAAGGAAATAACTTCTTTGCAGCGGCTCTCAAAATATAGTGAGAAAGAGATTTTACAACTGCACGGTATGGGACCAGCATCTTTACCTAAGCTTAGAACTGCTTTGAAGGAACATGGATTATCATTCAAAGACTAAACAATAAGAATGATTACACTTATTGAAGTGAGAACATGAAAAACAATAGAACGAAAAAAGTAGGAGACTTTTCTCCTACTTTTTTTAAGCTGTTCCAATTTGATCTTGATCCGCAACATCTGAATCAAATGTATTCGTTGCACTGACACCGTTAAATGTATTGACTACAAAACCAACATTTGATGCTCCTGACCCGTTATATGCCTTTGTATTTTCTTTTGGAGATACATTATAGAAATCACCTAAGTTAAAAGAGCCATTACTATTTTGAACAACGAGGTTCCCAACGACAGAGGGCATGTTATTCACCTACTTCAGCAGTCTTCTTTAACATCACTATATGATTTATTTGTTGAAATGTTCATCTGAAATATATTGGCGCATTTGGTGAATACGTGAATTACTAAATACATAATCAACTGAGCCGATTTGAAAGCAGCCAGAATTTAATAAGGTACGAATCGTAACATCATTTACTTCAATAAAGGGGCATTCATTTATAATATTCATTTTGACATCTGTCGATCTTTTGGGAATTGTAATGTACTCATCTGTAAAGATTTTAAAATCCTCGAATCTTCCTTCACTTTTAAAATAGTAAGGAATTTCACGGTGTACGATAAGAGCTCGGGTTTTTAACTCCATTTGGTTCGCATCACCAACTTGAAAAACACCAGCATTCCCCATAGAAATAACTTTGGGTTGATGAACAATTGAAATGTGTCGAAGCATGAAGCCCCCTCCTTAACCTGGAGTAGAAGGCACGGCAGTTACGAGAGGTACAAATGGACCTTCAGTCACTGACTCGAAAGGTGTATCGAGAATAGAAGAGAGAATTAGGAGATTCGCATCACCGATTAAAAAAAGTGCAGATGAAGATACCCCATTCGTTTTAACCTGCCCAACTTTTATTTCACGATTGACAACGGTAAAATTCATATGAATTTACTCCTTTCGAAAATTATTCGGTATGTGCTGAATAAAGGAAAGGAACGCTTTATCGATATCTTGCTTCATAGCCTGAATAATTACGTCTTTCATATACTCGGGGTTTGATGTAATGTCCTCATACGGCTGTACTTGTGATAAATAATAAGGAAGACGATGTTCCATTTGCTTTTTTATATCATCAATCATCATTTGTCGATACATATCATCGAGCGGCGTCCGCTGTTCTTGTTCAAAATGAAGGATTCTGCTATATGCTTCTTCGTCTAAATAGCGATGCATCTCTTGAATAATATCTTGATAAAAATCAGGGTTTGTTTGTGTCTCTGGATTTACTTTTAATGTTTCTGTATCTACCTCAAAATCTTCAATTTGTTGTCCTTTGGTTGAGAATGGATTTAAGCCGATATTTAACGTACCATTTAAGTTTTCTACTTTTAATTGATCGAATTTATATTCTACTTTTCCTATAGAAGAGGAGGGCCGGCTTTTTAGTTCATCAAGTTCTTCTGTTAGTCTACGTACTTGTTCTTCTAATGCATAAATTGTTTCTTGTTGTTTTTGAAGAACTTGTTGAAATTGTTGTAGGTAAATGTATATATCTTGATTCACTGTATGAAACCTCCTTTTCAATAGGGAGGGGTGTGTATGCTTGCTCTATATGTTTATGACATAAAGAGCCTAAGAAGAACCCATCATGGTTTAATAGAAAGAATTTGTCCTTTTGATTTCAAGGGACGAAGTGGCGCTGTAAATCCGCCGGTATTAGAAAATTTAGATAATGCTTTAATGCTACCAGAACTTCCAATTTGAAAAACGGATGATGTTGTAATACTATCAATTCTTATTTTGTTAATGATAATACTTTGTTGTACATAAAAGTTCACTTACGAATCGCCTCCTTTAGTTGGATCCGATTATAGCTTGATCAATCACGTCAGTATCATTGACGGTTGTTGTATTTTGATAATTGTATACAGAGATACTTTCTCCTACATTAAAAGAACCAGCTCCTGCAAAAGCACGAGAGTAACTAATCGGCCTGATTGCAAATACATCTCCAATGTGAAAAATACCACTCGATCCAATGTTAACGATATGAATATGTCCAACCATTGCTGGCATAGCAAACACCTTTCATAGATAATATTTTTTTTTGCTGTTAAAGAAACGATAAAGTGAAACTTTAATCGGTGGAGGTTTTACTGCCCCTTAAGGCAAGATAAATATTCTTTTCTATTATTGTATGGGCGTTTTCATTAAAATGTGTCTTTTTTCAAACAAAAGACACACACTTCATTGTGTGTGTCTATCTATAGTATGCGTTTGGACGAAATCTACTTTCATCAGCCAAACAACATTTAAGAGCCTGTCCAGTTCTTGGCTACAATCCACTGTTTTTTGAGAAGTTATTCCGTAGCGTTCAGCAAAGTATATCATTTTTTCACGTTTTTTTTCAATCGCTTGCTCAAACATAGAATCGGCTCCATCTCTTTATAAATTTTGACTATATATGTAGTACATATTATACAAAAATTCCATAAAAAAGAAACAACTTCGATAAAAAAAGCAAAAATTCTACATTTTATTCCAAAATAGCATTGAGCGGTGTGAAGAGTAGGGAGTTTTGTAAAAATTAAAATGTATTGGCAGGTTTTTTTAAAAGGAATGCGAATACAATTACATTGTATGAGTTTTAGGATGGAGAGTGGAAATAATGCGGTTTGTTACAGTGAAGAAGGAAGAGAAGGTATTTGTTGGTATTGTGGATGAGCATGAAGAAACAGTGCTGCATATTCGAGAAGTGCAACGACAAAAAGGCGAAAAAATTACAATTCCTATTACAATGTTAGAGTGTATCGAAAAGGGAAATGCTTTTATTGAAAAAGTAAAAGAAATTGTAAACTGGGCAAAGGAGAATGAAACAACGGCGTATTACCCTCTACAAGATGTGAAGCTATTGGCACCTATTCCAAGGCCGAGAAAAAATATTCTTTGCGTCGGAAAAAATTACCGTGAACATGCGATAGAAATGGGCGGAGAGGAATCTGTTCCAAAGGATATTATGATTTTTACCAAGGCACCAACGACGGTTATTGGGAATGAAGAGAAGATCCACAGTCATCCGCATGCAACGAATGAACTAGATTATGAAGGGGAACTAGCAATTGTAATTGGAAAACGCGGAAAGCAAATCGCAAAAGAGAAGGCGCTTGAACATGTTTTTGGTTATACAATTGTAAATGATGTAACTGCTCGAGATATTCAAAGAAAACATAAACAATTTTTCTTAGGGAAAAGTTTTGATACATTTTGCCCAATGGGGCCGTATCTAGTTCATAAGGATGCAATTGAAAATCCAAACAAATTAAACATTGAAACAAAAGTGAACGGGGAATCTCGCCAAATTTCAAATACAGCAAATATGATATTTACAATAGAAGATATTATTTCTATTGTAAGTAAAGGGATGACGTTAGAGCCTGGGGACATAATCGCGACTGGAACACCAGCGGGAGTTGGGAAGGGATTTACACCACCCAAGTTTTTACATGCTGGTGATGAAGTAACGGTTACAGTACAACATATTGGAACACTTCAAAACGAAGTTAAATAACCGTTTATCCATTTGGCTCATCCCTATATTATTTGCATTTCATAATGCTGAGGAATATTATTTTTTCCCGGAAATGAAATATGTCCAACCGATTCATATGGAAGAAAATATGATGCAGAAACAACATTTTTTGATAGCAGTATGTTTACTAACAAGTATTGTTTTTTTATGTGCATATGCTCATTTGATAGTTAGAAAGAAATTTACGCTTTATACATTGCTCGTTATACAAGCAATGATATTTATGAATGGATTGTTTCACATTGGCGGAACAATCTTGGCAGAAAGATATGTTCCAGGATTGGTAACGGCAGTAATATTCATTATACCGTTTTCATTGTTTTGGTTTCGGAAAGGGATAAGAAGTGATTGGTGGAAATTAAAACATGTGATTGTCTCCTGTATAGCAGGTATGTTGCTTCTATTTCCAGTTATCGTTGGGATATTACTTTTCTCAAGAATGATTGTTTCATAAAACAAGCTGCCTCGTAAAAGGCAGCTTGTTTTGATTAAGATAATACCGCTTTAATTTTTTGGAATGCCCACTCTAAATCTTCTTCAGAGATTACAAGAGGTGGTGCAATACGGATTACATTTTCATGTGTTTCTTTACATAAAAGGCCAGCTGCTTTTAACTTTTCGCAATATGGACGAGCAGGCTCGTTCAATTCGATTCCGATAAATAATCCTCTGCCTCGAATTTCTGTGATCATCGGATTATCAATTTCTTTTAATTGTCCTACTAATTTTTCACCTAATTGAAGAGAACGCTCTGTTAGTTTCTCATCTAGTAATACATCAAGAGATGCGATAGAAACAGCACATGCAAGTGGATTACCACCGAACGTAGAACCGTGAGAACCTGGCTCGAATACGCCTAAAATGTCGCTGTTTGCAGCAACGCAAGAGATTGGGAATACACCGCCGCCAAGTGCTTTACCAAGTATGTACATGTCAGGAATTACGTTATCCCAATCACATGCAAATAATTTACCTGTACGACCTAAACCAGTTTGGATTTCATCAGCTACAAATAAAACGTTTTCTTTTTTACATACATTGTAAGCTTCTTCTAAGAATCCAGCTGGTGGAATGTTAATACCTGCTTCTCCTTGAATTGGCTCTAAAATAAATGCAGCTGTATTTGGTGTAATCGCTGCTTTTAATGCTTCTAAATCACCGTAAGGAATCACAACAATACCAGGAAGCATTGGTCCGAATCCACGTTTGTATTCTTCGTTGGATGACATAGAAACAGCACCCATTGTACGACCATGGAAGTTATCTTCACAAACGATAATTTCAGCTCTATTTTCTTCTACCTTTTTCACGTCATATGCCCAGCGACGAGCTGTTTTGATTGCAGTCTCAACAGCTTCCGCACCTGTATTCATTGGGAGTACCATATTTTTATGTGTTAATTTCGCAACTTTTTCGTACCAAGGACCTAATTGATCGCTATGGAAAGCACGAGAAGTTAACGTAACACGGTTTGCTTGATCGATTAACGCATTAATAATTTTCGGATGGCGATGTCCCTGGTTTACCGCAGAATATGCACTAAGTAAGTCCATATAGCGATTTCCTTCAGGATCTTCTACCCAAACACCTTCTGCTTTAGAAATAACGATTGGAAGTGGATGATAGTTATTTGCACCGTATGTGTCTGTTAGTTCGATAATATCTTTTGTTTGAATCATGATTGTTCCCCCTTTTGTTATTACAAGAAGTTTATAAATACTCTAAATATTATATCATTTAAATTGGGAAAAGCGAAACATTTCCTGAAAAGAAATAGACATGGTATCATATAAAGTGAAAAAGTGTGAAAAGAAGAGGGGGGATAATATGACAACACACATGCATATTACAGCGTGGGCACTAGGGCTCATTTTATTCTTTGTGGCGTATTCCATGTATACGGCAGGAAGAAAAGGTAAAGGCGTACATATGGGGCTTCGTCTTGTGTATATTATCATTATTGTAACAGGTTTCTTATTGTATCAAAGCATTATGAAAACTGCGACAGGAAACATTCACATGTGGTATGGCCTAAAAATGTTAGTTGGTGTTTGGGTTATTGCTGCAATGGAAATGGTTCTTGTAAAAACAAGCAAGAATAAACCAGCAGGGGCGTTTTGGGGTCAATTCATTATTGCGCTTGTTATTGTATTGTATCTTGGATTACGTTTACCGATGGGATTTGACCTATTTTAGTAAAGAGAAGCCACCTTATTTTTTTAGTAAAAATAAGGTGGCTTTTCTATTTGTATTCACATAGATTCTACATGTAATTCTTCGCCATTTGCTTTTATAAACTTAAATATATTTTTATTACAAGTAGAAAAACGAACATAATGATGGTGCAATGAGCAAATCATTTCTTCGTTATCAAATAATAGAAGGTTTACGCCTTCACAAGGCCCGTCTTTCGGCTGGAACGATAAGAAATTATGACAATAGATACAGTCATATAAAGAATAATTAAATGACTGCAATGTTTCCGCAAAGAATGCAAAAGCGGAATCAGGTAGTTCCTCTAACCATTCATGATAACTGAGTAGCAATTTTTTACGAATTCGTATTATCTCACCATTTTGAAGTGGATGATGCTCATCGGCAATTTGTAATATATTTTGTTCGTAGAATCTTGCCGGTAGCCAATTATTGTTATATAAAACTTCAAATCCGTCTTCAATGATATCCTCTAATAAAAATGCTTCATCATTTTCATCGTCAAAGAATACCCATTCACTGTTTATATATTCCACATTCCCAATTGTATGAGCACGTGGTTGATTATACAAAATATGTTTGCGTTGTTTCATTCGTGACCTCTCCTTTTATCAAAGTGGTTATTATTGTTATGGACAGTTCAGTCGTTCTTTATAACTATGGAACACCTAAAGAAAGTTGGGCATAGAATAAGCACATGCTTCATACAGTGAATTTTTTATCCCGAAGGAGAAAGACTGTCTGGATCGTTAGCGCTCACCAATTAGGATTTTACGCGCAGTTGTTTCAGCTCAGCCTTTTTGGTTCTATTTGGGTTTTGAACGGAGTAAAGTTATACGGATATAGGATAGGAAGGATGATTTGTATGTGCGGGATTACAGGATGGATTGATTATAAGCGGTCGTTAGAAAATGAAAGAGAAACGGTTACGAAGATGGCAGAAACGCTTGCAAAGAGGGGGCCAGATGATACAAATGTTTGGGTGAAAAGGCACGTTGCTTTCGGGCATAAACGCTTAATTGTAGTTGATCCTGAAGGCGGGAAACAGCCAATGACATGTACATGTATGAAAGAGGAAGGGAACTACACCATTTGTTATAATGGGGAACTCTATAATACAGAAGATATTCGTAAAGAATTACTGCAAAGAGGTTATACATTTAAAGGACATTCTGATACGGAAGTACTGTTAGCGTCTTATATTGAATGGAAAGAAGAATGTGTCAATCATTTAAATGGGATATATGCTTTTGCGGTTTGGGATGAGAAAAAAGAACAAGTGTTTATTGCGCGAGATCGCTTAGGTGTAAAACCATTATTTTATAAATATGATAATGGAAGATTATTGTTTGCTTCAGAGTTAAAAGCTATTTTAGCCCATCCTGGTGTAAAGACAGAAGTAACGACAGAAGGTCTGTCAGAAGTATTTGGATTAGGCCCATCTCGAACGCCTGGGCATGGCATTTATGCGGGAATTCAAGAACTTCGCCCGGGGCATGCTCTTACATTTTCAAAAGATGGATTATGCATATGGCGCTATTGGAATGTTGAGAGTAAAAAACATGAACACTCATTTGAAGAAACAGTAGAACAAGTGCGTTTTTTGCTTAAGGATGCAATTACAAGACAATTGGTTTCGGATGTACCGTTATGTACATTTTTGTCGGGCGGGGTAGATTCAAGCGCGATTACCGCATTTGCAGCAAAAGCATATGAAAGAGAAGAAAAAGGGAAGCTACACACGTATTCGATTGATTACGAAGATAATGAGAAATATTTTAAAGCAAATGCATTTCAACCAAACTCAGATGCACCGTTTATTGATTTGATGACAGAAACATTTGGTACGATTCATCACCGTTGTATAATTTCCAATGAACAGTTAGCAGAATATTTAACAGAAGCGGTACTCGTTCGCGATTTACCTGGTATGGCTGATATCGACTCTTCATTATTATGGTTTTGCCGAGAAATTAAACAAGATTTCGTCGTTGGTTTGTCAGGCGAATGTGCTGATGAAATCTTTGGCGGTTATCCGTGGTTTTATCGAGAGGATGATTTGCAATCAAGTGCATTTCCGTGGATGCGTTCGACAAAGGCACGTGAACAACTTCTGAAGAAAGAATGGCGTAATAAGTTGAACTTAAGGGAATATGTACAGCAGCGCTATGAAGAGTCTATACAGGAAGTACCAATTTTAGAAGGAGAAAGTGCAATTGAAGCAAAAAGACGACAATTATTTTATCTGAATATGGTTTGGTTTATGACAACATTATTAGACAGAAAAGATCGGATGAGTATGGGAGCAAGCCTAGAAGTACGTGTTCCATTTGCAGATCACCGTCTTGTCGAATATGCGTGGAATATTCCTTGGGAAATGAAAATGTATAAAAACCGTGAAAAAGGTCTATTGCGTAAAGCGTTAGAGGGAGTCTTACCAAACGACATATTATATCGAAAGAAAAGTCCGTATCCGAAAACACATAACCCGCATTATACAAAAGCGATAACTGTGTGGTTGGAGGATTTACTAACAGATAGAAATTCTATTTTACATGAGTTATTTGATAAAGAACAACTGCAAGGATTAACTCAATCAGGAGGTAGTGCATTTCAAACACCATGGTTTGGCCAGCTGATGACGGGACCGCAGCTATTGGCACATTTAGCGCAAATTCATGTGTGGTTTAAGGAATATGGGGTAAATATTAAAGAATAGGGGAAAAGCGGCTTACAACTTGTGAGCCGCTTTTTAATAAATGTGTTTCTCTTTTTTGAAATGGATATGCACCTTATTACAGTCTATATGGACTAATTGTGTGGGATATTGTAATATGAGGAATTTTAAGTTTTGTCTACATTTTAACTCCCTTGTTTTTAAACTGTCTCGGTGTCATGCCTGTGAACTTTTTGAATACTTTTATAAAATAACTTTGATCATAAAAATGTAATAAGGTATAGATTTCGGACATGGAATGTTTTGTATAGAATATTAACTTTTTTGCTTCTTCAATCTTTTCACGCTGGATATATTCACGTAGTGATACTCCAACTTCTTTTTTAAAAAGGACGGATAAATAGTTGGGATGCATAGAGACGAACTCTGCTAATTGTGAGAGAGTAATTTCCTCATAAAGATGTGTGAAAATATAGTTTCGGCAAGCATTGATTGTTTTTGAGTATTTGAGCTTATTCTCTTTTTCGACCTTTTCTATTAGATCACATAAAGCATGTATCACAAATTGATAAATAACTGTGCTCTCTTTCAGCTCTTCAAGGTTTTGAATATACAAATCGCTGAGGGTGCGGGCAGTTTCGGGAGGAATACCCCCTTCTATAGCGGCCCTTGCTCCAAGTGATATAGCAGCGATGGCAAGGTTTTTTCGACTTCTTAAATGACTCGTTTTAGATAGTATTCTTGGTTCTCCTTTTTCAAATAGTGCCTGTGCATTTTTTATGAATTCATCTTTTTTTCCTTCCTTAATAAATTGCAGAAGTTTTTTCTCTAGTAAAGGAGTAGCAGGCATTTCATTATTTTGTTGATTTTCTGATATACGTATATCAGGTGATTCAGGGCTAATTTTTCTTTCTTTAAGTAATGTATTTTGTTGTAGGATATCGACTATGTCTAATTTTTGATGGTAAAGCATGTAATAAAAGATTGCACTCATATTTATCATCTTCACTCTACTTACTACAGGTAAAGAATGATAGTATTGAACGATTTTGTTTCTCCCTTTATAAATATTAAAGTCATTAAGAATTCCATGAATTGATTTATCTGTTAGTTCGAAATAAAGGAAAGGACCAACAATGATTACACCGCTAAATCCCTTATCTGTGTAAAGGTTTATTGAAAAGAAGTTTTCCAGAGAAGTTGTGGTTTGGAAAATTGGAAATTGGTGTGGAGCATGATCAGAGAAGAATTGATTCAATAATTCTTCTTTCCTAGAATAAAGCGGATGACTTAATGAATTTGTGGAGAATTCTAATTTTAGCTTTTTTTTGCTATCTATAAATAAAACGGGTAATTCATATAGATTGAAAATAAGATTGCAAATATATTCTAAATCTACTAGATTTGTGAATGCCATATTGTAATGATCGCCTCTTTTATAAAAGTTAAAAAATAGAATTTTTTTCTAAAAATACTATTTTTCTTTAGAATATACCATAAATTTTATAGTAATAAAATATAATACTTACAGGAAAGTAATTTTCACGTGCTATTATATGGAAGTTTTATTATGTAAAAATAGCAAAAAGAACTAGAGTAATTTGGTGGGGCTTTGTAGTAGAAGATATGAGTAAGTTTCATGTAGTATATAACATAACAAATGAAACGATTCATGTTAATGCAATAGATGAAGGGGAGTAAGGAGGCTTTATTATGGATAAAGTAGTAACAGTAAAAAAAGGGGAGTTTGTTCATTTTTCGTATCGCGATGATGCTTCTTTAAAATTTACTGGATATGTAGTTAGTGTTCTGAACAATACAATTATTGTCGATATCTCAGAGGATTTGCAACTTAAAGGATATGAAGAAATAGAATCTCGTCAAGTTGTCAAGCATGGCTGCTATGAAAAAATCGACATGCATACAGATAAAAAATGATAACAAACATAATGATTTGTACAATAGATTGGAAAGGTCATTTTTTCGCATCTACTTTATATAAAATCAACTTTTCTAACATGTTATATAAGTTAAGAGTAAACAATAACTAAATACTAGTCGTTCATATTACTGGAAGATGATTTCTTCAAAAAGGGTACAGTAGACTATTTTAGTTAATTTCGGAGGTATGACAATGAAGAAAATATTGTTAATCATGTTTACTATTTTATTTGTTACTGGATGTTCAAAAACATCAAAACAAATTAATGCTTTCGATGCTGAAATGCAAGGACTTTTAAAAGAGGCTACTTCAATGTTTCCTGAATCTAATAGTATGAAAGCATACTATAAGAAAATGGAATCTATTAAACAAGAATTATACAGAAACAAAAACATAAAAGAAAAGGACCGCGAAGTATTAAAAGATCTAACTGTACAATCAAAACTCGTTATGCAATCAGCGGAATCTGGCTTGAGAGATCAATTAATAAATGATATAGAAAAACTAAATAAAATTGTTGAAGAATATAAGAGTGCGTGATTTTTATTGTAGGATTCATTACCACTTACTTTTTGATATATCCCTATAGAGTTATTTATATTCAAATTAATAGAGGCAGGCCCTCTAAAAGAAGAAGTCTATCCAAGGGGAAGTATAACGAATTGATCCGATTTTTAGTCGGGAATATGAAGGAATAGTGAAAAGCGGCTTACAATTTGTGAGCTGCTTTTCACTATTATTTCACTTGAATATAAACAAAATGAATCTTTTATCAGAAGCGTTCTTATAAAGGGGGATTTCATGTCAAACAATTTATACATTACTAAATTGTTTGTGTATAATTTATTATACAGTCTTAATAAAGGATTGTTTCTTAATCATAAGATACAACATTGGCACAGTTTTTGCTTGTATTAAATGTAAGGAAGGGGGAAGGGCTCTAAGAAATAAGTAGGGTGTATTATTAACAGTAAAAAAGTGACTTACCATTATCTCACTACTTTTACTAGTATTAATAGGAAACTGTTTAATATAGACAGATTGAATGATTCATCCTAAAAAAACTGAATTTTTAAAATATTAAAGGGGGCAATAGTATGGCGAAAAACTCGAAATTTTATAAACTGATGCTTGGGGTTGGGATTGTTACGATATCCTGTAATGGAATGCAAATTCAAGCAGAAACAAAAGAGAATAATATGAAGAATGTATTACAAATGGAGCCGGTAGGAATACAGAAATCCGTTGATGAGTTGGCACATCCTTCGAACATACAGGAAAATGCATCTTTCACAAAACGATTAAAGTCAGCAGACTTATCGCAGCGTCCGCCAGCGCCAAAAGAGAATGCTAAACAACTAGTTGAAGAAAAAAAATATTCAATGGCTGAATTGAATCAATTAAGCAACAAAGAATTAACGGACCTTCTTGTGACAATCAAATGGTATCAAATTCCGGAATTATTTCAGTTTAATAATGATAGTTTGAAATTCTATCAAGATGATAGCCGGATGCAAGCGATCATTGATAAACTAGCAGAACAAGGACAAGCTTATACGAAAGATGATTCAAAAGGAATTGAGACATTATCAGAAGCTCTACGTGCGGCATTTTATTTAGGTTTTTATAATGATGAATTAAGCAAACTAAACGAGCGCAGCTATCACGATAAATGTTTACCAGCTTTAAAAGCGATTGCAAAAAATCCGAATTTTAAACTTGGTACACCAGAACAAAACAAAGTTATTTCATCGTATGGAAAGCTGATTGGAAATGCATCAGCTGATGTTGAAGTTATTCAATATGCGGGTGAAATCTTCAAACAATATAACGATAATCTTACAACTTTCATTGAAGATAGAACAAAAGGCGATGCTGTATATGAGTTGATGAAAGGGATTGATTATGAAGTTCAGTCGTATATGTATGCTACGGGCAAGGAACCAAAAGATACGATGTGGTATCGAAACATCGATAACTTTATTAATGAAATCAATCGCTTTGCACTGATTGGTACGGTAACAGACAAAAACGGATGGTTAATTAATAATGGAATTTACTATGCTGGCCGGCTTGGAAAGTTTCATAGTACACAGGCAAAAGGACAGCAAGTTGTTACAGAAGCGATGCGGATTTATCCATATTTAGGGGAGCAATATTTTGTTGCGGCAGAACAAATTACTACAAATTACGGCGGAGTCGATGCGAACGGAAAAACAGTAAATTTAGATCAAATTCGAGAAGATGGCAAGAAGAAATATTTACCGAAAACGTATACGTTTGATGATGGGGCAATCGTTTTTAAGGCGGGAGATAAAGTTAGTGAAGAGAAAATTAAACGTTTATACTGGGCGGCAAAAGAAGTACGCTCTCAATTTTATCGTACAGTTGGTAGTGATAAGCCGCTTGAAAACGGACATGCTGATGATGTGTTAACGATGGTCATTTACAATAGTCCGGACGAATATCAATTTAACCGTCAATTGTACGGCTATGAAACGAATAATGGTGGAATTTACATTGAAGGAACAGGAACGTTCTTTACATATGAACGTACACCACAGCAAAGTATTTATAGTTTAGAAGAATTATTCCGTCATGAATTTACACACTATTTACAGGGAAGATACGAAGTTCCTGGATTATGGGGACAAGGTGATATGTATCAAAATGAACGCTTAACTTGGTTTGAAGAAGGAAATGCGGAGTTCTTTGCAGGCTCAACTCGATTAGATAGCGTTGTACCACGAAAAAGTATAATTGGCGGATTATCTAATGATCCAGCTAAGCGATACACAGCAGAGCAAACATTAAATGCGAAGTATGGAACATGGGATTTTTATAACTATTCATTTGCATTGCAATCTTATATGTACAATAATCGCCCTGAGATGTTCGATAAAGTGCATGATTTAATTCGTGCAAATGATGTAACAAATTACGATGCGTACCGCTCTGCATTAAGTAAAGATAGTAAATTAAATGAAGACTACCAATCTTATATGCAAATGCTGATTGATAATCGTGATAAGTATACAATTCCACAAGTATCAGATGATTATTTAGCGGAGCATAAAACGAAAGCGCTTTCTGATGTCACAGCGGATATCACAAATGAAGCGAAGTTAAAAGATGTGAAGGTAACAAAGAATAAATCACAATTCTTTAATACATTTACACTGCAAGGAACATATACAGGAAGTACGTCAAAAGGAGAAATAGAGGACTGGAAAACGATGAATCAAGCAACGAATGATATGCTGAAACATCTTTCTGAAAAAGAGTGGAGCGGATACAAAACATTGACTGCTTATTTCGTGAATTACCGCGTTAATAGCGCTGGACAATTTGAATATGACGTTGTGTTTAGCGGAGTGAATACAGAAGAAGATACTACTGTAGAAAAAGAACCGAATAATGAATTTAATACAGCGAATCCACTATCTTTGAACACAGTATTACGAGGTAGCCTAAGTGATCAAGATCAAGCGGATCGGTTTGTTATTGATGTAAAGGATCCGAAAGACTTGCAGATTACTGTTACGAATGAACAAAACATTGGGCTAAACTGGGTATTATATTCTGAGTCAGATCTTAATAATTATGCCGCTTATCCAACAAAACGTGACGGAAATAAATTGCTCGGGAATTATAATGCGAAGCCAGGAAAATATTATTTAAGTGTATATAAATATGGCGGTGGATCAGGGAATTATACAGTAGAGGTAAAATAATTTAACAGAAATCCAACAGAAATCCCCTTCCTAGGGCGCGTGCAGGACATAGTCCATGCGGTAGGAAGGGGATGAATGTTGGTCGTGCACAGCACGAAGTTTCTATTTCCTCTTTAAAATGATGTACTTGTTACGCCAAATCTAGAAAAACAAATTTCTTTATTTAGCAAACACATGATTACCGATTACTGCAACAGTTTGGCGTGTGGTAATCCATTTATCAGTAGAGGTTTTTGGATTATAAAAATAAAGCCAATCAGAATTAGTTCCTTTAGTAGAAATTGCTTCTTCAACCGCCATCTTCGCTTCGTGAGTTGCTGGTTGATTAATTCTTCCATCTGTAACAGGTGTAAATGCATAGCCATATTTAATTGGTTCATAAATAACATCTGTAATTGTATTTGGAAATCCTGTGGCACCAACACGATTTAATACAACTTTTGCTACTGAAACTTTTCCAGCGTAAGGTTCCCCTCCTGCTTCTGCAGTCACTAAACGAGCCATTAAGTCTACTTCTTGTTCTGAAATGCCCGTTGTAATGATTAAGTGTTGACCCGCATAAATTCGGTCACCGTTTGTATTGTTAGCTTGTCTAATTGATTGTACGGATACATTGTATCGTTTTGCGATAGCTTCTAATGTATCCCCCCGTTGAACCTGATAAACAGCTTGAGCTGAATGATTTGAAGCTGCTAACTCTTTTTGAGGTGTAGGCTCGCTTGATGGAGATGAGACTGGGATAGTTAAATGTTCACCAATATAAATTTGATCATTCATCTTATTATTAGCTTGTTTAATTGCTTGAACTGAAACTCCATAGCGGATGCTAATATCCGAGAGAGTGTCATTTTTTTTAACAGTATAAATCGTTGCGGCATCAGCCGTTCCTTGATTAGATACTAGTGTAATTGTTGCAGCAGATATAGGTAGCAAATTTTTCACCGTATGTAACTTCATTCGAAAAAACCTCCTGAAAATAGTTGAGATATACTTAGTTATGAATATAAATTCAAAAATGAGATTATTTATTATTTATCCATGGTTAAGTCCTCTATATACTAACAAATTGAATGAGTATCGTCATTAATTGTATATCAACATTTAAGCGGTCTTTGTGAAGTCGAATATTGCGATGAATTTATATAATACAAATTAGTTTTATTCATTTATTATTCATTTTATTGTGATTTTAGGATGCTAAATGAATTGAAAAAATATTTATAGTTGCATAATAGTTAGTCACAAATTCCCCGTCTAGTTTGATGTTAAGGAATTTTGCAACAGAACCTAAACAAGTAAAACAATGATTATATAAAATTAGATTGGTGGAAGATGAATTTTGTTAGGTGTGAGCATCAGTAAATTGGTATAATATAGTAATATGAGTGGGGGAGAGAAATGATGGTAGTAAATAGGGCATGTGAATTCTATATACATCCAAATAGGTATTAATAATTAAAGTAATTAGTTACAGTTGCGTTGTATTCAAGCTTTCCTTCATAGTTAGACTGATAAGTATAAGGAAATATATAATGTTATTTCTCCACCTGTAGATAAAACACTGCATATATTATAATGAATGACACATATAATAGCGCCCGAAAAGAATCAGATCAGGTTATGCGAAAAGAGGAGTGAAGATATAGATATGAACATAGGTGAACGTATTAGACAAATACGTATACATAAAAAATTCACGCAGGGAGAATTAGTATCAGGGATATGTTCTATAACTTATTTAAGTAGAATTGAAAATGGACAAATTAAACCTTCAACTTCTTTTTTAGAAAAGATTGCTCAAAAGCTAGATGTTGATTATAAATTTCTTGTAGATGCGGATCATGAGGATGTAGAACCTAAACTTCTTCATATATGTGAAAAGTATAAAAATGAAAAAATTATATCTGAAAAAGATTTATCATTATTAGAACTTTATGTTCGTGAAACAACCTCAATTCCCTTACTGCTTAAGGCTTATGGTACTTTAATATACTATCATGCTCGAAATAATAACTTAACATATATAGAATCTATTGTAGAACGGGCTTTACAATTAATTCCCAATCAAGTCGAAACCAAACATAGTGATGATTTCATATACTACTTAATGGCCCGTGGTCTTTATTACTATAACAAACAAGATAATATTACAGCCCAAGAAATTTATGTTCAAATAGAGAGTTTACTAGGTGGAGAAGAAAGTGTACAACACGCTGATGTATATTATAATTTAAGTATAATAAAACAACGTCTTTATCAAGATCAAAATATTAGTCGTTTGTACTCTACAAAAGCATACAAATTGTATAAAAAATTAAATATGGAAGACCGAGTTATAGATGTTCTAATAATTCTGGCCTTGCAATATCATTTAGATAAGCTACATGAGAAAGCACTTGAAACTTTGAAACAGGCAGAACTTGGAGCGGAAGCTATTAATAATTCCATGTATTTCCCTATAATTTTATATAATTATGCGAAAATATATCAAGGTTTAAAAGACTATACCAATGCCATAAAATATTATGAAAAAAGCTTACAACTTAGCGAGTTTCTTCCTAACGAAGCAGACAAAGTTTATACATTACGTAGCTTAATAGAAATCTACATAGAATTTAAAGACTGGGAAACGGTTAATAGACTTATGGATGACGCATTTAAAATCTTAGCAGTTCAAGATGTCCCTTACGCACATGTTCAGCTATATAGCTTCAAAGCGACTATATTCAAATTACGTGGTGATTATTATGGATATGAGAAAGAAATGCAAAAAGCTATTGAAATGGGGTTAGAAAAAAAACAATATACGTTAGTTCGAGAACTTTCTACTGAACTAGGGAACCATTTTTATGATAATCGTGCTTATAAAATGTCAGCAAAGTATTTAAAAATATCAGTTGAAAATTCTCTAAATTAAACTTGAAAATTCGCTATATAAACAGCCCATAATTTATTATCATTTCTATCAAATTACAAAAACTCAACCTGTAGCGCAGCTATCATTTTGCTGTTAATATAAATTTCTAGTCAGTAGTGTTTCTGTTTGGATAAGATTTTATAACCGGTATCCCAAATATCAATTTAACTACACTGATTATCTATAAAAATCAAAAGTTTAATGTGATTAGTTAAATTTTTGACTGTTTCTCTTTAAAAAATTGACTGATAAATTCGAATTTTTTACTTCTATTTTTTAACATTGAACCTCTAGTAGTATTTGAATTAACAAAACAACTATTAATGGAGGTTCAATGATGAACATTAAAAAATTCTTTTCAATTATGGTTATGGCTACTGTATTTTCTGGTTTCTCTTTATTTGGTAATGCAGTTCATGCAGATACTACTCCGCAATATTCAATCTCTCAATCTAATGCCGACGATACTCCAATCTTCTATAATGATATTCTACCTCCTGGAAAATAATAAAGTGTGCGCCTAAACTAGAATTAAAAAATACATATATAACAAAACAGGTGAATTTTATTATTCACCTGTTTTTATGTTAAGGTTTCATAACTGATACCTCAAATATCAATTTAACTACACTAACCATCTATAAAAATCAAAAGTTTAATGTGATTAGTTAAATTTTTGACTGTTTTTCTTTTATGAATTGACTGATAAATTTGAATTTTTTACTTCTATTTTTTAACATTGAACCTCTAGTAGTATTTGAATTAACAAAACAACTATTAATGGAGGTTCAATGATGAACATTAAAAAATTCTTTTCAATTATGGTTATGGCTACGGCATTTTCTGGTTTCTCTTTATTTGGTAATGCAGTTCATGCAGATACTACTCCGCGATATTCAATCTCCCAATCTAATGCCGACGATACTCCAATCTTCTATAATGATATTCTACCTCCTGGAAAATAATAAAGTGTACGCCTAAACTAGGATTAAAAAAATACATATATAACAAAATAGGTGAACAACAAATGAACTGTCCCTATACAGTGAGACGGGTTATTAGATTACTGGCTATTCTATTAGTAAAAAAAGAAGAAAAAATAAACAATAATTCACGATATTTTTAATGGAATTTTACTGATTGTTATTAACATAAATTAACGAGTATATTTTAGGTACAGAAAGCCAAACCGCAAGGAGGGAGTTAGTCTGATGCTAGAGACAAAAAATTCTATAGATATGATAAACAATATAAATTATCATTTGGATCTTGGTAGGCACAACAATCATCATTTAAAAACCTTTTCAAATGAACATGGCGTATTACCATATCATGTTTACAAACACCCATTGAATAAACAAGCATCGCAAAAAGAATCGATGAGTCTAGCTCAACCATTTATTCATATTAATACCTTAGCGCAAATTCTATATGAAGCATTTCATGATCAAACATTTACAGCTTTGGTACCTATTTTATTTGTTTTTCAACCGAATATTGTAACCGGTATATCTAACCCGGGTGCTTATTCAATAGATTTGTACAATGATTATTTTGTTCATTTAAAAGACATCAATATTCAAGAATTTACAGCAGGAATAGGTGAAAAAAAAGGATCTATAGCTATTGGATATATGATAAACCAAAACGAAAGCATTCAGCATTCAAAAGAATTTATGCATCAAAAGTTACAGGACCAAACTACAGAGTGTATGTTAGCCTTACAAAAGCAATTGCACATACATGGAGAGTTAGAAGAGCAAATTCAGTTATCATTTGATTTCAAGAAAATAATGATACCTTTAATTATCTTACAATGGATTAAACAGACAACGATCCCGTTGTGAAGTTTTTTAAAGGTAACCTAAGCTTTTGGGAAAATAAGCATGTATATTTATCTTGGAAATTGGATGAGACTTATATCAAATTCAAAGGGGAATGATGTTACCTATATCGTGCAATCGATAAAGAAGGGTGCACATTTTACACAAACGGAACCGAAATCTGAACCCAGATTTCGGTTTTTTGATTTACGATGAATTACAAAATTTATTAACGATGGCATAAAAGGAAGCGCTTTTGGCGGAACTCTTTTATTCTTTAATCAATTTTGCAACAGAACCGCTGAATATAAAGCAATGGTAGAAAATAAATTATCAAATAAAATTAAAAATCATATTATAAATAGTACTTATTTATAATTATTATTTTGACGAACTTATTATCAATTGGTATACTGGAACCAAATATCCTTGAAAAAGATTCTCATTTTCAAAATTGAGATGCATATAGATGACTAAGAAGAAAATAGGTTTACTTGAGATGGTATACAGGACCCAGAGTCATTAACAGATGTGGAAGCATATCATACGCATATCCATCACTGACGTAAGCAATTTCAAGAAGCGCTTGATGATCTAATTGTCGGCTATAAAGTAATTAGTGGTATTTCGCCACTTGCGAAAATTCCAAATGAACAAGCTGATAAATTAACGTAGGAAGTGAATAGACGTTTTTTAGAATATGAATTTGTATGCTATCTAGGCTTAAAGCGCATCGCTCCATTTATTGAAGATGCGGTGGAAGAGAGGAACTAGGTGTACTCTATTTCGGAGCATCTATGCGGAATGCGCAAGATTCATTTATTGATTGCCTAGTAGAAATTGTTTCCAAAATAGCGAATAAAATAATTGACAAAAAAGTAAATTTGAATAATAATTAGATTATAGTAATTTTAAATAAGTAATTATTATCGAGAAAAACAGGAGGTCCCCTTTGATGAATCCAAATAATCGCTTAACAACAAACCAAGGTGCTCCAGTAGGAGATAACCAAAATTCTCGTACAGCTGGTCGCCGTGGGCCGGTATTATTAGAAGATTATCATTTAGTAGAAAAGCTTGCTCATTTTGATCGTGAACGTATTCCGGAGCGTGTGGTACATGCGCGTGGCGCGGGTGCTCATGGTGTTTTCGTAACGAAAAATAGCATGAAAAAATATACAAAAGCAGCATTTTTGCAAAATGCGGGAACAGAAACACCTGTATTCGTTCGCTTCTCAACGGTTATTCATGGGCAAGGTTCTCCAGAAACAGCGCGTGATCCACGTGGGTTCGCTGTGAAATTTTATACAGAAGAAGGAAACTATGATATCGTTGGTAACCATTTACCTGTTTTCTTCATTCGTGATGCAATTAAATTCCCTGACATGGTACACTCTTTAAAACCAGCACCGGATACAAATATTCAAACACCAGATCGTTACTGGGATTTCATGACGTTATCACCAGAATCTACTCATATGTTAACTTGGGTATTCTCTGATTACGGTACTCCGGCAAACTACCGTCAAATGGAAGGGTTTGGTGTTCATTCGTTTAAGTGGATTAATGCAGAAGGCAAAATTGTTTATATTAAATATCACTGGAAACCACAGCAAGGCGTGCGTAACTTAAATACAAAAAAAGTAGAACAAGTGCAAGGAAAAGACTTCAACCATGCTACTCGTGATTTATTTGATGCAATCAAGCACGGAAATTATCCGAAATGGGATCTTCACGTACAAGTCATGCAACTTGATGAAATGGATTCTTTAGACTTTGATCCGTTAGATCCAACGAAAGTATGGCCAGAAGATAGCTTCCCGCTAATGGAAGTAGGGACAATGACGTTGAATCGTAACCCACAAAACTTCTTCGCAGAAGTAGAACAAGCAGCATTCTCACCAAGTGCAACTGTACCTGGTATTGAACCGTCTGAAGATAAATTATTACAAGGGCGTTTATTCTCTTACCCAGATACACAGCGCTATCGTCTTGGTGCGAACTACTTACAAATTCCTGTAAACTGTCCATATGCAGCTGTTCACAATCAACAACGCGATGGTGCAATGCAAATGAATCAACAACCTTCAACAATTAACTATGAGCCAAGTCGTCATGTGGAAAACCCAGTTGAGGATCCGGTATACCGTGATTCAACTATGAAGCTTGAAGGTTATGTATCTCGTGAAAAAATTGACAAACCAAACGACTTCCAGCAAGCGGGTGAGCGCTACCGTTCATTCTCTAAAGAAGAACAAGATAACTTACTTGCAAACTTAACAAATGATTTAAAAGATGTGCATGAACAAACGAAGTTACTTGCAATCTGTAACTTCTTCCGTGCAGACCGTGATTACGGTATGCGCTTAGCGCAAGCATTAAACGTTGATATTTCGGCGTATGTAGGAAAACCTGCGAAGTAATAAGATTCTTGATTGTATTCTCAAATTGAAACTGCTATATGTGTCTATAATAAATAGAAAAGGCGACTGATTTTTTTCGGTCGTCTTTTGTTTTGAAATAGTGAGAAGAATTTCTTGTTCTATGAATAGGAATTATATACATTAAATGTTAAAAATACATAGGCATCTCTACGGAGGAATATAATGCAAGGAATACTTTTGCAGAGGAGCGAAGAGATGCCTGAGAATGTGAACAATCCATTAACAACGGAGCAAATGATTCGTATTATTAGAAATGGTCTTGTAAATTCGCAATCTCCTAAACATATTCTTGTTGTTGGGGCGGGAATGGCTGGTCTTGTTGCTGCCTCTTTATTAAAAGGAACTGGGCATAAAGTCACAATTCTTGAAGCGAATGATAGGATAGGTGGGCGTGTTCATACCTTGCGCTCTCCCTTTAGTGATGGGTTATACTTTAACGCAGGACCAATGCGAATTCCTAATACACATACTTTAACTTTAGAGTATATTAAAAAGTTTATGTTGTCGACAAATGTATTTATTAATCGAACTCCAATGGATATCATTTACGTAAATGGCATTCAAACACGCCTCGGCATATTTGAACGCAGTCCAAGTATTTTAAAATATCCAGTTGCCCCTAATGAAAGAGGGAAGACAGCTGAGGAACTGTTGCTTTTAGTCATGCAACCCCTTATTGATTTTATTAAACAAAATCCGGAGAAAAATTGGTCTCTTTTAGAAAAACAATTTAGAACCTATTCGTTGGGTTTTGTGTTAAACACTTATTTTTCAGATGGCGCAATTGATATGATTGGTGTACTCCTTGATATGGAGGCGTATATGGGAATGTCCTTTATTGAAGTTTTACGGGAATCTATATTTTTCACATCAACAACTCATTTTTATGAGATAACGGGCGGCACGGATCAATTACCTCAAGCATTTCTACCGCAATTAAAAGAAAATATACTGTTCCATCAAAAAATGACACAAATCGTTCAGGAGAAAAACAGTGTAACCATCCATTCTATTCATAAACAAACCTCAGAGTATTTCACAATAACAGGTGATCTCGCCATCATAACCATTCCTTTTTCAGCTTTACGATTTGTGAAAGTCGAACCGTTTGATTCTTTTTCCTATAATAAGCGAAAAGCAATTCGGGAACTTAACTATATAGCCTCAACAAAAATTGCAATCGAGTTTAAGAGTAGGTTTTGGGAAAGAGAAGGTCAATATGGTGGTAAATCTATCACTGATCTACCCATTCGATTTACCTATTATCCAAGTTATGGGATTGGCACAAAAGGGCATGCGATGGTCTTGGTAAGTTATACATGGGCAGATGAGGCTTTAACATGGGACAGCTTATCCGAAAAAGAGCGAATTCAATACGCCTTGAGGAATTTGGCGGAAATTTACGGGAATCAAGTCTATTTTGAATTCGTATCAGGTTCTTCCTTTAGTTGGGGACAAAATCCTTACTCTTGTGGAGCTTTCGCGGCTTTCGAACCGGGGCAGGAATTAGAATTATACCCATATATCACTATGCCTGAAGGAAAAGTGCACTTTGCTGGTGAACATACTACACTTACCCACGGGTGGATGCAAGGGGCGATTGAATCGGGAATACGAGTTGCATATGAAGTAAATAACTTGCCAAACGTACCATAACCTGAGTTATCGGTAGGTCGAAAAAAGAAAATTTTAAATTCAGTTTTCATAACTAAAAGAGTTTTTGTGAGTGATAAAGAAGTGAGAATAAACAAGGAAGAACGTTCTATTCTTGTTTCTCTTCATAGACAACAACTTATGTGTTAATTTTAATTACGAAAAAAGTATATTTGTTGGATCACCAATTGTTCAGTCTATGACAAACCAAAAGACGACTGTAAACCAGTCGTCTTTTGGTTTGTTCTCTAGTACTTTTCTTGCTTTTTGTAGTATTTTACCCTGTGACAACGACATTTGAAGTAATAGTCGTCTTCGTACTTATCTTCGTACTTATCTTCGTACTTTTTCTCATACTTGTCTTCATATTTATCGTGGCACTTTTTCTTGTAATCGTCTTCGTATTTATCGTAGTATTTTTTACGACATTTGCATTCAAACTCGAAATGTTTATGACACTCATTATCGTGTTTTTTATAATAGTATCCCATATTCATATCCCTCCTTTTCTTTTGATACTATCAATCTATGTAAGAAGAGAAAATAAGGAAGTGTACTTGTCCAATGTTTTTGAAAATTCCGCAATCCATCTGGCTGGTTTGCTAATATTAGGATATATGTAATTGATAGGAAAAACTATATAAACTATTTAATTTAGAAGCAGGAAGGGTGATAGATAAGTTTTTTAGAGGAATTAGAATGTTATAACTTATGTAGTTATAGCTGAAAAAGAGATATATCCTATTTGAAAGGGGATATATCTCTTTTTCGTATATTTATTACTGACTTACCGATTCTTCGGTATATTCATATGCCTTCTCTCCGTGCATCGAAATGTCTAGCCCTATTTGCTCTTCATGTTCATGTGCGCGGACGGGAAGGAAGAAACTAATTCCTTTAATAATGGTGTACGTCATTACAATTGTAAAAGCATAAGTCGCTCCAATTGCGACCAGTTGTTTAAAGAGAAGCGCGGCATTTCCGTAAAATAATCCATCAGCACCACTGCTATTTACAGAAGTCGTTGCAAATAGTCCAGTTGCAATACCGCCCCATGTTCCCCCGATGCCGTGACAGCCGAATGCATCAAGTGCATCGTCATATCCAAGTTTATGTTTTAAAAAGAAAACGGCTGTGAAGCAAAGGACGCCCCCGATTGCTCCGATTAAAAGAGCGGAAAGTGGAGTGACGAATCCGCAAGCTGGTGTAATAGCAACGAGACCTGATACAGCACCGCAAGCTGCGCCCATTACAGTTGGTTTTGATTGAAAGCACCACTCTGCTAGGATCCATGTTAAAGCTGAAGCAGCAGCAGCTGTATTTGTATTAATGAATGCAGTCAGTGCTACATCGTTTAGTGTAAGGGCACTGCCAACGTTAAATCCGAACCACCCAAACCATAGTAAGCCTGCGCCTAAAAGTGTAAAGGGTAGATGGTGAGGAGAAGGTCCGTTTATGTCTTTTCTCTTGCCGAGAAAAATCGCTAGTACAAGCCCGGCAACGCCGGATGTGATATGAACAACGTTACCGCCAGCGAAATCTAATGCTCCAAGTTCGCGAAGCCATCCGCCAACGCCCCATACCCAGTGGGCAACAGGGTTGTAAACAATTGTAGTCCAAAGAAGAATGAAAATGAGAAAAGCGGAAAAACGCATTCGTTCAGCAAATGCTCCTGAAATTAATGCTGGTGTTAAGATTGCAAACATAAGTTGAAACATCATAAATAAATTGTGTGGAATAGTAGTGGAGTAGTCTGGATTTGGTGTGTAGGTGACGTTTTGTAAACCGAACCAATCGAGCGAACCGATGATGCCATTCCAATCTGGGCCGAATGATAAAGAATAACCGATAAAAATCCATTGGATAGAAACGATTGCCATTGCGCTATAGCTATGCATCGTTGTGCTCAGTACGTTTTTGCTACGAACCATTCCGCCATAAAAAAGTGCTAGACCTGGCGTCATGATCATTACCATTACCGTCGCTAAAAATAAAAACACAGTATCTCCCATATTCATTCTTTTTCCCTCCTATAATGTTATAAAATATTACGTGTGATGTTATTTTTTTCATATCATATTCAATAATTAATAAAAAATCAACGTATTTTTCAGAAATTTTTAAATTTCGTGTAAGAAAACCTGACATGTTATTTGTGTAAGTGCGGTTTGTTTAGAAAATTGATATACTATTCTTACAATTAGAAAGAAGTTGGGGGATATTATGTGGAAAAGAGGAATGTTCAGTTGTTTTTGTATGGTATTGGTCTTTTTAGCGCCTATGTACGCATTGGCGGAAGAAAAAAGAGAGTGGCAAGATGAAGTGATTTACTCTATTATGATTGATCGTTTTAATAATGGAGATGCAAAAAATGATAAAGAGCTTAATGTAGGGAATTTAGAAGGATATCAAGGGGGAGACATACAAGGAATAATAAAGCGAATGGATTATATAAAGGATATGGGATTTACCACGATTATGCTTTCGCCAATTTTTAAAAGCGAAACGTATGATGGGCGTGGTGCGGTTGATTTTCAAAAAGTGAATGAGCATTTTGGATCACTGCAAGATGTGAAACAATTTATGCAAGAAGCGCATAAGCGAGATATGAAAGTGGTCTTTCAATTTGTTGTAGAAAAAGAGCAGGAAACGCTTATTGATTCGATAAAATGGTGGATAAAAGAAGCGAACATAGATGGAATTTATCTTATGCATAGTAAAGAAATATCTCGTACCTTTTTAAATGAAGTAGAACAAAGTGTTCGAGGAATGAAAAAAGATTTCCTCTTTATGACTGATGGGGAAGAGAATATACATAGTAGATACTATGAGTACATAACGGATATCTTTACGAAACCAGATACATCTATTAAACCACTTTATGATGCTAGTTTAATAGAAAATGGTAAAGTAACAGGTGCTTTTTTAGATAGTCAAGACACAAAGCGATTTGTCAGAATCGCGAAAGAGAACGCATATTATCCGCCAACACGTTTAAAATTAGCTCTTGCTTATTTATATACATCACCAGGGGTGCCGATTGTTTACTACGGTACAGAGATTGCGCTTGATGGCGGGGGAGTACCAGATAATCATAGGTTAATGGATTTTAAAACCGATGAAAAATTTTTACAGTATATAACAAGATTAGGAGAGTTGCGTCAAAAGTTGCCATCTCTTCGTCATGGTACGTTTGAGTTGCTATATGATAAGGCTGGAATGAGTGTGCTGAAAAGGAAGTATAAAGATGAAGTAACACTCGTTGCAATTAACAACACAAAAGGGACGCAAAAAGTCTCGCTTACGGCAAATGAGATAGGAGAAAATCAAGAATTAATGGGATTATTGGAAGATGAGATTATTAGAGAAGAAGATGGGAAGTATTATCTCATATTGAAGCGAGAAGAAGCGAATGTATATCAAGTTAGAGAAAAAACAGGGGTTAATTGGCTTTTTATCTCTTTATTAGTTGGTGTAAATGTGCTGTTTATTGCTTTTTTAATTGCTGTAAAGAAGAAAAAATCCTCTACGCTGTAAAGTGAAAGTGGATAGAGTGATGGTATATCTCTTTTATTCATGGATAATATATATTCTCTAGTGCACTACTAATTCATGAGTAGTGCACTTTTTTATTTATTCTATTACAAATGCGACAGTGGACATTATGACGAGAATATATGTTTTTTAGTAGTAATGTAGGATGAATGAAGGTGGAATTGTTTTAGCGTTTGTGGATCAGATTGATAGCGTATATAGAAGCAGGAAAGGTATTTGTAAGATTTCCTACAGCGAAAAAATATGTGGATGTATTTTTTTAAAGAATTGATTAATTCGTTTAAAACATTCTAATGTGACATTGAATAGTATGAATATGTAATCTGCATGTTACGAATCTTTTTAGTTAATAGGAGGTGGATTTAAAATGCCTTTCTCTACTGGGCCAATTGAAAACGTAGGAAATCAGCCTAATGATGCAAGGAAAGCTAGGGTTAAAATCCTCAATCGTACTGGAGGTACACTTACTGGGGTACTCCGATCTTTTAGGCTTAATGGTACAAGAGAATTAATCGAACAGAGAAACTTTTCTGTAGCTTCTAATGCTTCTACTCTTGTAGTTCTAAGTTTAGTTCACTTTGCTTCGGGACAAGCGGATCAATATGAAGTTGAAATTGTTCCTAATCAAAACGGTGGCTTATACAGTGTTTATGGAGTAACTCCTCAGGGTGTTATTATTACTGCGCAACGAGTTTTGAATACAGAATTAACGCAAATTCTGTAGTAACTATTCCTGATTAATAAAAATTTTCTGTAATCTGCAGGTTATGAATCTTTTTAGCTAATAGGAGGTGGATTTAAAATGCCTTTCACTACTGGGCCAATTGAAAACGTAGGAAATCAGCCTAATGATGCAAATGAAGCTAGGGTTAAAATCCTCAATCGTACTGGAGGTACACTTACTGGGGTAGTTCGATCTTTTAAGCTTAATGGTACAAGAGCATTAATTGAACAGAGAAACTTTTCTGTACCTGCTAATGCTTCTACTTTTATAAATCTAAGTTTAGTTCACTCTACTTCGGGGCGAGCAGCTCAATATGAAGTTGAAATTGTTCCTAATCAAAACGGTGGCTTATACAGTGTTTATGGAGTAACTCCTCAGGATGTTATTATTACTGCACAACGAGTTTTGAATACAGAATTAACGCAAATTCTATAGTAACTATTCCTGATTAATAAACACTCTCTGTAAGATTAAACTTAGATTCTTTTTCTGTGCTATTTATGAATGTATAAGAGAAATCGGCCGATGAAAGTAATGAATTTTATTTCATAAATGCAGTCTTCATCTATTGTAGTTGTTCTGGTTGGGATGTGTTTTTTATTTCCAACCAGAACCTATTGTTATTATTTCATGATGATCGCACTCTTATGGAGTTGTTTTGTTAGCGATAGTTAATGAATTGTACATCGATTGGTAAATCGGCACCGCGAATTGCTGCAATGACTGCTTGTAAGTCATCACGGCTTTTTCCAGTAACACGTACTTGATCATCTTGTACTTGTGTTTTTACTTTTAATTTTAAATCTTTAATAATGTTATTAATTTTTTTAGCGTTCTCTTTATCGATACCTTGTTGCAACGTTGCACGTTGACGTACTGTGTTACCAGCAGCGTTTTCTACTTTTCCGTAGTCTAAGTTTTTGATTGGTACTTCGCGTTTAACTAGTTTTGAAATAAGAACGTCTTTTACTTGCTCTAATTTAAATTCATCATCAGAAGTTAAAACGATTACTTCTTTTTCTAATTTAATATCACTTTTGCTTCCTTTAAAATCATATCGATTTTGAATTTCTTTTAATGCGATGTTAATAGCATTTGTTACTTCTGGTAATTCTACTTTTGAAACGATGTCAAAAGAACTATCTTTTGCCATAGTAAGCACCTCCAAATTAAATTCCATCTTCTATTATAGTGAATTTTGGTCAGTTGGACAAATAAAGGAAAAATCGTGTTATAATGAAGTTTCTTTGGAATGATAAAAATATAACTTTATATATAGAAGGGAATTAAAATATATGTATTTAGAGCCAGGAGCGATTGAACAGGTAACTGTTTTACGAGAAACGGAAATAGGATATATGGTTGGATTTGACGATGAGGATGGTTATGAAGAAGTATTCCTACATAAGAATGAAGTAGCAGGAGAAATCGAAGAAGGCGATACGATTGATGTATTTTTATACCTTGATCATAAAGAGCGAATTTCTGCAACAATGAAGACGCCGGTAATTACAGTACATGATTGGAACTGGGTAAAAGTTGTAGACGTAAAACCTGATTTAGGTGTGTTTGTTGATATCGGTGTTTCTAAAGATATCTTGATCCCAGCTGATGAGTTCCCGATTTATACACCAGTTTGGCCAGAAGAGGGCGACGAATTGTATTGTACATTAAAATTAACAAATCGTGGCCGCCTAATTGCTCTTCCAGCAAGAGACTCAGATATGCAAGAGATTATTGTAGATGCAACGCCATCTATGCGTAATAAAAATGTGAACGGACGTGTGTATCGCTCACTTCAAGTCGGTTCATTTGTATTAACAGATGAACATTTCCGCGCCTTTTTACATCATACAGAAAGAAAAGAGCAAGTTCGTATTGGTGAGCGCGTAACAGGCCGTATTATTGATGTGAAAGATGATGGTACGATTAATATTTCACTTCTTCCGCGTAAAGAAGAGGGAATGGAAGATGATGCAGCGGTGATTTATGAGTATATGGAGAGCCGCGGCGGGGCAATGCCGTTTTGGGATAAGAGTCATCCAGAAGACATTAAAGAACGTTTTAATATGAGTAAAGCAGCATTTAAACGTGCACTTGGTAAGTTGATGAAAGAAGAAAAAGTTTATCAAGAAGACGGTTGGACGTACTTTAAGAAATAAAAAAAATCCGAACAAGCGTGTAACTTGTTCGGATTTTCAGAGTGTTTGGAAACAGGAGTCAGTAGGCTCCTGTTTTTTGTCCTTGTGTTTTTCTATCAACTCACTCTATCGCCCTTTTTTATTGTTGTCCAAAAAGGCGAGAGAATGTATCTTTCAAATCACTATCTTTTACTTTAATATCAGCTTTTTTGAATTCGTCTAATAATATTTTTTGGCCAGTAGTTTGATCTGCTAACCGCTCTTCTTCTAGATTTTTACGGATGGAATCTTTTACTTCGTCATATGGTTTTAATTCTTTTTTATCGGTAAGCTTAATAATGTGGTAACCTTGTGATGATTTAATAGGTTTGCTAATTTCACCGACATTTAATTTGTAAGCAGCTTCTTCAAATTCAGATACCTTTTTACCTGGACCGAAGTATCCTAGATCTCCGCCATTATCTTTTGAACTAGGGTCTTGTGACTGTTGTTTTGCTAACTCTTCAAATGAAGCACCTTCATCCAGTTGTTTCTTAATGTCATTTGCTGTTTTTTCATCATTTACTAGAATTTGACTAGCTTTAATTTCAGGCTTATAGTTTGCTTTTACATCTTTCTCTGTAATGCTTTCCTTAATAGCTTTTTCCATCGCTAATTTGAATCTAATTTGATTTTTAAAGTCATCTTCATCTTTTAGACGGTTACTTTCTAGTACCGTTTTGAATTGATCACCAAACTGGTCTTTTGCTTTTTTAAATTCTTTATCGACTTCGTCATCGGATACTTTATATTTTTTTGTCATGATATCTTGTGCCATCATTTCATATAACATATCTTTTCCGTACCGTTCTTTTAACTGCTTGTCAAAATCACCTTTTGTAATGGTCGAGACTTTTGATGTTGCAATCGCCTCTGAGTTATCTTTTGGGCCGCAAGCAGACAGCATTAACGTTCCGAGCGCAGCTGTTGCTATCCATAGTTGTTTTCTTTTCATACTAACACCTCATCTAATTATGTTGTTATTATTGTAAAATAGAGAAGTGAACAAGAAGTGAAATTGAGATGTTTTTTTATGAAATGAAAAAGTACATCAACAAGATTGTTGATGTACAAAATAATTAAAGGTGATCTGTTTTTTTAGAATATGCACGCTTTCCTTGTGAGATGTTTTTTTGTTCTTGCTCGTTTTTTTCTGTGCGTTTTGCGTTGTTATCGCGTGCTTTTTTGTCATTATCGCTCGTATGTGGCATACATATCAACTCCATTTCTAAACAGTTGTATGTTTATCATTTCCATTTTCGTAAAGACTATGTATACAATGTAATCGTAAACGCATTATCTATAAAGGTGGGCTGGGAGATGGATTTCAAATTAAATTATGCTGAATTAACGAAAAAACTCATTGTTGTTATCATTGCCGGTTTATTAAATGCAATTGGAATGAACTTGTTCTTAACACCAGCAAAAGTATATGCGAGTGGTTTCGCGGGATTATCTCAATTACTTTCGCAAGTATTAGGTGATTTTGCATCGATTCACATATCAACAGGGGTACTTTTTGCTTTATTTAATATTCCAGTTGTTATTTTAGCGTGGAAAAAGGTTGGAAAAGCTTTTACGTTATTTAGTTTTCTATGCGTTGTATTTATGACACTGTTTTTAGAAATCATACCAGTAAAGGCAGTTTCTAATGATATTATATTGAATGCTATTTTTGGTGGTCTCATTTCGGCGATAGGAGTAGGAATTGCTTTGAAATGGGGAGCTTCCACAGGTGGTTTAGACATTATCGCAATGATTTTGTCGAAAATAAAAGATAAGCCTGTCGGAACATATTTCTTTTTCTTTAATGCGATTATCATTATTGCAGCTGGTTATTTGTATGGATGGGAAAAGGCGTTATACACGTTAGTAACATTGTATGTATCATCCAGAATTATTGATGCGATTCATACCCGTCATGTGAAAATTACAGCATTTATCGTTACAAAAAATGGTAAATATGTACGACAAGCGATTCAATCTCGTTTAGTAAGGGGAATTACAACTGTACCAGCTACAGGAGCGTATACAAATGAAAATAAAGAAATGATAATGATTGTAATTACCCGTTATGAGCTATATGAACTAGAGCGAATTATTAAACAAGTAGATCCTGGTGCATTTACAAATGTAGTTCAAACAGTCGGCGTATTTGGATTGTTTCGGAAAGATTAAAGAGGACCGGGAATCGGTCCTCTTATTTTAATGTGCGTTAGTGATGTTTTGCAATTGCTGTTGCATCTCGCGCAATTGTACCTTCTCAGCAGTTGAAGAATTGGCGTAAGCGGATTGCAAAGCATTTTTTGCTTTATAAACGAGTTCCTGCTGTTCGGTGCTGCTTGAACAAGAAACAGCATCTGAAACAGCATCTCGCGCTTGCTGAAATAGTAGGTTGCCCATTTAAACCCCTCCGAGAGAAGAGTTGTTTCGTTCTTTTTCTGCATCAGCTAATGTACCGCGGTAAGGGAATCTTTCAGCGTGCTTCATAACAGCATCGGCCCCTTGTTGGGTGAAACGTTTTGACTTGTTCTTTTTACCCATTCGTAATTCCCCCTTATTTAGCAGAAAATAACTGACACATCGCTGTGTCTAGTTATAGTATGGGCGTTTTGCGGGAAACTATAAGTAGGGAATTTTTAGATTACAATCCAAGAACCTCTTCTAAATAAAGGGCAATTCCGTCTTCTTCATTTGTTAATGTTGTGTGATTGGCTAATGTTTTTAATTCAGGAATCGCATTGCCCATTGCAATTCCATGACCTGCGTATTCAATCATTTCAAAGTCATTATCTTCGTCACCAAAGGCAATAATACGTTCTCTTGGGATGTTATAATGACGGGAAATCTTTTGGAGCCCAACTGCTTTATTGAGGCCGCTTTTCACGATTTCAATAATCGGCCAAGGAGCACCCCATTTGCGGTGATCAATCACTTCAGCATGCATATCAGTTAAATGCCTGCGAATAGCAGTTGAATGTTCATCAAGTGCATCAATTAATAAGCAGGTTGGATGATCTTGTAAAATGTTTAGCAAGTCTCCTGTGAAAATATTGGGAGATCCGAATTCAAAGATATGTTTTTTATCTTCATCAATTTCGCGAACATATACATCATCCATCACTTCAGCGTAAATGTTTTTAACACCAAAATCGAAGCAAGCGCGAACGATTTCTTGTGCAGTGGAAAGTTCGAGAGGAGAATGGTGCGTTCCCCAATTTGCATCGAGCGGGTGATGAACGTAAGCACCGTTAAAGTTAACGATAGGCGTATTTAAACCAAGTTCTTTATAATAAGCGTGACTGGCACGAAATGGACGTCCTGTTGAAATGACAACAACATGTCCTTGTTCTTTCGCTTTTTCAATTGTCTTCTTTGTTCGTGCGGAAATGATTTTATTGTCTGTAAGTAAAGTGCCGTCTAAATCTAATGCGATTAAATGTTGTTTTTTCATGTTTTCACCTCTTATGAAAAATTTTTGTATCTATCTGTATTTCCGTTTTAATATGCAGAAATAAGAGGTTGGAAAGTGTATAGAGAAACAACCGTGAAAGGAAGTTTCTTTATATATTCATCTTACGTCGCAAAACAGGGTAGTGTCCACTATTTCCTATTAAAAACTAGAAAAGTCAATGATTTTTTCGAAAGTTCAAATAATGTTTCTTACATTTTGTACAATTTGTGAAAGGGGTTACATTACCCGTGAAGCAAGACGTATAATGAAAACGTAATCTTCTCGTATATGTTTGACTCTCCTTTGGAACTGGCCTGGAATAGGTCGGTTTCTTTTTTTTCAACGAATGATGCTTGTTCTCCTGCGCTCATATGTAAATTCATACATATGAACGGTAATCAAAAATATGACTCGTTTCCTAAACATAACAGAAAAGCTTTTCCGAAAATGGACATACTAACGGTGTAAGGATGTCATGGAAGGAGAATGAAGATGGGACAAAATCGTAGGTTTCGTTCTGGACAGAAGGCACCGAATGATGGGATTTATGTAGAAATTGGTGAAACAGGAAGTATGGTGAAAGATCCACAAATGGTAAAATTAACTGCTGGTGAAAGGTTTCCTGAGAATTCGAATCAAAATCGTCAGTGGACATATAAAAGAAAACCGTAAAGAAAACCGCAGTGATAAGCTGCGGTTTTTATATGTTTTTCAAAAAAATGAAATATAGAGTTAAATTTATTGTATAAAAAAGGGAACAGGAGTATAATAAAGTTAAAGGTCAAAGAAAGTCAAAAAATCAAAAAAGGTCAAACGTCAAGAAGGTTGAAATGTTTGGAGGTTTGTGAAAATGGACTTAAATCAAATGACGACAAAAACACAAGAAGCGATTATGAGTGCCCAGTCTTTAGCGTTATCCCATCATCATCAAGAAGTAGATACTGTGCATCTATTACTTGCATTACTCAAACAACAAGATGGATTAGCGGTGCGTATCTTTCAAAAAATAAATGTTAATATAGAAGAGTTAACGAAAGGTGTAGAAAGTTTAATTAAGAAGAAGCCTTCTGTAACTGGAAGCGGAGCAGAAGCAGGGAAATTATATGTGACGAGTTTATTGCAGCAACTGCTTGTGAGAGCAGAGTCTGAAGCGAAAAAACTGCAAGATGATTATATTTCAGTGGAACATGTATTGCTCGCATTTTGCGAGGAAAAAGGTGATATACATCAGCTATTTACAAAGTTCCATATTACAAAGGGTACATTGTTACAGTCTTTAATGGAAGTTAGGGGGAACCAAAGAGTGACTAGTCAAAATCCAGAAGTAACATATGAAGCATTAGAAAAGTATGGTCGTGATTTAGTAGCTGAAGTAAAACAGGGGAAAATTGATCCTGTCATTGGGCGTGATAGCGAAATCCGCCGCGTTATCCGTATCCTTTCTCGTAAAACGAAAAACAACCCTGTTTTAATTGGTGAACCTGGGGTTGGTAAAACAGCGATTGTTGAAGGATTGGCACAACGAATTGTGCGAAAAGATGTACCAGAAGGATTGAAAGATAGAACAATCTTTGCATTAGATATGAGTGCACTTGTGGCAGGTGCCAAGTTCCGCGGTGAATTTGAAGAGCGTTTGCAAGCTGTTTTAAATGAAATTAAAAAAAGTGAAGGACGCATTCTTTTATTCATTGATGAGCTTCATACAATTGTCGGTGCGGGTAAAACAGAAGGAGCCATGGATGCAGGGAATATGCTAAAACCAATGCTTGCCCGTGGTGAACTGCACTGTATTGGAGCGACTACTTTAGATGAGTACCGAAAATATATTGAGAAAGATCCGGCGTTAGAACGTCGCTTCCAACAAGTGTTAGCAGAAGAGCCAACAGTAGAAGATACGATTTCTATTTTACGTGGTTTAAAAGAGCGTTTTGAAATTTATCATGGTGTAAATATTCATGACCGTGCGATTGTAGCGGCGTCTGTATTGTCCGATCGATATATATCCGATCGCTTTTTACCAGATAAAGCAATTGATCTTGTCGATGAAGCGTGCGCAACAATTCGAACAGAAATTGATTCCATGCCAACAGAATTAGATGAAGTAACGCGCCGCATTATGCAATTAGAAATTGAAGAAGCTGCTTTAGGAAAAGAAACAGACCGTGGTAGTCAAGAAAGATTAAAAACATTGCAACGTGAATTATCTGATTTAAAAGAAGTTGCAAATGGGATGCGAGCGCAGTGGCAAAAAGAAAAAGAAGAAATCCATAAGGTTCGTGACTTAAGAGAACACCTGGAACGTTTACGTCGTGAACTAGAAGAAGCAGAAGGGAATTATGATTTAAATAAAGCAGCAGAGCTTCGTCATGGTAAGATTCCAGCGGTGGAAAAAGAATTAAGAGAAGCGGAAGAAAATGGAGCAGGAAATGAACAAGAAAACCGACTGCTTCGTGAGGAAGTTAGTGAAGAAGAAATTGCAAATATTGTTTCACGCTGGACAGGAATTCCAGTTGCCAAGCTTGTAGAAGGGGAACGTGAAAAACTGCTGCGCTTAGAGCAAATTTTATCAGAACGCGTGATTGGACAGGAGGAAGCAGTGAGTCTTGTGGCAGATGCAGTTCTTCGTGCTCGCGCGGGTATTAAAGATCCAAATCGTCCAATCGGTTCATTTATCTTCTTAGGCCCTACAGGTGTAGGGAAAACAGAGCTTGCCAAAACATTAGCACAATCTTTATTTGATAGTGAAGAACAAATGATTCGTATTGATATGTCTGAGTATATGGAGAAACATGCTGTGTCTCGCTTGATTGGGGCTCCTCCTGGATATGTAGGTTATGAGGAAGGTGGACAATTAACAGAGGCAGTGCGTCGTAAACCGTATTCCGTTATTTTATTAGATGAAATTGAAAAAGCGCATCCAGAAGTATTCAACATTTTATTACAAATGTTAGATGATGGGCGTATTACAGATTCACAAGGACGAACTGTAGATTTCAAAAATACAGTTATTATTATGACATCAAATATTGGTTCAGGCTATTTACTAGAAGGTTTACAAGAAGATGGTGCGATTAAAGAAGAATCGAGAGAGCTTGTTATGGGGCAGCTTAGAGGACATTTCCGCCCTGAATTTTTAAACCGTGTGGATGAAATTATTTTATTTAAACCACTTACAACAAATGAAATTAAAGGCATCGTTGATAAAATTGTGAAAGAATTGCAAGGACGTTTAGTAGATCGTCATATCACGGTGGAATTGACAGAAGCTGCAAAAGAATTTGTTGTAGAATCTGGATTTGATCCAATGTATGGCGCACGCCCATTAAAACGATATATACAGCGTCAAATTGAAACGAAATTAGCAAGAGAATTAATTGCAGGAACGATTACAGATAATAGTCATGTCGTTGTTGATGTAGGGAACAATGAATTAGTTATTCATGTAGAGTAAAAAAAGAGTTCGGATGTAATCCGGACTCTCTTTTTATTAGTGTTGTTCTACTGGTTCGTTTGGAATTGCAGCAGCAATTGCCATTACAAGTACAGCAAGAACAATTGAGAATTTAGACGCTAGCGCGAAATCGTATACACCGCCAGTCATAGAGCTAATTACGTAGCTCATCATATGTACAAGCATAAACGACCAAATAAAGGCCCAAATTACACGCATCTTTTCACACCCCTATTCGTTCAATCTGTCCTTATTGTAACACAATTGAAAACAGAATATAGAAAAATATTTGTGGATTTTTCAACGCAAATTCGGATTCTGTTCATACATTATAAAAGAGTAGTTTTTTATGTTTAGAAAATAAGGCGGGAGAATAATGAGTGTTACGGAACGTTTTTTTTACTTAGAGCAAGAACCGTGTGTAATTTATTTACCAGAGAAGCCAAATGGATTCGGTGTCATGCTACTTGGTGATTACAATTATTTTATTGAGAATGGTACAAGTTTATGGATGCAGCATGCGGGGCGCGCTCATTTTTTAAATGGGCTCATAGAGAATGGATATACGGTTTTTTCATCTAATTTATACGGAAGACATTGGGGGAATGATCAATCGGTTCGTTTAGCGAAGCGATTGTATCATGTTGTGATGAAGAAAGAAACACTAAACGAACAAATTCATATCATTGCAGATGGAATGGGAGCACTTGTGGCTCTTGAAATGATGAATCGGTACCCAGAGTGTATCCGATCTGTGGTGATGCTTACTCCATGCTTAGATTTGCCTGCACATGTGGAATTTGAGAAAGAGCACAAATTTTTCTATAAAAGGCTAGTGAGAGAGTTATCACTTGCGTATGATGTGAAGGAAGCTTTATTAGAAGCGAAAATTTCCAAGAAGTCCTTTTCTTATTTACCTTCTTGTGTACCTGTAAAAATATTTGTACCGACCCAAGAAAAAAAAGCGCGTAAGCAGTTGTTACGAGAATATGAAAAAAAGCGAATAAATGAAAATTGTGAGACATCATTATCGTTTCATTTACAAGATGTAAAATATAAAATGGTTCAACATACATGTCGTTTCTTTAAAAAGTATGAGGAAGATTTATGAAGCTCCAATATACATAGATGAGGAGCTATTTGTTTAGAGAGGGAAAGGATTGGTGACATGAAGCGCGTACTGATTATAGGGGCACTTTCGTTTGTAGGCTTTCATCTTGTAAATAAAATGCTTGCGGAAGAAGTGGAAGTGTATGGCCTTGATTTTGCTGATCTAGAAAGTATGTCAAAGGTAAGTGAAGAAAAGTTATATTTAATTGGCCGGAATGCTCTGTTTGTGTATTCGTCTATAAGAGGTGAAAATGGATGGAAGACGATAGAAACCGACCATTTTGATGCGGCTTACTTTTGCTTATGTGAACCGAATCAGCAAAATGGATTTCGGAATGAACGAATCATTTTACAATATTTGAAACGTGTTATCCATATGTGCGAGAGAAAGAAAGTGAAGCTAAATCTACTTTCTTCTATTGAAGTAGCAAATATGGAAGATGAATCTGAAAATAAACGGTTATTTATGAAAGTAGAGGAAGAGGTAGAAAAGGGAAATATCCATTATAGTATTCTACGTGTTCCAGTTTTATATGGCCCATGGCAACCTTCTTTTATGACGTACCATAGGCTCATTCTTTCTGAAATTATGGAAAAGGAATATCAACTTGCCCAAAATGAAAATGGAGCGGATCTTCTTTATGTAGAAGATGTGTGTGAATATTTATGGGAAAAAGGCAAAAGTGTAGAAAATTTAGGGGTATATAATATGGTCAGTGGTAAAAAGAATTTATGGGAAAAAGGAATTATGCTTTTAAATGCCGAGGATAAAGTGAAGAAAACTGTTAAAGAGGAAAGTAGAGAAGCGATAAAGAGTATTTGTATTGAGAAAAACACACCGTTAGAATTCGGTTTAAATAAACAACTGGCACATTTAAAACGATATAAAGAGTTATACGAAGGACAAAACACATGGTAAACTAGTGTAGAAATAAGGAGTTTGTTACTCCTTTATGGAAAGGATGAAGAACTATGAATGAAAAAAATATGCAGTTTTTACAAATCGCTATGAAACACCTGCCAGAAGCAAAGGCAATTTTAGATGATAATGGGATTGCACTTGATATGGAAAAAGCACAACCAGTACTAGAGCTATTAATGAAAGTAATGGATGAAGCATATGAACTTGGAAAAGCGGGAAAATAAGGTCGACAATATGTCGGCCTTATTTTTTTACTTAGAAATATATTCTAGACAAATAAACATTTATGTTTTAGAATTAGTACCAAGTCATAATAATTGATATAAAGCGGAGGGCTGCGATGTGAACGTAGGCATTTTAGGAATTGGGAGATATGTGCCAGAAAAAGTAGTCACTAATCAGGATTTAGAGAAAATAATGGATACATCAGATGAATGGATTCGTACGAGAACGGGAATTGCAGAAAGACGCATTGCCGATGATACAATAGATACTTCATATATGGCGGTAGAAGCTGCCAAGAAAGCACTTGAAGATGCAGGAATTAGTGGAGAACAAATTGATCTTATTTTGGTGGCAACGGTAACGCCAGATCAATCTTTCCCAGCAGTTGCTTGCGTGATTCAAGAACAAATTGGTGCTAAGCATGCAGCGGCGATGGATTTAAGTGCGGCATGTGCTGGATTTATGTACGGAATGATTACAGCGCAGCAATTTATTCAAACGGGAACTTACAAAAATATATTAGTAGTTGGTAGTGATAAACTATCTAAAATTGTTGACTGGAACGACCGCAATACAGCCGTATTATTTGGAGATGGAGCAGGTGCTGTTGTCATGGGAGCTGTTTCAGAAGGGAAAGGTGTTCTTTCATTTGAATTAGGAGCAGATGGAAGTGGTGGCAAGCATCTTTATCAAGATGAATATGTTATGATGAATGGTAGAGAAGTCTTTAAATTTGCTGTTCGTCAACTTGGTGACTCTTGTCTTCGCGTTATTGAAAAAGCCGGTCTTACGAAAGAAGATGTGGACTTTTTAGTTCCGCACCAAGCGAATATTCGCATTATGGAATCGGCAAGGGAACGATTAAATTTACCACAAGAGAAAATGAGTACAACGATTGAAAAGTTCGGAAATACGTCAGCTTCTTCAATTCCAATTGCGATCGTAGAGGAATTGCAAAATGGACGTATTCAAGATGGTGATTTAATCATATTAGTTGGCTTTGGTGGCGGATTAACATGGGGAGCAGTTGCTCTTCGTTGGGGTAAATAAGGACTGAGAGAAAAAAGGAGTGTATTTTGTATGGAAAAGAAGCGTGTTGTAATTACAGGATTAGGAGCTGTTACGCCGATTGGAACAGATGTTGAGACAGCTTGGAATAACATTAAAAAGGGTGTATCTGGAATCGGACGTATTACACGCTTAGATCCTGAACAATTTCCTGCAAAAGTAGCAGCGGAAATTAACGACTTTGAAGTCGAGAAATATATAGACAAAAAAGAAGCACGCCGTATGGATCGCTTTACACAATATGCTGTGGCAGCAGCAAAAATGGCTGTTGCAGATGCGAAATTAGAAATTACAGAAGAAAACGGCCCGCGCATCGGGGTATGGATTGGTTCTGGAATCGGTGGTATGGAAACATACGAGGAGCAATTTAAAATCTATACAGAAAAAGGGGCACGCCGCGTTAGTCCTTTCTTCGTACCAATGATGATCCCTGATATGGCTGCTGGTCAAGTATCGATTGCAACAGGTGCAAAAGGAATTAATACTTGCTCTGTAACAGCTTGTGCATCAGGTGCAAACTCAATTGGTGATGCTTTTAAAGTGATTCAGCGTGGTGATGCAGATGCGATGATTACAGGTGGAGCAGAAGCGCCGTTAACAACTATGGCGTTTGCTGGATTCAGTTCAGCTAAAGCATTAACATTTAATGAAGACCCAGCAACAGCATGTCGTCCATTTGATAAAAACAGAAGTGGATTTGTAATGGGAGAAGGATCAGGTATTCTTATCCTTGAAGAGTTAGAACATGCATTAGCACGTGGTGCGCATATTTATGCTGAAATTGCTGGATATGGTGCAACAGGTGATGCGTTCCATATTACAATGCCTGCCCCTGGCGGTGAGGGCGGTGTTCGTGCGATGCGTCAAGCACTAGCAGATGCAGGTCTTCAGCCGGAGGATATCGATTATATTAATGCCCATGGCACAAGTACAGATGCGAATGAGAAATACGAAACGATGGCAATTAAAGAAACATTTGGTGACCATGCATATAAAGTAGCAATTAGCTCTACAAAATCAATGACTGGACACTTATTAGGAGCAGCTGGTGCTGTTGAAGCGATTTTCTCTGTTAAATCGATTACAGATGGCGTAATTCCGCCAACAATTAACTATGAAACACCAGATCCAGAATGTGATTTAGATTACGTACCAAACAAAGCGAGACATCAAGAAGTACGTACGGTTTTAAGTAACTCATTAGGATTCGGTGGCCATAACGCAGTATTAGTATTTAAAAAGTATCAATAATATATTGTAGTAAGAGGGTGTTTTGAGAAGCAGCAAAGGGGTTGTTTCTTAAAACACCCTTTTTTAGGTGGGAAAGATCGTCCGATCATACGTAGAATCGATCGGCTTTTTTTCATTTATCTTATTCTTCTCTTTTTTTATAATGAACGGTATGATGGAAGTAAACAACAAGATACCTATGTTACATATAACAGAAGTCATTCTAAATTTTATAAAAATGTCAAAAACATGATGCTCCTTTTAGTTATCAGGTTGGGGTATAAAGAAAAAGCACACGATGAAAAGGAAGTGAAACTCACATGGTGAACACATTGCATACCTTTTGGGAGGACTCTGATGAGTTCGTAAACCCAAATCCAGTTACAGATGAAATGATTCGGATTGCAGAAGAAAAATTAGGTTATAAATTACCAGATTCCTACATTTGCTTAATCAAATCGCAAAATGGTGGTACACCTGTACAGAATTGTTTTCCTACTACCGTACCTACCTCTTGGGCTGAGGATCATATTTACGTAGCAGGATTCTATGGCATTGGTGGAGAGCATGGAATTGATACGGAGGGAATTTACATGATAGAGGAATTTGAATATCCACCTTCTTGTATATATGTAGGAGAATCGCCTACAGCTGGACACGATGCTGTTTTGTTAGACTATAGCGATTGCGGAAAACAAGGCGAACCAAGAGTAATTCATGTGAATGTAGAAAATTATCAAGATCCAATCATTACGTTCTTAGCGGACGATTTCCAAACTTTTTTAGAAGGGTTACTCCCGTACTCTCATTTTGACAAGGATTAAATGTTTGATTGTCGACAAACAGGCTCTTTTTTGAAGGGCCTGCTTGTATGAACAAAAACCAAATTATAATTCTTATACCCGCCTTTTCCCTTCAGTTTAACAGTGCTCCAACAGAAGTTCCCTTCAGCAAGCACATGCAGGAAAGATAAAGCTGTGCAATTCGAAACAAATCAAAGCCAATCAAAAGTTTCACTTCATCACTTCGCGTTCGCTCCTTTTCTTGCATATGTATAGAAGAGAGGGGAGAGGTGAAGATGGGGATTATTCAAACTGCAGATTGGTTGCATCTTTATTATGGACGCCCAGAAAAACTTTGTGAGAAGTTTACAAAATATATTCCATTGCCAAAAGAAAGATTATATCGTTTTTTAATTTCTAAAGGTATGTATCGACCAGTGATGGAAGGAAAAAAGGAAATTGAGCAGTTAGAGGAAAAACAGATTTGGAAAGAGCTTGCCAAGGAGTATGAAGAACTTAAGAACTGGTTGCAAGGCCCGGATGTCCCTGTCTTTATTTTATTATCAGATTCATATAATCGCACTGTGCAAACGGAATATAATGGAAAATCTGGCTTAACAATGCGTCACGTGATTTTCTTATTCGTATGTGGGCGAAATACGGTAGAGGAATTAAAAGCTTTACTTACACATGAATATCATCACATATGCCGGTTACACCAAATTGAAAAGACAGAAAAGGATTATACATTACTTGATACGATGATAATGGAAGGGCTTGCAGAGCAAGCGGTGTATGAAAGGCACTCAGAAAAGAGTTATGCACCATGGACATCGTACTTTACAAAAGAAGAAGCGATTCATTATTGGGAGAAGATTGTAAAAAACAGAAAAGATATTCAGAGAGGAACAAGGGAGCATGATTATTTATTAAATGGAGTGCAACTGTACCCAAAGATGCTGGGATATGGCGTCGGATTTCATATTGTAAAAGATTGTGTGGAACTTGAAAAAGATAATACGCTTTCTTTATTGTCTTTAGATGCAGTCCGCATATTAAATAAAGCGAAAACATTTACTTCTTGATAAGGAATAAATAAGAAACTTGGCGCTGCCAAGTTTTTTTGCATGATGAAAATGGAAGTAAGGAGCAGTGGAGAAATAATATAAAACGAAAGAAAGCCTTTCTTTCTAGGTGGAAGAGAGTGTCCGATCATGCGTAGAAGCGGTTAAGGGCTTGTTTCTCTTCGTGCCGAGTGAAAGGAGATAAAAGTACAATTCACCTCTGGTGGCTTCGCGCCTTCCAGCGAGGCAAAAATCGCCTCTAGGTCAGGAGTTCCATCCTCCTCACATTCTAAGCGAGCCGCTGCCGCTTTTTGTTATTATAGCCACGGCTTATATGTCGAAAAACAAAATGGATATATGAATAGAATATATTTCCTTTAGTGGAATAAATTTTTTAAAAACTGAACATAATGAGATGTACAAACAGTAATAAAGTGAGGGGTAGAAAATGTTATATCTACATGATGTATGGGTAAATTGGTTTGAAGGTGAAGAAAATGGGTATAACGTTTGTAATTTTTACGAATGGCGGAAGGATGATACGATCGAATTATTAGATCAAGTGCCATTATTAAAAGTAGATTCTACATTATATCATTACATCGAGAACGAATTATTGGAACTTCCGCAAAAATTATTGGAAGACGTACATCATAAGGCGTATATTCGTAAAAATCATGAGCGTTTGCAACAGGAGTATTGTTTTGTTGTAACAGATGGAAAAGGAATTATTGCAGTGGATTCAATTGGCTACAATGTGCCGATTCGAAAAAGTAGGCTTATTCCACGTCAAGAGCAGATGGTATATGAGATGGTAGAAAATGTACAAGCAGAAAAGTATGAGTTTCAAATGGAAGAATCACAAAAAGAACATCATATTTTATCGCCATCGCCATATATTATGAATGGCTTAACGCGTAAAGAAAGACAATTAAAACAATTGCTTTTTATGGCGCTAGATCAACTACATACAACGAAAAATCCAGCTGAGATTCGCTATTGGTATACAGAATGGGATCCATCTGCATATGGAACTGTTCAACATATGAAATTTGAAGATGTTTGGGAGCGCCTTTATGAAGAAGCGCAATATGGCTGGTCAGAGAAGCATGAACAGCTATGTGAACGCCTTGTAAAAGGGCAACCATTCTTTGAAAAGCTATGGGAAATGGAAAATGAGCAAAAGGTAAATTAAAAAAACCGCCAAATTTGGCGGTTTTTTTAATTTAGTCGAGCTCCAGTGGGAACAATGTTCAGTGGCTTCGCGCCTTCCTGCTAGGTAAAAAGCGCCCCTGCGTCAGGAGATCCATCCTCTTCATATTTTAAACGAGCCACTTCCGCTTTTTGTAGTAATTCAGCGCCGGCTCCTAGCCCTTCGCGTCTAAGAACCTTCCCCACGAGAAGGTAAAAAGCACCTTCTGTGGGAAAGAACCTTAGCCACCCAGGGCTAAGCAGTCGCCTCCGCTTTTTGTTATTACCTACGTTTTCTGCTTAATCCCATTGCATTTTCAACTTTACGTAGTTGTTTGAATGCAACGTGGTTTGCTTTTTCAGCACCTTTGTCAAGGATTTCATCTAATTCAGGAGAGTTGATTAGTTCGTTATATTTTTCTTGAATTGGACGGATCGCTTCTACGACCACTTGGGCTAAGTCACCTTTAAAGTCGCCGTATCCTTTTCCTTCGTACTCCGCTTCTAGTTCTTCAATTGTTTTGCCTGAGAATGAAGAGTAGATTGTTAATAGGTTGGAAACACCAGGTTTGTTTTCTTTGTCGTATTTTACGATGCCGTCAGAATCAGTTACGGCACTTTTAATTTTCTTTTCGATTGTTTTTGGTTCGTCAAGCATACTAATCATTGACTTTGGATTTGGATCAGACTTACTCATTTTTTTCGTAGGCTCTGTTAATGACATAACACGTGCACCTACTTTTGGAATACGAATCTCTGGAATTGTGAAAATTTCACGGAAACGTTTATTGAAACGCTCTGCTAAATCACGAGTTAATTCCATATGTTGTTTTTGATCATCACCAACTGGCACAATCTCAGTATTATAAAGTAAGATGTCAGCTGCCATTAATGGTGGATACGTAAGTAATCCAGCTGGAATAGACTCTTTACCAGATGATTTATCTTTATATTGCGTCATGCGCTCTAATTCTCCAACATATGCGATAGATTGCATAATCCATCCTAGCTGAGCGTGCGCAGGCACCTCTGACTGTACAAATAAAGTTGATTTTTCAGGATCAATACCACAAGCTACATATAGTGCAGCTAGGCTACGTATATTTTTGCGAAGCTGTACAGGATCTTGGGCTACTGTAATTGCATGTTGGTTTACAATGCAGAAATAACAATCATGTTCATTTTGTAACTCCGTAAATTGTTTCATTGCACCTAAATAGTTCCCAAGCGTAATTGTTCCGCTCGGTTGAATACCAGAAAAAATAACTGACATAAGTAATTCCTCCTTAAATTGGGTATGTATTGTTAAAGAGTAGGGAGGCGCTTTTTGAGTAATCTAGCTCCAGCGGCAAGAATGATCGGTGGCTTCGCATCTTCCTGCGAGACAAAAAACGCCTCTACGTCAGGTGCTCCATCCCCCTCACATTCTGAACGAGCCGCTGCCGCTTTTTAAATACAAAAAAGCCCATTCATCCCAAATGATATAGGGACGAATGGACCGCGGTACCACCCTAATTATTTCACAGTTGTGAAATCTCTTGCATCCATTATAACGTTGGATATAACGCCAAAGCCTACTTTTTTCGGTTCGGTTTGGTGCTCAAAAGCCCATTCCATACTGTACAATTACTTGTTCTCACCAACCACAAGCTCTCTGAAATTGCTGCAATATGTACTCTTCTTTCTCATCGCATAAATATGAATTTATTATAAAATAGCTCTGTTTTTAACAGCTGAGCAAGCCGCCACTTTTTGATATAAAATGTTTTGCAAGTAATTATATCATATAGAAAATCGTTTGCAAACTACATCAAAATAGTGAAGCTAATAAGTGTAGAGATGAGACCTAACAGAATACCTGTAAGGCAGATAGGGTATGTCCATGTGAAAGAATACGTTTTATATATTCTTTCTTTTTTGTTTGTTGCTGGTTCTTCTTCTTCAATTAAAGATTCTACTTTTTTGTTCGTTCCAAATACTTTTTGGAACGCATATATCGTTATGTTGAAAAAACCACTTTGAAATAAGAATAAAAACCCTCCTATAATGATGAAAAAGAGCGCAATATAAAACATAATATTGACAAAATTCAACAAATATTGAGCTGAAGATAAGAATGCTCCAATACTAGAAGCGATTATTGCCAACGATATTAGTATACAAGTATGAAAAGAAAGTTTATTCAAAATATTCCCCTCCGTCAAAATATTACTAGAATTATTATACTATAAAAGTTATAATGAGTACTAGGAATAATTATTTGAAAATTATACGCAATTTTGTATTTTATTTCAATATGATGGGAGCAATGTTAAGTACTCCATTTACAAAAAATAAAAAAAATAAACATTTTATTAAAAATTTTAACAAAAAAACAAAAAACTATATTCACAATCGTCACATTATATGTATAATGAAAATTGTAGAAACTTGGAGATTATTCTTTCAATTCTGCTTTTTAGCAAGTGGGGGTACAGGAAGTGCACTTAGGGGAGGCAGTTCAACATGAAGAAAAAGACGTCGCTATTACTTGCATCGACATTGACTGCAAGTATGTTACTTGGGGCTTGTGGGTATCAAAAAGATGATGCTAAAGCAAAAGGGAAAGAAAAAGAGAACAGCAGTAGTAATGGAAAACAAATTGTTAATTTAACGGAACTATCTGAAATTCCGACAATGGATGCGTCTATGACATCAGATTCCGCATCTTCAATGGTATTAAATAACACGATGGAAGGATTATACCGTGTTGGAAAAGACCAAAAGGCTACCCCAGGCGTAGCGGAATCCTATGAGAAACTAGAAGATGGTAAGAAATATATCTTCAAATTACGAAAAGATGCGAAATGGTCAAACGGAGATCCTGTAACAGCACATGATTTTGTTTATTCTTGGAAACGTGCAGTGAATCCGGATACAGGCGCTACATATTCTTATATCATGTTTGATATAAAAAATGCAGAGAAAATTCATAAAAAAGAGTTACCAGATACTGAATTAGGTGTAAAGGCAATTGATGACCATACATTAGAAGTAGAGTTAGACAATCCTGTTCCTTACTTTGTTGATTTAACAGTTTACCCTGTGTTCTACCCATTAAATGAAAAGTATATACAATCACAAGGGAATAAATTTGGTTTAGAGGCAACTACAACACTTTACAATGGACCATTTGTACTGAGTGAATGGAAACATGAAAGAAGCTTCCAGTTTAAGAAAAACCCGTCATATTGGGATAACAAAACAGTTAAGCTTGAAGAAGTTAACTTTAATATTGTGAAAGATACAGCAACGGCCGTTAATTTGTATGAGACAAATGCAATTGATCGAGTAGATTTAAAATCTGAATTTGTGGACAAGTACAAATCAAGTTCAGAATTTAAAGCAACGAAAGAAGCAGGAGTTGCATACTTACGTTTCAATCAAGGAAATAAATTTTTAGCAAATAAAAATTTACGTAAGGCAATTTCAATGTCCTTTGAACGTGAAAATGTTGCGAAAGTTATCTTAAATAATGGAGCTATCCCGGCGTATGGATTTGTTGGTAAGGATTTTGCTGAAGGGCCTAATAAGAAAGACTTCCGAGCTGAAAGTGGAAAACTTGTAGACACGAATGTAAAAGAAGCGAAGAAATTATGGGACACAGCAAAGAAAGAGCTTGGTACAGACAAAGTTGAATTAGAGTTGTTAAACTTTGATAACGAAGATTCTAAGAAAATTGGTGAATTCTTAAAAGGTGAGATTGAAAAGAATTTACCAGGAGTGACAATCAAGATTAAACAGCAGCCATTCGCACAAAAAAATAAATTAGAAGATGCGCAGCAATATGATGTTTCTCTTGGTATTTGGGGTCCAGACTACCCAGATCCAGTGTCATACTTAGATATGTTTGTTACTGGTGGTACACAAAACAAAACAGGGTATTCAAATCCAAAATATGATGAACTAATTTTAAAAGCAAAAACAGATACGAAAGATTTACAAGCTCGTTGGGACAATCTTTTACAAGTTGAAAAAATGTTAGTTAAAGAAGATGCGGTGATTGCACCAGTTTACCAAAAAGGAGCATCTTATATACAAAAGGGTACCGTAAAAGATATTGCCAAACATAATTATGGTGGTAAATATTCCTTTAAATGGGCATCTGTTGAGCAAAACTAATTTTTATTCCATCGTTTACAAGGGTATGTGCCTATGATGGGCGTATGCTCTTATTTTAAAAAAATAAAAGTAAGAATATTTCAAACTATCTTATTGCTTTTGAGAAAAATGGGGAGGTGCTTGATTATGGGACGTTATGCATTAAAACGTTTCGTGTACATGGCTTTGACGTTATTTTTAATTACTACGTTGACATTCTTTTTAATGAAATTACTGCCGGGTTCTCCGCTTAAAAACCAAGAGAAATTATCTCCGGCACAAAGAGAGATCATTTTGGAAAAATACGGTTTGAATGATCCGGTACCAGTGCAATATGCGCGCTACTTAGGAAACTTAGTAAAAGGTGATTTAGGAGTATCATTCCAATATGATAACCGTCCAGTAACTGAGATGATTGTTGATCGTATTGGACCATCAGCACAACTTGGATTCCAAGCAATTCTATTAGGAACATTTATAGGCCTAATTTTAGGGATTGTTGCAGCACTTCGTAATAATACATGGGTGGATTACGGGGCAACCATAATTTCCGTACTCGGGATGTCGGTACCATCATTCGTATTCGCAGCATTATTACAATATTTTGTAGGGGTAAAACTTGGTTGGTTCCCAGTGGCATTCTGGAAAGGACCTGAATTTACAGTTATGCCTACGGTTGCTTTATCGATGGCGGTTATCGCAACGATTGCTCGTTTTGCTCGTGCAGAATTGATTGAAGTTATGCAAGCTGATTACATTTTAACAGCGAAAGCAAAAGGGATTAGTCAAGGAGTTATTATTATAAAACACGCACTTCGTAACGCATTGATTCCAGTTGTTACAATTTTAGGACCAATGGTTGCAGGGTTAATTACAGGAACACTTGTTATTGAACAAATCTATGCTGTACCTGGACTTGGGGAACAGTTTGTTAAATCCATTCAATTAAATGACTATACAGTTATTATGGGAACAACAATTTTCTATAGTGCAATCTTTATTTTAGTTATTTTTATCGTGGATATTCTATATGGAATTATTGATCCTCGTATTCGTTTAGCGGGAGGGAAAAAATGATGAAAGATTTACAGAAATTATCTCCAGATCTATTCCAAATAGCTAATCAAAGTAACATTGATAATGAAGTCATTGCCCGTCCGAGCTTAACGTTTTGGCAAGATGTGAGAAGACGTTTGTTTCAACATAAAGGAGCAATGTTTGGACTTGTATTGCTGATCCTTATTGCGCTTTTGGCAATTTTTGGACCGATGGTAAGTAAATATTCTTATAAAGATCAAGATTTAGGCCGTGCAAAAATGCCGCCGAAAATTCCAGTGCTTGAAAATGTTCATTGGTTACCATTTGATGGTACAGACCAATACGGCGTTGATCAATATGAGAAACGTGATATTAAAGAGTATTTCTGGTTTGGTACAGATGATCTTGGGCGTGATCTTTGGACAAGAACATGGGAAGGAACACGCGTATCATTATACATCGCTCTTTTGGCAGCGGCAATTGACCTAGTAATTGGGGTTGCATACGGAGGTATCTCAGCGTTCTATGGCGGACGAGTAGATAATATCATGCAGCGTATTATGGAAATTATTAATGGTATTCCGTATTTAATTATCGTTATTTTGATGGTAATTATTATGGGATCAGGTATTTGGTCCATTACACTTGCGATGGCCATTACCGGTTGGATTGGTATGTCACGGATTGTGCGTGGACAGATATTAAAATTAAAGAACCAAGAATATGTATTAGCATCTCGTACATTAGGTGCAACAAATACACAATTAATCGTAAAGCATTTAATTCCGAACGTAATGGGACCAATTATCGTTATGACAATGTTTACAATTCCTACAGCAGTGTTCGGTGAAGCGTTCTTAAGTTTCATTGGACTTGGTATTCAACCACCATTTGCATCGTTAGGTTCTCTTGTAAATGAGGGGTATAAATCGATTCAAACATATCCACATATGATGTTCATCCCTGCGGTTGTCATCAGTGTGTTAATTTTAGCATTTAACTTAATGGCAGATGGATTACGCGATGCGCTAGATCCAAAAATGCGTAAGTAAACGAGGAAGGAGAGGTAAAAATGAAAACATTGTTAGAGGTAAAAGATTTACAGGTCTCCTTTGATACACACGCTGGCGAAGTACAAGCTGTTCGCGGAGTTACATTTGATTTGAAAAAGGGAGAAACATTAGCGATTGTAGGAGAATCTGGTTCTGGGAAATCAGTTACTTCGAAAGCACTAATGGGATTAATCCCTAATCCTCCAGGACGCATTAAAGAAGGAGAAATTGTATTTGATGGTCGTGATTTAACAAAATTAACGGAAAAAGAAATGCAGCAAGTGCGTGGGAAAGAGATTGCAATGATTTTCCAAGATCCGATGACATCATTAAACCCAACGATGACAATCGGTAATCAAATTATGGAAGGTCTTATTAAACACCAAGGGATGAGTAAAGCGGATGCTCGTAAAGTTGCTTTAGAGCTTCTTGACCTTGTTGGAATTCCAAACCCAGAAGCGCGTTTAAAGCAATACCCACACCAATTCTCTGGTGGTATGAGACAACGTGTTGTTATCGCAATGGCGCTAGCTTGTAATCCGAAATTATTGATTGCGGATGAGCCGACAACAGCACTTGACGTTACAATTCAAGCGCAAATTTTAGAACTTATGAAGGACATTCAGCAGAAAACAGAAGCGGCGATTATTTTCATTACGCATGATTTAGGCGTAGTAGCAAACGTTGCGGACAGAGTTGCAGTTATGTATGCAGGTAAAGTTGTTGAAATTGGTACGGTTGATGAAATTTTCTACAACCCAAAACATCCTTATACATGGGGATTGATCGCGTCTATGCCAAGTTTAGATGGTTCAGAAGCTGAGTTATATGCAATTCCTGGAACGCCTCCAGATTTATTAAAACCGCCAAAAGGGGATGCATTTGCACCACGTAACCCACAGGCGTTAAAAATTGATTTCGAAATGGAACCACCGTTATTTAAAGTAAGTGATACACATTATGCAGCAACATGGTTACTTCACGAGCAAGCACCAAAAGTACAACCGCCAGAAGTCGTTCAAAAACGAATTCTTCAAATGAAAGCAGGTGAACAACATGACTAATCAGCGTGAGAAATTAATTGAAGTAAAAAATGTGAAGCAGCACTTTAATGTTAGTGGTGGTGTTGTAAAAGCGGTCAACGATATTTCATTTGATATTTATCGCGGTGAAACATTTGGACTTGTAGGGGAATCTGGTTGCGGAAAATCAACAACTGGAAGAACGATTATCAGGTTATACGATGCAACTGGTGGAGAAGTGTTGTTCGATGGTGAAAATGTACATGGTAAGAAGTCACGTGCAGAATTAAAGAAATTTAATCGTAAAATGCAAATGATTTTCCAAGATCCATATGCGTCATTAAATCCTCGTATGACAGTTGGAGATATTATTGCAGAAGGCATTGATATTCACGGTTTAGCAAAAAGTAAAAAAGACCGCATGGATCGTGTGCATGAATTATTGAACACAGTTGGTTTAAATAAAGAGCATGCCAATCGTTTCCCGCATGAGTTCTCTGGTGGACAACGTCAACGTATCGGAATCGCTCGTGCACTTGCGGTAGAACCAGAATTTATTATTGCGGATGAGCCGATTTCAGCACTTGATGTATCGATCCAAGCGCAAGTTGTAAACTTATTGAAACAACTGCAAAGAGAAAAGGGTTTAACATATTTATTCATCGCCCATGACTTATCCATGGTAAAATACATCAGTGATCGCATTGGTGTTATGTATCGCGGTCAAATTGTTGAATTAACAAGTAGTGACGAGTTATACGAGAATCCAATTCATCCGTATACAAAATCACTATTATCAGCAATTCCGCTTCCAGATCCAGATTACGAGCGCAATCGTAAGCGTATCGTATACGATCCATCTCAGCATCAATATGGAAATGAAGAGCCAAAGATGCGAGAAATCCGTCCAGGACATTTTGTTCTTTGTTCCGAAGCAGAATACAAGAAATATAAAGAAATCTATCAATAATAGAAAAGAAGCGGCCTGGGAGGTCGCTTCTTTTTTTATACATACAAATTAGAAAACTGATATAAACTCTTTCTTTTTGGATGGGAGAGAGCATCAGCTCATGTAGGCGGTCAGATCCCCATACTTTATGAATTTCCTTTTGTATTAAGCTTGAACAGGTGCTGACTCTTCAGAAGTCTCCGGTTTAACAAGTGCATAATTTTCCCAAGCTCTACTTCTCCAGCGGAAGAACATGATGATCGCGCGTGTCCACTCATCAATGGCAATGGCTAACCAAATACCAGGCAGTCCCATGTGTAAATAAAATACAAAAAAGTAGCCAAGTGGTAAACTCATTAAGACCATTGAGAATGCCCCGATTAAAACAGGATATTTTGCATCACCAGCAGCCCGCAAAGAATTAATGATTACAATATTCATTGTTCGCCCTGTTTCTAGCAGAATACTTAATAAAAGAACGGTTGATCCTAAAGTGATAATATCATGGTTATTTGTAAATAGTCCCATTAACTGTGTACGGAATGTTATGACGAGAATGACCATACACAACGTGACACCGATGGCCCATTTTACACTTTTCCACACGCGTATATATGCTTCATCTTTCGCATTTCCACCAACTAGACGCCCAACGATGATTGCTGTTCCCATTCCGATGGCGATAGCAAATAAATAAGTAAACATTGAAATGTTTGTCGCGTATTGTCTTGCGGCCAAGGATTCTGTTCCTAAGTATGTCGCATAATATAAAAAGACAATTTGACATGCTTGATACATAACTTGCTCAAAAGCCGATGGGATACCAATTTTTAAGATTTTTCCTACATATTCTTTTGATAAAGTGAAGTAGTATTTTAATTTGACGCGGTATTCCATGACGCGATATAGTAGCCAGAAGAAAACAATGAGTGCGATAAGTCGGCTGAAAGCAGAGGAAATAGCTGCCCCTTGAACACCGAGTTTAGGCATACCGAACTTTCCGAAAATAAGTATATAATTTCCAGCAATATGAAGAATATTCATCCCTAGTGAAATGAACATCGCTTGTTTTGTAAATCCATGAACACGAATAATTGCGGCCAGTGAATTGATAATGGCTTGAAGAAAAATAGCTCCCCCGACAATCGATAAATAATTTTGGGCGTAAGTCAATACATCACCTTGTAAATTCATTGCAGTCATCATATGTTTTGAAAATAAAAGAAAAACTGCGCTTATAACGAGCCCGACTCCTAAATTTAAAGTGATTGCTAATGCGGATATTTTTGATGCTTCCATATATCGTTTAGAACCAAGATACTGCGATACAACAATAGCAGCCCCATTTCCGATTACTTCTAGTACTAAGATTGCGATATGAAGGTATTGATTCGCAGCTCCAACACCTGATACGGCGTCATCTGATAGTGCACTTAGCATAAAAGTATCAGCAATCCCCATTAACATAAAAAGAAACACTTCTAAAAAAATGGGCCATGTTAAGAAGAATAAATTTAACTGTTCTTCTTGCCCTTTTTTGGATGTAACCTCTGTCATATCATCCCTCACTTTACTGATATCTTTTTAAACAAAATGTATCTTAACACACTTTAGCAACACTTGCATTGATTTTGGAACTTGGTTAACAAATATATATTTCAAAGAAAAATAGGACATATATAGGTACAAATATAGAAGCGGTCGGATCCTTTTTTAGCCCCATGCCGCGTGAAGACAAAAGGAGAGAAGAGTGGAGATATCTTTTTTAGATCAGCAACCTATATAGAAAAATCAAAATGGATTTATGTATGGTGCATGTGAAATTATAATAAAAGTCTTACAGATTTGATGAAAGGGAGAACTAACGTATATGAGAAGGGAATAATCATGCGAAAAATATTATATAATATAAAATTAATTATACTCTGATAATTTAGATAATTACAAATGTGGTTAAATTTAGTATTTTAGGTGTTTAAATACGCAATATAAAACGTTTGCAAAAAAATGTTGTATTAGCAGAAAATTTTAATAAGATAGGAAAATAAATATACAAAGAATGTATTTATGTGTATAATATGAATTATTAGAACATACATATATTTCTTTCTGTTTGAAAATGAAAGGGCTAACATTTTTGGGAGGGGTAGCAGAATGAAGAAAAAAGTACCAGTTTTTGTAGCATCGACATTAGCAATGAGTATGATTTTAGGGGCGTGTAGTAGTTATCAAAAGGACGAGCCGCAAGCGAGTGCAAAAGGGGATAGCGGTAAGGCTAACGGGAAACAAGTCATCAATTTAACTGAAACACAGGAAATTCCAACAATGGACCCAGCATTATCAGCTGATGCAGTATCATCACGAGTGATGAATAATACGATGGAAGGGCTATACCGCCTTGATAAAGGAGACAAACTTGTCCCCGGTGTAGCAAAATCAAGTGAAAAATCGGCAGATGGGAAAAAATATACGTTTAAATTACGCGAAGATGCGAAATGGTCAAATGGAGATCCTGTAACAGCGAAAGATTTCGTATATGCTTGGCAGCGAGCGATTAATCCAGATAAAGCTGCAGTATCAGCATATATCATGTTTGATGTGAAGAATGCACAGAAAATTAATAAAAAAGAAATGGCGCCAGATCAATTAGGGATAAAGGCCGTTGATGATTATACATTAGAAGTAGAATTAGAACATCCAGTTCCTTACTTTGAAAATTTAATGATTTATCCACTTTTCTATCCAGTAAATGAAAAGTATGCAAAAGAGCAAGGGGACAAATTTGGTTTAGAGGCAAATACGACACTATATAATGGACCGTTTGTATTAAGTGAATGGAAACATGAAAGAAATTTCCAAATACAGAAAAATCCATCATACTGGGACAATAAAGTAGTGAAGCTAGACGAAGTGAACTTTAATATTGTAAAAGACATGGCAACATCGATTAACTTATATGATACAAAAGCGATAGATCGTGCTATTTTGAGATCTGAGTTTGTTGATAAATATAAAGGGGATAAAGAGTTTAAAACTGCAAATGAAGCTACTATATCCTACCTTCGTTTCAATCAGAAAAATGAAGCTTTAGCAAATAAAAATATACGTAAAGCAATTTCTCTTGCCTTTGAACGTAAACCACTTGTTGAGACGATTTTAAACAATGGCTCTACTGAAGCGACAGGATTAATTCCAAGCAAATTTATTACTGGGCCAAATAAAAAAGACTTCCGAGCTGAAAATGGGGAGTTAGTAAAAGCAAATGCGAAAGAAGCGAAGAAATATTGGGAAGCTGGTAAAAAAGAATTAGGAAAAGATAAGATTGAGATTGAGCTATTAAATGAAGATGTAGATTTATCTAAGAGAACAGGGGAGTATTTAAAAGGAGAGTTAGAAAAGAACTTACCTGGTTTTACATTAAAAATTAAGCAACAGCCATTTGCGCAAAAGCTTAAACTTGAAGAAAGTGGAGACTATGATATGACATTTTCTTTATGGAGTCCAGATTTCCCAGATCCAGTAACGTATCTTGATATGTTTGTAACAGATGGTGCGCAAAATAGAATGAAATATTCTAATCCGAAATACGATGAAATTATTATGAAAGCGAAGACTGACGGTAGCGATGTACAAGCACGCTGGAATAGTTTACTTGAAGCAGAAAAAATACTACTGGATGATGCGGCAATTGCTCCTGTATATCAACGCAGTTCAGCTTACTTACAACGAGGAACAGTGAAAAATATTTATAAACATAATTACGGCGGAGATTTAAGCTTCAAATGGGCATCGGTAGAAAAATAATTTAAAAAGAAGCAGGAGAAATTCCTGCTTCTTTTTAGTATGTTCGTTTTTTATAAATCCCTTTTCCGCCAACTTGCTTCCAGCCGGATTGTACTTCGGCACTTTTATCAACAAATTTCATTTTCTCTTTCCCGCCAAATAGCTTTTCGCCAATGCCATTTGTAATGACACCAATCAATGCTGTAATTCCAATAACGAGGGCAGCGACAATGGCAAAATCAATAAAAAAAGCAACCATATGGAATTCCTCCTTTTGCCTGTCCGTAACTTTATTGTATGAAAAAAAAGAAAGAAAAGAAAGAAAAGTTAGAAAATAAATTTATTTTACTTGAAAATAAGCTAGACAGTAACTAGGGGATTTGATAGAATAAAAAAGAACAAATGTTCTGTGCGCTCGTATGTCTTACATTTCACCGCTGTTTTATGATGAAAAGAGTAAGGAAACGATATCTTTAGCAACTGGTTGATTGGATGGACAGCTTCTATAAACGTGTTAAGAAGTAGCACCAAAGGTATATATATTAATAAAATAGAAGGATTTGTTCCATGAAAACCCATGACAATTTTAGCTTAATGAAAGATGAGTTTTCCCATTAAGAAAGGAAATTTCCTGTATATTTCTTTCTCAATCTATTGTATAATGATTATAGAAGTTACTTATTTAAAGTAATTGTTGTTTAATAAGAGTTACTTGCTTAAAAGTTGTTGTTTACATGTAAGGCAATTTTTCATTATGTTGTAGGATAAGTTATAGTGGGGAATTGCTGGAAAATAGAAATTTAAACTGTAAGTAGTACAGAATTTGTACTCTTTAAGGAGAGTGAGTCTTGTATGGTAACACTATATAGTTCTCCAAGTTGTACGTCTTGTAGAAAGGCGAAATTATGGCTAGAGGAAAATCATATTCCTTATACAGAACGCAATATTTTCTCGGATCCATTAACGATTGAGGAAATTAAAGAAATTTTACGCATGACAGAAAGCGGAACGGATGAGATCATTTCAACTCGTTCGAAAGTTTTCCAAGAGTTAAATGTTAACTTAGAATCTTTACCACTTCAAGATTTATATAAGATGATTCGTGACTACCCAGGCATTTTACGCCGTCCTATTATGATTGACGAAAAACGTCTTCAAGTAGGTTATAACGAAGATGAAATTCGTCGTTTCTTACCACGTACAGTAAGAACATTTCAGTTACGTGAAGCACAGCGTCTTGTAAATTAATAATAAAAGTTTTGTATATGAAAACCTTCTACTGTAAAGTAGAAGGTTTTCGCATACATATATTCATTTGTATACAACCCATTTTGATTTTTGGCTATATAAGTTGCTACTATGCTCTCTTTTGCCTAAATAGAAAGGCTTTTCAGTTTTGGTTTATATAAATCTATATCAAATTAGAAAATACAAACTTTACTTTGCATTTCCTAATTTGATATGTTGCACAATAAATCCAATTGTTAATACTGTGAAAATAAAGAGGAAGGGCATACTTGTTGCAAAGATAGGGTTTTGCTGAAAAAAGTTTGTAAGCCGTGTTTCATGGGTGATCATTTTTCCGGCGGTGTAAGCAAGAACTGCTCCTCCGCAATAAATGAGAAAGGGAAAACGCTCCATAAGTAGTAAGATAAGCTTGCTTCCCCAAATAATAATAGGAATGGAAATTAATAATCCGATAATCACGAGTGTGAAATTTCCATGAGCAGCCCCCGCAATCGCAAGGACATTATCAAAACCCATAACGAGATCGGCAAATACAATTGTACGAATTGCTTGAAATAATGTCGTTTTTCCTTGTATAGAAGAAAGATCATCGCTATTATCAGTAAGTAAATTTACGGCAATCAGTGTAAGTAAGATGCCACCAATAAGCTGTAAGAAAGGAATATCGAGTAAGTAGACGGCAAGTATTGTAAGGAGAATTCGCAGTACGATTGCTAGGCCCGTACCAATAAAGATCGCTTTATTTCGTTTCGATTCGGGCAAGTTTCGGCTTGCAAGTGCGATTACAATTGCATTATCGCCGCCTAATACAACATCGATACCGACAATCATTAGTATAGATGTCAAAAAATCTAACTCCATTATTTTGCCTCCATTTATTCTGTTTTAATAAAGAGTACAGGTGTGGATATATGTATAGAATAAAAAAAGCCTGACCAGCTCTATTACAATTGTACGGTGCGAAGTGTAATTGTATGTCCATTTTTTTATTAATGAGGTTTATATGGTAAGTGTATATAATGGAATATATAAGAGTAAGGAATTATAATTGATTTGCGAACAATAATCTAGGCGAATGACTGTTTTTGTAAAATAAAACGATTTTATTTCCATTCTGGAGAATCTTATCATAAAATGAAAGTACAAGAATCTATTGATTTGTCATATGAGTGGGGAATCCCTTCATAACAATTCCAAATAGGAAGGGAGAGTTGTATTTTGGACATTGAAAGAATTAATGATCATACGATGAAATTTTTTATTACGTACATTGATATAGAAGATAGAGGGTTTAATCGTGAAGAGATCTGGTACAATCGTGAACGAAGCGAACAATTGTTTTGGGAAATGATGGATGAAGCGCACGATTATGATGATTTCTTTATTGATGGACCACTGTGGATTCAAGTGCAGGCGCTTGATAAAGGCATTGAAGTACTTGTAACAAAAGCGCAGCTTTCAAAGGATGGACAAAAATTAGAATTACCAATAGGTCTAGATAAAATTATTGATATCCCTCTAGATGAGCGGATTGAATCACTATTTCAACAAGAATTAGAGGAAGAGATAGAGGCGGGGACAAACTTTAACGAAGATGGAACATTAGGCTTTTTAATTAAATTTGATGATTTTGAAGATGTCATTTCTTTAAGTCATCGTCTCATATTTGAAGATATAAAAGATGAGTTGTATTCGTTTGAAGACCGCTATTATGTATATGTTGAATTCGATGAAGTGCTACACGATGAAGAAGAAATTGACCGTATTTTAAGTATTATTTTAGAGTATGGGGAAGAATCTACATTAACGGTTCACCGTGTAAGTGAGTACGGCAAACAGGTCGTTAAAGAACATGCACTTGAGACGATTCGCAGTCATTTTCCTTCTAAAACTTAGGCCGATTTCAATATTATGAAATCGGTTTTTTATATGCTGGGTATGACAATAGAAATGCTTCGTAAGTAGGGGGGAAGAAATGAAAAATACGCTAAAGTTACTTGTCTTTTTTCTAGGTTTATTCGCAGCGTTTGTTTCGTTACGCATGTTTATTGATGTAGCATTTTATTCGGATGTTATAGGCATAAAAGATATTTCGTTTTTAGGAATTATAAGTATCGTATTTACTGTTTCTGCATTTTTAATTGGGTGTGTCATTTTCTTAGAAAACAGGCATCCATCTAAAACACTGACGTGGTTAATTGTACTAGGCATTTTTCCTGTAGTTGGTTTTTTTGCCTATTTATTATTTGGACAAAATTTTCGCAGAAAACGAATGTTTCAAAAGAAGGCTCTTTTGGACGAACAAGCTTTTTTGCAGTACAAAGGGCATGATGATTATAACGAACGCATTTTGCAAAATCATAAACATCAAGAATTATTATTTCGTTTAGCGGATAGGCTTGGCGCCTTAAATATTTCATTTCAGACAGAAACAAAAGTGTTAACGAATGGTGATGAAACGTTTCAATCGATTTTAGCAGGATTGCAAAGAGCGAAGCATCATATTCATATGGAATATTATATTGTACGTGATGATAAGCTCGGTACACAAATTAAAGAGATTTTAATGCAGAAGGCGCTGGAAGGTGTTACCGTCCGTTTTTTATATGATGCGGTTGGAAGTTTCAAACTGTCAAACGCTTATATTGATGAACTAAACGATGCAGGTGTAGAAATGATTCCATTCTTTCCGGTTCGTTTTCCGATTTTAAACGATAAAATTAATTACCGAAATCACCGGAAAATCGTTGTGATTGATGGAAATGAGGGGTTTGTAGGCGGGCTAAATATTGGTGATGAATATTTAGGGAAAAATAAATATTTTGGATTTTGGCGAGATACACATTTATATTTACGAGGTGAAGCAGTTCAAAGTTTGCAACTCATATTCCTGCAAGATTGGTTTTATATGACAGGTGAAGCTGTATTAGCACCTGAATATTTACAGGCGAAAGCTGTTGATGGAGATCATTGGGGCGGTGTACAACTTGTTGCAGGCGGGCCGGATAATAAATGGGAGACAATTAAGCATCTTTATTTTGCAATGATTGCTTCGGCAAGGAAGTCCATTTGGATTGCTACGCCATATTTTATTCCAGATGATGATATTTTATCTGCATTAAAAGTAGCAGCTCTTGCTGGCATTGATGTCCGTTTATTAATGCCGAGTAAACCAGATAAACGGACTGTATTTTATGCATCGAGGTCTTATTTTCCAGAGTTATTAGATGCAGGGGTAAAGATATATGAATATGAAAAAGGTTTCCTGCACAGTAAGATTGTCATTGTTGATTCTGATTTAGCATCAATTGGTACAGCGAACATGGATATGAGAAGCTTCCATTTAAATTTTGAGGTGAATGCCTTTTTATATGATACAAATAGTATTCGAAAGCTTGTTAAAGATTTTGAAGATGATTTACAAGTATCAAGTGAAATTCATGTGGATCGCTTTCATAGACGCCGTCTTCATAGGAGGATTGTGGAATCAGCGTACCGTTTACTATCGCCTTTATTATGAAGAAGAGGATATTCTTACAAGGATGTCCTCTTTTTGTTTAGAAAGGAATTTGTAATAAATTGTAGAATACAAAGCAATATAGAAAGGATGTGGTATGATGTTTGTCGCAAGGAGAGAAAATGGAGGGAAGGTTCACCTTCTTGAAAGCCGAGATGAAAAGGAACTGCTTGCAATGCGAAAGAAAGAGCGCTTTTTTTGTCCGGTTTGCGGGCGGGAGGTACAACTCAAGTTAGGTAAGCAAAAGAGATGGCATTTTGCTCATAAGAAAGTAAATCAGTGCCTCGTTTCATCTGAGCCGGAATCTGCTTATCATATGCGCGGGAAGGAACAGTTATATAAATGGCTTAGGTCACAAGGGTTTCATGTGAAAATCGAACATTACCTCCCAGGGATTCGCCAAAGACCCGATCTTTTTATTGAAATGAAAGAGAGACAGATTGCAATTGAATATCAATGTGCCTCTTTATCCACGGAACAGTTATTAAAACGAACTTCTTCCTATTGGAAAGCAGGAATACAAATCATTTGGATATTAGGCAGAAATCAAATGAAAAAGCACTCTGCTTACTGGATTTCATTATCCTCGTTTCACTTTCTCTGCATACAATCTTATCCTCAGCCTTTCCTTCTCTTTTTTTGTCCAAATACAAAATCATTTATGAAATGCGAACTGCTTACGCCGTTTTCTACAAATGTTTATTTTTCACACATCACTCATTTTTCGGTGCGCACCGTTACTTTTGAGGAGCTCTTTTGCCAAGCAGTCATTACGAAAGAACGATTGGAGCGGGAGTGGCAAAAGAAAAAGATTTATTTTCGAACGAATGTCCTTCCAATTTGGAATTATAGTCATAAATCACTTTTACACCTTTTATATCAATATCATCTTTCACCTTCTTGTTTTCCATCTGAAATTGGTGTTCCTCTTCCATCTGCATTTGCGTTTCAAACACATCCTTTTATATGGCAAGCTCTTCTTTGTATAGATTTCATTGGTAAATTTAAAACTGGAGAATACTTTTCATTACATGCCGTTTTTTCCTATGTAAATAAAAGACGTAATATTCAGCGGCGTACGTTACCTTATTTTTCGCAAAATGTATGGAGGTTAGCGATTCTAGAATATATAACGTTTTTATGTAAAGCAGGAATGATTGAAATGGTGAATGTGCATAAGTACCGAAAAATCAGGCAATTTATGATACTGAAAACGGAAGGGGAAATACAAGAATATGATGCGATTTGTTTGTCGCATGCATTATCGTTATTCGAAACAAAGTACAACATGAGAGAAGGAAAAGCGGATATAATAAGAGAGTACATGGAAGGAATTACATAACAAGAATCGAATTGTACTAAATAGAGATTCGAAGGAGGGTTTATAATATGGCTGATCAAAAAACAGCAAAAGCATTGCCGGACCGTAGTGAGATTGAGGAAATGAACACATGGCGCTTGGAAGATATTTTCCAAACGGATGAAGAATGGGAAAAAGAATTTCAAGCAGTGAAAGAGTTATTGCCGAAGTTAGCTGAATTTAAAGGGAAACTAGGTGATTCTGCTGATTCATTATTAGCGGCTTTACAGTATGAAGATGAAGTTTCGATGAGATTAGAAAAATTATATACATATGCTCATATGCGTTACGATCAAGATACAACAAATTCTGTTTATCAAGCGTTAAATGATCGTGCAAGCAACTTATATTCTCAAGCTGCCAGCAGCACGGCGTATATCGTTCCTGAAATTTTAACAATTGCAGAAGAAAAGTTACAATCCTTCTTACAAGAAAACAAAGAATTAAGTGTATATGAACATGCTTTAGAAGAAATTACACGTCAGCGTCCACACGTACTATCAGAAGCTGAAGAAGCATTGTTAGCTGAAGCATCTGAAGTCCTGAGTGCATCAAGTAATACATTTGGTATGCTGAATAATGCGGACTTGAAATTCCCATCTATTAAAGATGAGAATGGTGAAGAAGTAGAAGTAACACATGGTCGTTATACTCAATTTTTAGAAAGTGATGATCCTCGTGTTCGTCATGATGCATTCCATGCAGTGTATGAAACGTATGGGAAATATAAAAATACATTTGCAAGTACACTTAGCGGTGCGGTGAAACGCAATAATTTTAATGCGCGCGTTCGTAAATATGATTCGGCACGCCAAGCAGCGTTAAGCAATAATAACATTCCTGAAACAGTATATGACCAGCTTGTTAAGACGGTAAATGACAACTTACATTTATTGCACCGATATATTGACATTCGTAAACGTGCATTAGGTCTTGATGAATTGCATATGTACGATTTATATACACCGCTTGTACCAGAAGTGAAAATGAATGTGAAATATGAAGAAGCACAAGACATTCTACTCAAGTCATTAAACGTCCTTGGGGATGAGTATGTTGAAATTTTGAAAGAAGCATATGAAAACCGCTGGGTAGACGTATATGAAAACAAAGGAAAACGAAGCGGTGCATATTCATCTGGTGCATATGGAACAAATCCGTATATTTTAATGAACTGGCACGATAATGTAAACAATTTATTTACACTTGCACATGAGTTTGGTCATTCTGTGCATAGCTACTATACAAGAAAAGTACAACCACATGTTTATGGTGACTATTCAATCTTCGTTGCAGAAGTTGCATCAACTTGTAACGAAGCACTTTTAAATGATTATTTACTAAAAACGACAGAAGATAAGAAAGAGCGTTTATATTTACTAAATTATTATTTAGAGGGATTCCGTGGAACTGTATTCCGTCAAACGATGTTTGCTGAATTCGAGCATATCATTCATAAAAAAGTGCAAGAAGGTCATGCAGTAACGCCAGATATGTTAACGGAAATTTACTATGATTTAAATAAAAAATACTTTGGCGATGCTTTAGTCATCGATAAAGAAATTGGTATAGAGTGGTCTCGTATTCCGCACTTCTATTACAACTATTATGTATATCAATATGCAACAGGATTTAGTGCGGCAACAGCTTTATCAAAACAAATTTTAGAAGAAGGGCAACCAGCTGTAGAGCGTTATATTAACGAATTCTTAAAAGCTGGAAGCTCTGATTATCCAATTGAAGTACTGAAAAAAGCAGGAGTAGACATGGCATCTCCAGAGCCTGTTAAAGAAGCACTTCAAGTATTTGAGGAAAAGTTAAATGAATTAGAAGCATTATTATTTGAAGGGAAATAATAATGAAAGAAGAAGGGCGAGAGGGAAATTCTCGCCTTCTTTCTTTTTAGCCTTGTTACATAATATTGTTGATTTCAGTAAAAAGTAAGGGAACTCCTATTGATGGAGTTCCCTTGTTTTGTTAAGCCCTCGATTATTAAATAGAAAAATCGGTCCAAGTATGTTAAACGATCGTGTTGATTATTTATCAATTTCATATTAACTACGTTTTTTGAAAGAGTTTCAGTTGTTTCATGTAGTCAACACCCTTTGTTTTATTCTTTTGTTTAGAAACATATTCTGCCTCGTTTTTATCTCTATAATAGTGATTAAATGTATCTTCACAAAGAGTACCGTCTGAAATGGCTTTTTTAACGGCACAGTGTGGCTCGCTTGTATGTGTGCAATCAGAAAATTTACATCTTCTGGATAAACCTGCTATATCTTCAAATCCAAAATCTAAGTTTTCTTTCGGGTCTATCATTTCAAATCCCATTCTACTAAAATTCAATCCCTCACCTACTTTTAATAATATCTAACAATTGAAATCTTATCTTGCTAGTTCTCTAAAAGAATTTAATTTTGTAAATTCTGATAATTAAAGTGTATCATACGTCATTTCCGTTGAGAACAGATAGTTTTCAAGCATCATTTTACTAACTGTTGTATCGTCATTTCGAGCTCTGATTTGTTCAAAGAACTCTTTCAGGACGTATTGATTTGCTATGCTTAACTTTCTAATTTCTTAGGTGATGTCCTTCAGTGTCATGCGAAACAAACCGCTCTCGTACTTTTTGTATGAAGAACAATCGTCTGTTACTTTCGAATATCAACAGAGAAATTTAACATAGCGTTCTTTTTAAAAACCTTTAAAACGCTTTCTATGATTGAAATAAGAGAGGCTAACGAAGATGATTGCAAACAAAAGCGGCAAGGCAATAATCTTTGGGAATGCTTGTAATAGTGAAAGGATGTACAGGAAAAAAGAAATACAAGTACAAAAAAGAAGAAAGAAGATATGTGTTTTTTTCATCAAATCCCTCCTAAAAAGTTTCTTTTTATAGCTTATTCAGTAATGAAAACGTTTAGAATGTGACAGAAGTGTGAAATTCGACAAAAAGGGTTGTCATCTGACGTCGAATCTTGTAATATAATAGATGTGAACGAATTCACATACAAACATATACCCCTTTGTTTGAACGTGAAAATTTCTCCCATCCCCTTTAATATTTTTATAAGCCGTAAAGAAAAAGACCTGGTGTTTACACCAGGTCTTTTTCTTTTGCAATCCATTTCCAATAACGCTCACATTTTACTTCAACCATTCGTACTTTTCTTTTTAATGACAATTTTTTGAGCTCGCGTTCTATTTCTTGCTCCGAGCAGTCATAGATAAATGCAATTTCTTTAGATGACATAAATTGAGCCATCTCTAGCAATGTCTCTAGTGGTGGTAACGGAGCAGGCTCGATATCAAATTTTACAAGTTCTTTTAAGAGTTGTACGTATACATTATATGAATAAATGCCCGCAATCTTAATGCCTTCCTCATCTGAATTTGCATGGAAGAATACAAGAGAAGGGATTTCGGTGATGTGCATTTCATTTGTGAACTTTAGATCACATTGGAATGCTTTTTTTGCACTAATTGAATGCAAATCTTTTTTAAATTCTTCTACATCAATACCGCTTTGCTCTGCGCAAGCAAGTAGTAATTCTAAATCTGGTTTTGATACATTTTCAAGAAAAATGTATTCTTGGAGTTTCCGCAAAAATTTCGAACCTGCTTTTCGGCCTTGTAACTCAGCTGCTTTAATTGCAATAGAAACTAAATACGGTGTAGATGAGGCATCTTGCATATGCACTTTTCCATCACATGAAAAGCCTTGCAAACTTGTTGTTTTTTCCCACACAAATCGAATATTAGCAGGTTTATTCCATTTGTGTGGGGAGGCGATTGCCCCTTCCACTTTGCCGGTTAATATGTGCCGAATCGAAAAATATGTTCCGTATTCGAGCCATAACTTAATAATAACTGGTTCAATGTCCCAGCAATCTTTGCAGAGCGGATCAATAAACAAATAGGCTTCTACAGATTTATGTTCGCACTTGGAAAGAGAAGGAATGCGTATATGCTTTGCTTCCTGTTTATCCATTACGCTTCACCTGTTTCGTTTGGAGTGTTGACCATATGCTGCGCAGTTAATGTTAAACGTTCAAAAACAAATTCTCGAATCTGCCCGTGTACTCCCGTATCTTCCATCGCTTGTTCCATACATGCTAACCAGGCTTTTGCTCGCTTTGGTGTAATCTCAAAAGGGAGATGGCGTGCTCTTAGCATAGGGTGACCATGTTCCTCTGTATACAAATTCGGTCCACCTAAATATTGCGTTAGAAATTGCTTCTGTTTCCTGGCTGTTTCTGTCAAATCGTCTGGGAAGATCGGAGATAAGTCAGGGTGTTTACTGACATAGGAATAAAACGTATCGACTAATGTTGCAATGGCTTGTTCACCGCCAATTGCTTCAAATGGTGTCATCGGTTGCTTGTTCATCCTGTATAAACTCCTTTTTCCATCAAATGTATATCTATTGTAGCAATGGATTGTCACGAAGAGCAACTAAACAGCTTTCGTACAATCTCTTGCTTAAAATAAAGTGAAACTTTAATCAGTTAGGGTCTTACTGACCGTAAGAGCCCGATTGGTGAGGGCTAACCATCAGTGAGAAAAACGTTCGCTCATGGAAGTTTCACTTTAGCGTGCTTCGTTTTGTTTTGCAAGAAAAAAGCGTTGCACTTTATTTTTTGTATGACGAACAGGTATATGATATTTGTTTAACAAATTGAGGAAAGCCGCTTTGCCCGCTGCTTCATTTTGTACTTCATACTCAAGTTCATAATCATCGTGATTGTAATAGAAACTATGATCAAATACAAGTGTGCCGCCTTCGAATGTAGTTTCTGCTCGCTTTGTTGTTAAGCTTCCCATATAAGCTAAAGTAGAAACAGGGATTTGAAGTTTATGTAATTGATCTAGCACAGGGCCCGTAATGAGCTGATTTGTTTCCATCATTTGCATTGCTTCCTGCTTTGTTACAGATTGATGAGTTTCTAGTAATCCAACTTCAGCGGGTTGTTTTAAAGTGAGTGTATACGCTCCACCTTTATAGCGAATACGAAGAGCAGAGCCCGCTGCTTTTAAAGAGAACTGAGGTGTTTCAAAATAATGATTCACTTGCTCTGCAAGTGATTGAATGGAAAAGGCGTTACATAATACTTGAAATTCTTCTTCTGTGACCATATTTTTAAATTCAATTTCAATTTCTTGTGTCATGGTTTAGGCTCCTTCTTAAAAATAATTCTTTAGACATTATCGCTTTTTCACAAATTTGGTTCAATGTTTTATTTGTTTGCGTCTATGTTATGATACAATAATAGTGTGAAGTAAGACAGGAAGTTGATATGGAGGAGTTAGAGCATGCAGAATAAAATTCAAGTTAAGAGCGTAGAAGAAAGAGAAAATGCTCTTATTTTTTGTGCGGAAAATACTGAAATACAAGTGGAGGAGTTAACAGCACGTAATCACGTACTTGTAGACTCAGATCATTTATCATTTTTATATATTTTAGAAAACGAATCATCTTTCATTTATGTAAGTATTCCGCATACATGCTGGGAAGCAATGCAAGATGCAATGAAGAATGATAAAACGATGTTTGTTCGCGTAAATAATACTGAAATTGAGTTAGAGCAATTGAAGGAAGAAGTAGAATATTTAATTGAAAATATTGAAGGTAATGCAAATTATGGGGAAGAGCTTGTAACGGCTGTAGAAAAAGTATTTTTATAAGCAAATGGATTGACTTTGGTGGTGGTTGAAATGAATCGTAATTGGGAAGAATTTTTAGCGCCATATCACCAGGCGGTGGCAGAGCTAAAAGTGAAATTAAAAGGAATGCGTTCTCAGTTTACAATGTTAACAGAACACTCTCCGATTGAATTCGTAACAGGTCGAGTGAAGTCGGTTGCAAGCATTATTGATAAGGCGGAAAAGCGAAATGTACCGCTTGACCGGCTCGGAGAAGAAATGCAGGACATTGCTGGTCTTCGGATGATGTGTCAATTTGTTGATGAGATTAAGCCTGTTGTTGAATATCTTCGAAAACGGAATGACTTTGAAATTGTGGAAGAACGAGATTATGTAACGCAAAAGAAAGAAAGTGGCTATCGTTCGTATCATGTTGTAATTAGTTATCCCGTTCAAACGATTTGCGGAGAGAAAAAAGTATTAGTTGAAATTCAAATTCGCACGCTAGCAATGAATTTTTGGGCAACAATTGAGCATTCTTTAAATTACAAATATAGTGGGCGTTTTCCAGAAGATATTAAAGTACGTCTTCAGCGTGCGGCAGAAGCTGCATTTTTATTAGATGAAGAAATGTCTTCGATTCGTCTTGAAATTCAAGAAGCACAAAAGATTTTTTCGCGCAAACAAGAAGCGAAAGAGTCCGAATCATAAACTAAAGGGTGTTGGGCGATGAAATTTGCAATTATGTCAAAGGGAGATCAATCATCAAACGCACTTGCAAGTACAATGACCAATTACTTGCAGGATTTTGGATTTACAATGGATGAAGCAAAGCCGGATATTGTCATTTCTGTTGGGGGAGATGGCACGCTCTTACATGCGTTTCATCGCTATTATAACCGATTAGATGAGACTGCATTTGTCGGTGTACATACAGGGCATTTAGGATTTTATGCCGATTGGTTGCCTACAGAGGTAGAAAAACTTGTTATCGCGATTGCTAAAACGCCGTTTCAAGTAGTGGAATACCCGCTTTTAGAAGTCATTATTCGCTATGTGAATGGCGGTAAAGAATCGCAATATTTAGCAATGAATGAAGCGACAGTGAAAAGCGCAGAAGGTACATTAGTAACAGAGGTAGAAATTCGCGGGGAATATTTTGAAACATTCCGCGGGGATGGTCTTTGTATCTCTACTCCTTCGGGAAGTACAGCGTACAATAAAGCGCTAGGCGGAGCGATTATTCATCCTTCTATTGAAGCGATTCAAATTGCAGAAATGGCTTCGATTAATAATCGTGTGTTCCGTACAGTTGGTTCACCGCTCGTTTTACCGAAGCATCATACATGTGTTCTAAAACCAACTGCAGGAATGAATTTACAAATTACAGTGGATCATTTAACGATGGTGCATCAAGATGTAAAGTCAATTCAATACCGCGTTGCAAACGAGAAGGTAAGATTTGTTCGTTTTCGTCCGTTCCCATTTTGGAAACGTGTCCGCGATTCGTTTGTTGCGGGTGAGTAGAGAGGATTTATGCATTTGAGAAGATTTACATTAAAATGGTGTATGACAGAAGCAGAGAAGGGAATGCTCATCCGGGAGTTTCTAAAAGTGAAAGGGATCTCTAAAGCTGCTTTGACAGATATAAAGTTCCAAGGCGGGGCAATTGAAGTTGACGGTAAGCATGCGACAGTGCGGCACGTATTACAGACTGGGGAAGAATTACAAGTGTTCTTTCCAGTTGAGGAGAGAAGCGAAGGAATGCTTGCTGAAAATATTCCTTTACACGTCCTATATGAGGATGAATCTGTACTGGTGATGAATAAAGAGCCATACATGTCTACGATTCCGTCTAGGGAACACCCAGCAGGAAGTGTCGCCAATGCGCTACTTTATCATTATAATAAGCAGAATCTCGCAAGTACAGTGCATATCGTAACGCGACTCGACCGTGATACGTCAGGACTTATGCTGATTGCAAAAAATCGTTTCATTCACCACCTTTTATCAAAACAGCATCAGCAAAAGCAAGTAAAACGAACTTACGAAGCAATCGTTCATGGAGAATTGATAGAAGCATCAGGAACGATTGATGCGCCAATTGGAAGAAAAGATGATAGTATTATTGAACGAATTGTATGTGAAGACGGCCAAAGGGCAGTTACGCATTTTCAAGTGCTAGAGAGATTTTCTGATAAGACGCGAGTTTCATTGCAGTTAGAAACAGGAAGAACGCATCAAATTCGTGTACATATGGCATATTTAGGCCATTCGCTATTAGGAGATGGCTTGTATGGAGGGAGTAAGTCGCAGATAGGGCGACAAGCGCTCCATAGTACGAGTTTAACGTTCTATCATCCTATTTTAGAAAAACAGATGACATTTCATGCGGATGTGCCGGAAGATATGAAAGAATTATTGAAATAAGCTGCCTTGAGTATTGAAGTGACCGAAAAAAGTTAGACAGGTTATTTCATTAGGTAGCTTTTGGGGCATGGGCCTGGGTATTGTACCGGGCTCATGCCCTTTCGTTCTGTCTTAATTCTTTTATGGTATGTATGATTTACTTTGTGTCCGCGATTCGTAAGTTCATCACGAATATGACGATAAACATAAAGCCCTTCAAGTTCGTTATAAATGGCTTGAATTACCCCTTTTAGTTCTCCATCTGGATCAGGACGATCGAATTTTTTATCCAATAATAATACGTGCTTCGTGGAATACATATTCACTATATATTGTTTTTATAACGAACTCTACATGGAATATTATATTCATATTAAGTTATTAGGAACACCCAATGTTGTTTCACAACTGAAAGGAATTTGAAAAAAAACTGAAACTTTTCTCATTAAAATTCAATCTTACTTAAAAAATGAAAGAAAAGTGAAATTTTCCAAAAGAAATTCTTTGTTAAAATAAAAAGCATAAATAAAAAAAGTGTTGACATATGGAGAAGAATGTACTTTTTCAAGATGTAGTGGGGGAAAAAATGAGATTAGAAAAACAATTAATAAAAAAGACATATTATGAAACATTCCTAATGGAGAATGAAACAAATCCACCTCTTCAAGTACTTGGGGAAGCATATTTAAACGAACAAAAAAATGAGATTTCCGATGGATCTTATATTCGTTTTGCACAGGGTGAATTTTATTATCACCATCAAGATTTTGAAACAGCTATTTTTAAATGGGAGAAAGTCAGTAATGAATTAGCGCCATGGGCACAAAAAAATATTGCGGATGCTTATTTCGAACTTGACCAATTATCAGTTGCTGAAAATGTTTATACCTCGATTACTACTGATAACAAAATACTTATGACTGAAATTGTACTGCAATTACTGTCTCTTTACATCGAGCAAAATAATCTTGATTCAGCTTTCGGTGTTATTAAAGAAGCGGTTTCTTTAAATCCCGATTATCCAAACGTCACAACAATTGCACGTTCCTTTTATGAAGAACAGCAGGATTTTGACAGTGCAGTAGAGCTTGCTGTGAATGAGTTAATTCGAACAGAATCTTTTCCATGGTTTGAGGTTCTAAAAGAATATATCGATAAAGGATTTACTAAAAATCTTTCACCAGACTATTTTTATCAAGTATTAGCTACATTAAATAATGTAGATCAAGTACAATTTACGCAAATTGTTTCATCGCTTTGGCACAGCTATAAAAATGAACAAAATTACTTATTATGGCTTAAAACAATAAATGAATTTTTATTACATATTGAAATACATTCGTCCGATAGATGGGACGAAATTTCTGCTCTTTACGAAGAAACGTACTTTGAATTAATTCAAGGTCAATATATGCTAAGACAATTACAGGATATCATTCCTAACTTCTTAACAAATTGGTTAAAGATAGCCAATCCGTCTCATTCTGTATTTCCATCTGCAGCAGTATTGGCATGGAATGAGAGTTTCCCTTCCAAAATAGATTCAGAAAATATAAAACATGCGGCAAGCCTACTGTCATATTCTATTAATCATGTGAATGGCTTAGAGCATAGTTTACATCTTTTTGAATCTATTACACAGTGGGCACAAAAACATGATTTAGAAATGGGTCATCGATTTAGATGGTTAGTTGGTGAGCTTGCAGATTTAAGAACAAATCGCCTTTTAGTAACTGGAACTTCAGGAAATGGAAAAGCTTCATTTATTAACTCTATACTAGGAGAAAATATATTAGAAAACTCAATCTCAAATGTAGTTGTCTTTAAAAATGACGCTCATACAGAAATTAACGCGATAACAGATGCAGCAATTACAACAACTGAGAATTTCTCGGATTTCTATAACATGATGTCCATGCATCGCCAAACATATAGAGATAGAGCATGTGTTGAATTTAAATTACCATGTAGATTTTTAGGTAAAAATAAACTTACATTCGTTGTTGCACCTAGCTTTAATAGGAACAACGACACTAGAGATGAGATATTCGAATATTTGAATTCTGTAGACGAATTATTATTCGTATTGAATGCGGATTCACCTTTTACTGATAAAGAACGTGACATTCTATTAAGTATCCAAGAACATATACCAAATCTACAAATTCATTTCTTATTAAATAAAATCGATAACATTTATAGTGAAGTAGAAGTGAATAGAGTTATACATGATACGCAAGCGAGAATAAACGCATATTTTCCGTATGCGAGAGTTTTCCCTTACTCTTCGTTATATACAAACAGTCAACAACTAAATGATTTAACTGAGTTTATCCATTTTAACTTTAACCATAAAAACATCGATGCAGAACGTACTGAAAAGCTATTGTTTTTCATTCGAAAAACAATTACATATCTTTTGGATAAACGCGTCGAGATGGAAAATGATCTAGTGGATTCTATTAATTGGAATGAAGATATGTTAGTTAAACTAAATGGTTGTATTAATAACCTTACTGCTTTTGAGAAGGAAAAAATTCATTTAATTACAGAATCATATCGTACAATGAAAAACGAAATTACGAATGATCTTACAGAACATATTCCGAAACTATTACAGAGTTGTTCTGATTTAATTAGTGAAGAAAGCGATTTTGGGCACATTGATATTGAACTAAATACAGCGATGAACGAAAGAGTTCAAAAATATCTAGAACAAACTGTGTTACCTAATCTTGCTCGCTCTATGCAAAATTGGATTGCAACTTCTAATAACGAGTTCCTTCAAAGTCAATCGTACTTAGAAGAAATCAGTGAAGGACTTAATTCTTTATGTGGAGAAAATCGAATACAATTAGAATGTGACTTTAAAGTGCTTGATGACTGGCGCAGAGATACTGATAGAATGACAACTAGAATACAAATGGAAGAAGTAAATATCTTACGCCGATTTACACCAGCACAATTTTTACTGAAAAGTGCCGGTAAATTATTTGGAGTTCTTCCTAAAAATAAAGCTATGCTATATAACAAATACAAACAGTATTTAGAAAATGAAGATTATACAGATGTAACGGCTTCTATTATGAACAAATTTTTCTTGCAATTTGAGCTGTTTGAAAACGCACTAGAGCGAGATATTAATATATTCTTTAGAAATCCATTTGGCTCATTGAAACAAGCTGTAGAAAACACTCATTTAGAAATACAAGAAAAACAAGATACACTGCATAAAATGAAATCAAATCCTGAAGTTTATCATGATTCTATAACGCTCTTTGAATTGAGATTACGTCAATGTGAAGTGATCTTAAATATAGGTGAGGATAATTCCTATACAGATTTAACTTTAGAAACAAGCATAGAATAAACGTAAAGTAACTCCAAAATCTACAATAAAAGTTGATTTTGGAGTTGTTTTTTATTTCCTTTTCTTTTTTTGGCACTCTGCATTTAGACGGTAAATCCTTTAAACGCGGCAAGACTTTATTATGTAATTGCACGGAATTTTTCTGGTACAAAGGGCATCGAAGAAGGAACTGAAACAGTTTCCATCTCTGGATAACGCAGTCCTGTTAATTTCCCGCCAAATACAGCACCTGTATCAATATTTACCGTATGATTTACAAAACGGGGTTCTGCGACAGGTGTATGTCCATATACAATCCACGCTTCCCCTTCATAATGCTTCGCCCAATCACGGCGGACAGGTGAACCATCGGGATGTTTTTCTCCTGTAATGTCACCGTATAATACGAAAGTTTGGACTTTCTTATCAGTCCTTCCAATATAATCTTGGCGAATACCAGCGTGACAGACAATGAGTTTACCGTTATCTAATACATGGTAGAGAGGAGATTGTTCATATAAATCAATAAACTTTTTCTGCACTATTTTTTGCTCACGAGTAGGTAATGCTTCATATTCAGCGACAGTTGTTTCTAAACCATGTGATACTTGTACTTTACGTCCAATAAAATAACGATACAGTTTGTTGCAATGATTCCCAGGAGCATAATAGGCTTCTTTTTTATTCATAACAAGCTCCCACACAATTTCAATCATGCGAAGGGATGCCGGGCCACGGTCAGTAATATCTCCGACAAAAGCAAGCTGTCTCTTCTCTGGATGGACAGGAAGACCGCTATCCCAGTTATAACCGAGCTGCTTTGTTAATGATTGAAACTCTTCTAAACAGCCGTGGATATCTCCGATAATGTCGTACTTCATATTGTAACCCCCATTTCAAGTTTTTCTTAGTATACCTAAAGTGGATATAGAAAAAACCATATCCAAGTGGATATGGTTAGTCAAACATAAATGTTTTCGTTCGCGATCGTACGTTCAGTATGAAGCCAATCGCAATCATATATGTTAGTAAGGAACTACCTCCATAACTCATAAGAGGAAGCGTAATCCCTGTAATTGGAAGTAATCCAATCGTCATCCCGATATTTTGGAATACTTGGAATGTAAACATCCCAATCGTTCCTGCACATAAATAGCTACCGAATGGATCATTACTTTCTAAAGCAATATGAATCATTCGATAAATAAGAAGGAAGAAAAGTGAAATAACAACACTTGCCCCTAAAAATCCGAATTGCTCGGCAATGTTTGTAAAAATAAAATCGGTATGCGGTTCCGGGAAATATACTTGACCATTTTCCCAACCCTTACCATGCAATTCACCTGATCCAGTTGCTAAAACAGATTGCCTCAACTGATATCCTTGCGTTTCGTATTCATATGGTGCTAGCCAGCCGTAAAAACGATCTAATTGATATTCTTTTAAAATATGTTCTTTAAAGAATGCTGTATGTTCAAAATAAATATACGTTAGCGTAGAAGCAGCTGCTACTACGATTCCAGCTAAGCCGAAAATAAAGCGCCAGCGTACACCTGAAACTAAAATCATTGCTGCAATCATCGCTGAAATAACCATTGTATTTCCTAAATCAGGTTCTTTCGCAATTAAAAGTAGCGGCGGTAAACTTGCGCCGAATATTTTCCCAAGTAAAATTAAATCCTCGCGTGGAGAGCGAAACGGATATTTTTCATTATGATTGACGATAATGCGGCCAATAACAATGATTAAAAATAATTTCATAATCTCGGAAGGCTGGAAGTTACCAAGACCTGGCACACTGTACCAAGCAGTAGCACCTTTAATTGTTACAGCTCCAGGGATTTTTAATTCAAGCCCAATAAGTAAAATCATCGCAAATCCATACAAATACCAAGCAATTTGCTTATATCGGTCAAAATCAATAACCATAATTGCAACAACTGCGATGGATCCAATGACATACCATTGAATTTGTTTTGCTACAAAGTCTACTTTTTGTAAGGCTGGTGGTAAAGATGGTTGAGCACTTGCAATGGCAAAACAACTAACAATTGCAATTGCGAGTACAATCAGGATCAATATGTAATCTATTCGATATTGGGAATTCTTGTCTTTCACCGTACGTAGTCCTTTCTATTACTCTTTGTGAAATGAAAAAAAGACGCTATTACCATATTAGCGGATTTTGAGTGGTTTGCAAATATGTTGTTTTGATTTTGATTGTGAGATGTTAGATTATATAAATATAAATAGAGATAAAACCTTTCTTTTTTAGATGGGAGAGAGGATCCGCCCGTGGATAGAAGCGGTCAGTGCCTATTTTAGCCCCATGCCATGTTTAAAATAAAGGAAGAAAATGAGTGCGGTTCCCCTTTTATCTTTCATATTCGCAATCTATATAGCAAGTACATGTAACATAAGAAAGATTGAAATTATATCATTGCAGGAAAGTGAAAGAGCAAAAGAGAAGTAAAGAACCAGTCATACTAATAATTTTGTTTTGCCTTATTTTGAATTTGTGATATGATATAAATATATTACCAGGTACTAATAACTGATGGTTATTTAATAAATTTAGGGGGATAAATAAATGAATCTTCTCAACTTAAAAGGAAAAAACATTATCGTAATGGGAGTTGCGAACCAACGAAGCATCGCTTGGGGAATTGCTCGTTCACTACATGAGGCAGGAGCAAATTTAATTTTTACATATGCAGGTGAGCGTCTAGAAAAGAACGTACGTGACCTAGCAGAATCATTAGAAGGACAACAATCACTTGTTTTACCATGTGATGTAACAAACGATGAAGATATTGCACGTTGCTTCCAATCGATTAAAGAAGAAGTTGGAGTTGTTCACGGATTAGCACACTGCATCGCATTCGCAAATCGTGATGACTTAAAAGGTGAATTCGTTGATACATCTCGCGATGGATTCTTACTTGCACAAAACATTAGCTCATTCTCATTAACAGCTGTAGCAAGAGCTGCGAAGCCATTAATGACAGAAGGCGGCAGCATCGTAACATTAACATACCTTGGCGGAGAGCGCGTTGTATCAAACTACAACGTAATGGGCGTTGCAAAAGCATCACTTGACGCAAGTGTAAGATACTTAGCAAACGACCTAGGACAACACAACATTCGCGTAAACTCTGTATCAGCAGGTCCAATCCGTACGCTATCAGCAAAAGGTGTTGGCGACTTTAACAGCATCTTAAAACAAATCGAAGAACGTGCACCACTTCGTCGTAACGTAACACAAGAAGAAGTTGGAAACACAGCGTTATTCTTATTCAGTGATCTAGCAACTGGAGTTACTGGTGAGAACATTCATGTGGATTCTGGGTATCATATTTTAGGGTAATACATTTTTAAATTAAAGAGGAAGCAGCCGACTGGAAACAGCTGGCTGTTTTTTTGTGCGTGGCATGCTAAGTTGAAGCTTAACGAGGAACAATTTATGTTGCATGGAGGACAACAAATAGAATCAGTTGTCTACTTTATAAATATATAATTTGTACAGGATTCAGCAAGTACAGTATCACTATAGGCGGTATATATATCATACTTAAAAAGTAAAATGGATAAAGAGGTATGTGTATACTGCTATTCATAGGGAATTATCTACTATAAATTAAAGTTTCTTTTTACAAGAAGGAGGTTCGGTTATGAAAGAAATTTTCAAGCGTATTTATCAAAATAATTTATGGGGAGGAAAACAATCTGTATCTGGACCTGGATCAGATGTTGAACAGACTGAAACCATTGTAACGCAAATTCCTAATTTAATTCATAATTTTAAAATTAAAACTATGTTAGATGCGCCTTGTGGGGATTTTAACTGGATGACACATATTAATTTAAATGTAGACTATACAGGGGTTGATATTGTTCCGGAGTTAATCGAAAAAAACAATAAAATGTATGCTAACCCAAAAAGAAAATTCCTCTATTCGGATATTACTCGGGACCCTCTTGCTAAGGTAGATCTAATTCTTTGTCGAGATTGTCTTGTACATTTCTCGTTTCAGGATATTCAACTAGCACTGCATAATTTTAGAAGAAGCGGTTCAAAATATCTTCTTACTACAACATTTACTCGAATAGAAAGTAATATAGATATAGTTACAGGAGATTGGCGTCCTTTAAACTTTGAAAGACCACCTTTTAACTTTACAAAACCTTTGTTCATTATTAATGAAAATTGTACTGAGAATAATCTGCGATATTCAGATAAGTCCTTAGCGCTGTGGGAAACGGAGAGTATACCTCCCTGCTAAGTGTAGAATACCTTAATCTTAAAATAGAGAAAGATGGAACTTTACATTAAGAAAGGGGACTATCAAAATGGATGATTCTCAGTTCTTTATTTTTACCGGAAATGAGAAATTCTACGCACAGAATCTATTTCACTCTGTTAAAAATTCCTTTACGTATGAGTTTTTGGTAAAGCCCCGAGCCGTTCATAAAATAGATAGAGAGTCTCAAAAAGGTTGCTCTGGCACCTTTGGACAAAGATATTTAATTAGTGCAGAATATGGTGGGGATGAAGAAACAGCAGGGGTAGGAGTATCTGTAGGGACAAATGGAATATCTGTTTATGAGCATTCGGTCAATTATCTACCTGCAACTCTAGTTTTCCAAGGTTTCATCTCTGATTGGACGCATGTAACAGTAGTATATGAAGATCGGACCCCTACTCTCTATATAAATGGAGAATTAATAAAAAGAGGATTACCTAGTACAAAAGCTAATGTCCTAGCATCGGGAGTTTTTGGTGGACTTGATCCCTATGGTTTTTTTATTGGGCAGCTAAAATATATTAGAATATGGGATTATCCAAAATCAGCAAAACAAATTAAGGAAATTTTGACTCAAAAGCTAAAGAATAAAGAGAAGGGTTTAGTTGGTTATTGGGAATTTCAGCGTGACTCTTCTGAGGGTTTAGTATTTAGTAATCATAAATTGAACGATATACCGAGAAGAGGGATTTTATTTGTTATGAATCCTATAGGTGGGGGAACTGAACACTATCAAAACTTATATATAGAGAAAAATAAACATAAGTATGAAATTTATAAATTATGGTTAAATTATAATACTTTTCATATCAAAAATATAAATAATGAATTTAATCAATCGTACAATTTTAAATCTTATAATTTTACGATTGAAAAATTTCGAAATATATTGAGTATATTGGATATTGAGTTAATCTATATTAATCACTTGATTCTTTTTCCTATACCATTATTAATGAATCTTATTCAGGATTCTGGCGTAGACTATATTTATTTTATACATGATTTTTATTGTGTATGTCCTCTAGTGAATCTAATAAATAGTGATGGAATATACTGTAATAATGAAACGGATGAATTTATATGTCAAAATTGTTTGAATAAAAGTAAAGCTATAAACATTAAGAATTGGAGAGAGAATTTTTTATCTTTTTTACAAGGGGCCAAAAAGGTAATTGCTCCAAGTAATAGTACAAAAGAAATGATACAGAAACATTTTCCGCTTGTTCATATAGATGTTAAGGAGCATTCTCTATCTAGTACTGTTCGTTATACCTTCAATCCTCAATTTGCAAATGAAGAAAAACTTAATATAGCGTTTGTGGGATATAATTATTATATTAAAGGATCCCATATTTTGTATGAGTTGAAAGATGCTATAGAAAGAGAAAAACTGCCTATCTATATAAAAGTCATTGGTTCAACAGATAGACATCAGAGTTTTAGAAGTACAGATGGGAAATTTATTGTAACAGGACCCTACGATAATACTCAAATCTCGGATCTTCTTGCAAGTCATAAGGTATCTCTTACCATAATGTCTTCTATCTGTCCTGAAACTTTTTCTTATACAACAACTGAAGCTATGTTCTCTGGTTATCCTGTTATAACTTTTGATATGGGGGCACCAGCTGAACGAGTTAGAAGGTATAATGGAGGCTGGATTTTAGAATCTGTAAATAGTACTAGTATTTTGCAACTTTTAAAACAACTGTTGAATAACCGGAATGAAATCTTGGAAAAGGCAAATAATCTATTAAATATTTCTCAGAATAAACTCTAATTAATAAATCTTTAATAAGGGTGTGTATATATGTCATTAACAAGTATTATCATATTGACTTTAAACAATTTTCAAAAAACTAAAACATGTATAGATAGTATTTATAGATTTACTGGTCAGCCATACGAGTTAATCATGGTTGACAACGGTTCGACAGATGAAACTTTAAAGTACTTGAAAAAACTTTCAGATATCAAGTTAATATGTAATAAGCAGAATAAAGGGTTTGCTGCAGGATGTAATCAAGGTATGAAGATAGCAAAAGGAACACAAATATTATTATTAAACAATGACACAATTGTCTCACATAATTGGCTCTTTAACCTTCTTCAAACGCTAAACTCTGATTCTCAAGTGGGCATGGTAGGACCATTGTCTAATATGACGCTTCCAAAACAGTTATATCGAGTAAACTATGCTAATGAAACAGAATATCATGATTTTGCTCTAAAGCACAATATACATGATGCCTCCAAATGGAAACCAGCAACTATTCTAAGTGGTTTCTGCTTATTATTTAAACGTAAAGTAATGGAACAAATAGGGGAAATGGATGAACAATATATGATAGGAAACTATGAAGATGCTGATTATTGCTATCGAGCATCTCGATGTGGTTTTAGGTTGCTTATAGCAGGTGATACATTTGTTCATCACGATGGAAACTCAACCTTTAAAGATAGCGAGCTGAATATAATATCAATATCTAATGAAAACAGGGCAAAGTTCATAAAAAAGTGGGGCATTGATGCAAATGAATTAATTTAAAGATTAGTTGAAATGATGCAGATAATTTTATAGATTTCTCTCATTTACATGAAACTTGTCACAACACTTATGCATATACAAAAAACATAGAAAATTATACCGTTTCAATTGATAGTAGACACAAACAAACTATATAAGGAAAACCAGTCATTAGTATGTCTTTTGATGCATATGCACAAATTGATTTCACAAGGAAGAATATGTGAAAGCTGATTCCAAATGGTTATGACAGTTTCAAGAGAGAAAAAAGCCTATTCTTATGATTCTTGACAACATATCTCTACAAAGCTGACAATCTGGAGAAGTTTCCCGTGACACAAATGATTTCATAACTTTCAGCTGCATGCCTTGCCACTATGTAACTTCTAGTTAGTTCCTTTATCAAAGACGTGGGATATTACGGTACGAAGAATATGGATGTTAGAAGAAAAGATACATATTGTTCTAGAGGAAATGCTTTTAGGTACGATTACGAAGAATTAAAGAAGATAGTGTGCATTACAAAGGGGAATATCTATATTTTTCTATGCGACATCAAGTTTTTTATATAGCGTCTTTCTGAGTCTAGTTACTTCGCTTTCTAGAATGAATTAATTCATAACTCTTACCTGTAGGCATATTATGTTTTGTGTCACCCACTTTTATGAAATACATGAAAAATTCAAAAGAGGTGTTTTATATGAGTGATTTTATTCAAGAGTTTCATAAACATTTCTATGATAGCTTAGTATGGTCCACAAACAAATGGCTAGGTGTTCCAGTTCACAAATCTCCTTTAGATTTATTTTTATATCAGGAAATAATTTGTGAAATTAAGCCTGATCTTATTATTGAATGTGGGACATATGAGGGAGGAAGCGCTCTGTTTTTTTCATCAATGCTGGATTTAATCCAAAAGGGGCAAGTTCTTTCTATTGACATAGCACCTCAATCTAATCTTCCTACTCACCCACGATTAACTTATTTACGAGCATCTTCAACATCCTCTGAGGCTATGGAAAAAGTACAAAGCATGATTAATCCTGAAGATGTGGTAATGGTAATTTTGGATTCCGATCACAGCAAAGATCATGTGTTAAATGAATTGAAATTATATAGTAAGGTAGTTACTACAGGAAGCTATTTAGTTGTAGAAGATACGAATATAAATGGTCATCCTGTATTACCGAATTGGGGACCAGGGCCAATGGAAGCACTAACAGAATTTTTAAAGGAAAATGATGAGTTTGTCATAGATCAAAGTAAACATAAGTTTTTTGTAACCTTTCATCCTAACGGGTTTTTATACAAGATAAGATGAGAGGTACATGAAAAAGTTTTATGAAAAATTGCTTCTACAAGTTATTTATGCTATACAACTTCCAATCAGCCATGATGTTTTGCTATCAAATGTTTATCTGAAACACTAATGGAATGGTTGAAATGTTAGTTCACATTTAAAATGTTTTACTAGAAAAATGTTAAAAACAGTTCTACTCCCTTGGAATATATATTTACATCGATAAATGAATTTTAGGAGGATTGCTTATGAAATGGATATATTATAATCCTGTATTTGATGTTGATCGTATTAATCCATCTGTTAGGTTTCTTTCAGCATGGAGTGGACATAATAATTTTGCATATGATCTAGTAAGATTTATGAAACCTGAAAAAATAGTTGAATTGGGAACATATTATGGTTCTTCTTTTTATAGTTTTTGTCAAGGGATTAAAGATGAAAAACTTTCAGCTAAATGTTTTGCTATTGATACTTGGCAAGGCGATTTACATGGTGGGCTATATGGAAATGAGGTTTTTGAGACCGTTAATAATATCACAACCCAGTGCTATCCAAGTATAGGGTGTATGATTCGTTCCACATTTGATGATGCATTGAATTCATTTGAAGATGGAAGTATAGATCTATTGCATATTGATGGTTATCATACATTTGAAGCCGTTTCACATGATTTTGAAACATGGTTACCTAAAGTTGCAAAGAAAGGTATAATCCTATTTCATGATATTGCAGTATATGATCGTGATTTTGGAGTATATAAATTATGGGATACTTTAAAACAACAATATCCTTATCTTGAATTTACACATTCGTATGGTTTAGGGGTCTTATTTCCTAAGGGATATGATGAAAAATTTAAAGATATATTTAATAAATCACATGAATTACAAAATAAATATACAGGAAATAATATTTAAAATATCATAAAAACTAATAGAGCTGTTCTATTGATTAGTGAATAAATCCAATATTTAACCGTGTGGAATCTATTTACTCCATAATGAATTTGGAGACCTGTTAAGAGTGATTTGATACTTGTTAAATAAATATTTCCTGCTTCAAAGCTCCTTTGAAGCAGGAAAAAGATAAACAACATAGTGCTAATTCCTAACATCCTGTTGTTTGGGAACTTTTATAAGTAATGTTAGTGCTAAGGAATTACGTGAAAGCAGGAAAGGAATCGAAAAGACGAAGAATAATAACGGTTTCTAGGCATAAACTACCAGTTTATCTATGCTCAAGCGAATTCCTTCCTGCGAAGAACAAAATAGCTTTGAAAAATGGTTGATACAAGTAAAGAAGAATGACATATCTGAAATACAACAATTTATCAAATATATCCGAACAGATATAGAGGTTGTGCAACATGTCTTATCTTATTCTAGGAGTAATAGACTTGTTAAAGGTCATGTTAATCGACTAAAGATTATCAAATGAAGCATATATAGGCGTACGCTATCAAACTACATAATATATTCTTGAAATAATGTTGATTAGGGGTATTATGATACCCTGTATTCCTTCACTAAAATTACAGAACAACTATTTCAACAACGTTATTAACAGTCATGGTATTAATAAAACTTAGAATTACTTTCAACAACGCTTGCTATATGTGGTGGTAAGTGTTTGATTTTAGATTGAAGACGTTTCTGAGCAGCACGACCTAAGTGACGTTTGTTTTCGATATAGTACGCACATATAGAAATTTCATAGTCAAAAAGATAGTCGTAGATGTGGTAATCTACAAAAAGAATATCTTCTTTCGGGAAAGGAATTTCTTTTCCTTGTAATGCATACATCAAACTTATGTTATTTTTTGCTTTCAGTCGATACATTCTTGCAAGGTGGGATAAAGGTTCTGCTCTACAGGGTCTGGACTCCCAAGCATTCTGAAGATAAGTAGTAGCAAGAGCAAAAAATTGTTCTTCCTGATGGATGAAGGTATCTATTTCGGATTGATCAACTTTTGAGTTGTTTTGTTCTGACACTTCGATTAATTGAGCGCGTTGGAAAGCAGCCGTATTTGCCAAACGTTCATAACAGAGACCAATTCGTAAGAGGGCATAAAATACTTCTTCCGCCCATCCGCCCGCTTCCACTCTTTTTTTATACCATTTGATTGCTTCATCTAGTTCATTGAGAGTGGATAATGTTTGTGCTAAGTAAAACATATATCTGATTTTTAAATCGGGCGGGGTTGCTTCATCGTGAATTCCTTCTAATAGCAACCGTTTATCTCGTTCAAATTTATCACTCTTACTCCCACCGTCTCCTTGATCATTGATAATTAGACTATCGAGTTTTTCAACTGTATCAAAGTAAGTAAGCTGATCAGCCTTTAATTTAGAACGATCTAAATCCCAATATTCATGTGTAACTCCAACGGATCGCCATGGTAAAGATGTTTTAAGAAGACGAGAAAGCCAATATTTAATGTGACTATCATATTGCATAGTCAAATAATGATCCTTATCTAAGCTACACTTATCAAAATGAGGTTTAACTTCTAAAACCATATCAGCATCGAGCAACAACAAATAATCAGCCTCTGAATAAGTTTTTTGTGCCAAAGACACTGCTAAACTTCGATTATATCCAAAATTTTTAAAAGGTTCATGGTGCACAGTGCCAGGTATATTATTTTCCCTGCACCAGTTTTCAATAATTTCAGGTGTTCCATCAGTCGAACCTGTATCACAAATCGAAACAAAATCAATGATAGATTTAGTTGGGTTTAAACATCTTTCTATAATTTTTGATTCATTTTTTACAATCATACAAAGACATATTTTCTTTTGTGATTCTATGCGTTTTTTTGTTTTTGATTTATTTTTAGCCACTATTTTCCCCCCCTATTTTATTCGAAAGATTTTATTCGTACAACAACATCTGATTTTATATACTTTGAACAAGTGCTAATAAGGAGTTATATGTCTTCTAAAGTATTGTTAATAACTTTCAATCTTACAAATTTCCCTCATTTTAATCATTTGCCTTGCAATCTAATGGGTGCGCTATTGGTATGTGCAACTTCATATACGTAATTAATTACAATGGTAAAGCATGTAAGTATTTTGTTTTACTTTATGTGCGGAAACCATATTAGGCATGCGCTAGATGTATCATATGCAGTAGGCTTTAATTTTGTGAGTCTCTTTAAGCTGACGTTAAAGAGTTATAGGGCTTACTGTAGTAAAAAGTATATTGTCAACATAAATTGTAACGACATTAATGTTATAGAAACGATTATTCTATTGATTGGGACATCAAATATTTTTAGTTGTTTTTATATTTAAGGAAATATAATTTTTGGGAGAGCAAATATTGAAAAACAATATAGATACAGTGGTTGTTGATAATTTAGTTACTGGGTATGAGTATAATATTCCATCAAAAGTTGCCTTCTATCATTTTGATATAAGGGATCCAAATATCGATAAAATCTTCATGGCTGAAAAACCTGATTTTGTGATACATCAAGCGGCACAAGTATCTGTACAGGAATCTGTAAAAAAGCCATTTTACGATTACAGTGAGAACGTAATGGCTACTGTTAATATTCTTCAAGCTTGTATAAAGTATAATGTGAAAAAAATTATTTATGCATCAACTGCTGCTGTATACGGTAATCCCCAATACTTCCCTATTGATGAGAACCATGTTCTTAATCCTGTATCATTTTACGGTTTATCAAAACTGACCAGTGAAGCATATATTCAATTATTTGCAAAGCTTTATGGTTTAAAGTATACAATTCTTAGATATTCCAATGTTTATGGTACAAGGCAGAATACAGATGGAGAGGCTGGTGCCGTTTCCATTTTTATAGATTGTTTATTAAAGAATGATAGTCCAATTATATATGGTAAGGGAAATCAAACACGAGATTTTATTTTTGTTAAAGATGTAGCGCATACTAACTTCTTAGCATTAAAAAATGCTGACAATCAAATATGTAATATAAGTTCGAATCAACAAATTTCAGTCAATGAACTGCTGGATACAATTTATAATTTAATAAAAATAGAAGATAAAAGAATATACAAAGAGGAGAGACCGGGGGACATTATTCATAGTTATTTATCAAAGGATAAAGCTAAAAAACATTTGGATTGGCAACCGAACTGTTCAGTGCTCAAAGGATTAGGGAAAACAATTTCTTTTTTTAATAAAGAATAAAGAAATATTACAACCCAATTATGAAATTGCAAGTAGAATATATTTGATTAATGGAGCTTTCTTATATCTGATGAGAAAGCTCTTTTCTTATGATAGGTATTCTAAAATTTAGTGAATGGTTATTTTTTACATAACATGATGATGAAAACACTTTCTTTATTTTCTGCTTTCAACTATATCGCTTGTACGAAAGACATATATATGTAGATAGTAAATATAATGTGTAAGGGAAATAAAAGATAGGAGTTGTTTAAAGGTATTTGGAAATCTATACGGTTATTCTGAAGTAGGGTAGGTTAGAGCGTAAAAAGCGGTGTGTAGCGAGTATTTTTCTTTATATAAAAGACGAAATAATTGTTTATTAAATGCAGCTAAATGGTGGCTAGAACAATAGTCAGATCTAATTTCACTGTAATCAAGGTGCTGAAGCGGCTGAGGAGAATAAAAAATACTGTTTCTAAATAATAATGTAGCTGTTGCTTCGGTGCAAATGATATTTTCAACTGGCTCTTAAACGGTAAATTTAAGGAGAGTGAATTGGACAATGAGTGAAAATACATTTTTATTTGTTACGTGTGTGAATGATGATCATCTATATGAAAAATGTAAGAGACATATACAATGCTTGTACGTTCCAGAAACGTATACTATAGAATTCTTAGCGGTTCGTAATTCTAAGAGTATGACACAAGGATATAATCAAGCAATGCTACATGATGCTAAGTATAAAATTTATCTACATCAAGATACATTCATTATTTCTCCCCTTTTTTTATTTAACGTATTATCTTTATTTCAAAATGATTCTTCGTTAGGCATGCTTGGAATGATTGGATGTAAAAATATCCCTAAGAGTGGGATATGGTGGGAGGGAAGGGAGACGGTTGGGAAAGTTATTGAGGAGAGAAGAGGAGCTTTTCGCACTCTTACGTTTGATCAGCACGAGCATCGTATACCTTATGTGCCGGTGCAAGCAATAGATGGCCTGTTAATGGTTACACAATATGATTTACCTTGGAGAGAAGACTTGTTTACGGGCTACCACTTTTATGATACTTCGCAGTGTTTAGAGTTTATTAAGAAAGGATATAAAGTAGGGGTGGCAAGTCAATTAGAATCATGGTGTATACATTGTTGCGGGGATGATTTTGATGCACGTTCATATGAAGCATATAGAAAGGTATTTATACAAGAGTATATGCCTTTGCTTATAAAATCATAGATAGTAAAGTGAGAGATTAAATGTGTCAATATTTTCAGATGATAGAACAGCAGAGCGTAAAAACGGTCTAGTAGTTCTTTAATGGAAGGTAAGCTCCTTTACAAGCAAGGAATTAGATAAAGAGGAATATAGAAAAGCATTATGCACATATATAGGGTATGCAGAGAGTTTGCAGGATCCAACTGATAATGTATGGAGATTGAAAGTTGTAGTCTATGAACCAAAAATAAAAATGTCTTAAAGGGGGAGGGATAAAATGAAAGGGATTATCCTTGCCGGTGGAACTGGATCTCGATTGTATCCTATTACAAAGGTCACAAATAAACATTTGCTGCCCGTCGGTCGCTATCCAATGATTTATCACTCTGTATATAAGCTTCGGGAATGCGGTATTACAGATATTATTGTTATTACCGGGAAAGAACATATGGGTGATGTAGTCAATTTTCTTGGCAGTGGAGCTGATTTTGGGGTTTCCTTCACATATCGTGTACAAGAGAAAGCTGGAGGTATTGCCGAAGCACTTGGACTATGCGAAACGTTTGTGGGAAATGAGAAGATGATTGTCATTTTAGGTGATAATGTTTTTTCTGACAGCTTGAAACCGTATGCGGAAAGTTATAGAAAACAAGGGGAAGGGGGAAAAATTTTATTAAAAGAAGTAGATGATCCACAGCGCTTTGGGGTTCCTTATATTCAAGAGGGTAAGATTGTATGCATTGAAGAAAAACCCGTTTTTCCAAAGAGTAACTATGCTGTAATCGGGATTTATATGTATGATAGCAGTGTGTTTTCCATGATTCGTCAGTTAAAACCTTCTCAGCGAGGAGAGTTGGAAGTAACTGATATTAATAACGAATATTTAGCAAGAGGGGTTCTCAACTACGATACACTACAGGGGTGGTGGACGGATGCTGGAACGCACCATTCACTGCATAAAGCGAATACATTAGCGCAGCATGTAGATTTTGGTGATGAGTTTAATAGAGGGGGAGAGAAGGTTTGAAGACGATTCCTGCATCGCTTTCTGATGTTAAGTTCATTGAACCAAGTGTGTTTCATGATGCGCGTGGGTATTTTAAAGAAAGCTATAATGAAAAGGTGCTGCAGCAATTCGGCATCAATCACAAATTTGTACAGGATAATACATCGTATTCAAAGGAAGCGGGTGTAATAAGAGGGCTGCATTTTCAATTGGAACCAAGAGCTCAAACAAAGCTCGTACAGGTTATACAAGGTGCGATTTTCGATGTCATTGTAGATTTGAGGAAGGGATCTCCAACCTATAAGAAATGGCAAACATTTTTGCTGACAGGTGATAATCATCGACTGTTACTTGTACCAAAAGGATTCGCACATGGTTTTTGTACACTCGTTCCTCATACAATTGTACATTACAAAGTAGATGAATTTTACGACGCGTCATGTGATAGTGGAATCGCATGGAATGATGAAGAATTTGCTATTTCATGGCCCGTAAGTAACCCGGTTTTATCAGAAAAAGATGGCATGTTGCCTAAGTTCAACGAAACCACTCATTACTTTCAATTTAAGGAGATATCGACATGAATGTACTAGTCACAGGAGGAGCAGGATTTATCGGTAGTAACTTTGTCCGTCATTTTCTCAAGAAGTATCCTGATTGTCGTGTTATTAATTATGATTTGTTAACATACGCGGGCAATTTATCTAGTATCAAGGATATAGAGTCTCTTAGTAATTATACCTTTATACAAGGGGATATAAGAGATGCTGAGAAAATTCAAGCTGTAATGCAAGAGTACAAAATTGATAGTATCGTGCACTTTGCAGCGGAATCGCATGTAGACAGAAGTATACAAGGTCCTATGCAATTTTATACGACAAACATAGTAGGAACAGCTGTATTATTAGAAGCTGCTAAAACTTTCGGCATTCAGCGATTTCTTCACATTTCAACAGATGAAGTGTACGGATCTTTAGGAGAAACTGGTCATTTTACGGAAGAGACTCCTATCTCACCGAATAGCCCTTATTCTGCTAGTAAAGCCAGTTCGGATTTAATAGCTCTTTCTTATTTCGAAACGTACAAACTTCCTGTAATTGTTACACGCTGTTCTAACAATTATGGTCCATATCAATATCCAGAGAAACTCATTCCGCTTATGATTACAAATGCAATGAAGGATAAAGAACTTCCTGTATACGGGACGGGACAAAACGTGCGGGATTGGCTTCATGTATTCGATCATTGCACAGCAATTGATTTAGTTCTGCATAATGGGAGAGACGGAGAAATATATAATGTTGGAGGCAATAATGAAAAGAGAAACATAGAGATTGTGGAAACGATTTTAGAAAAACTCGGAAAATCAAAGAGTATGATATCATTCGTCCCAGACCGCCTTGGTCATGATTGGCGGTACGCGATTGATTCGTCTAAGTTACAGAGAGAACTGGGGTGGAAGCCGATATATTCATTTACAGAAGGCTTGGAGGATACGATAGATTGGTATAGAAAGAATGAGCAATGGTGGAAACCACTGAAAAGTAGGTGAGATAAAGTGAAGGTACTTGTTACAGGAGCAGGAGGTCAGCTTGGTAAAGAATTTGTTGCGTATTTTGCAGGAAAAGGGCATACGCTCTACAGTTTTACAAGAAATGAACTAGATATTACAGATGCAATATCGGTTTTCTCTACTATAAAAAATCTAAATCCTGATCTTGTCCTTCACTGCGCTGCGTATACAAAAGTAGATGCTGCGGAAGAAAATTGGAAAGAAGCATATGCTGTAAATGCATTGGGGACAAGAAACATAGCGGTAGCTTCGGAAGCAATAGGAGCGAAACTTGTTTATTTTAGTACGGATTATGTATTTGATGGAATGCAAACGTTTGATTATCATGAATTTAATCAAACAAATCCTCTTAATGTATATGGTGCTTCTAAGCTAGCAGGGGAAGAAGCAGTAAAAAACTTTCACAGTCGGTACTTTATTATTAGGACCTCTTGGTTGTATGGCAAATACGGCCCAAACTTTGTACGGACAATGCAGACGTTGGCTCAGACAAAAAAGGAGCTAAGTATTGTGTGTGATCAAATTGGGTGTCCTACTTATACAAAAGATCTAGTATGTAAAACTGGAGAGATTATACAAACGAATCAATATGGAACCTACCATGTGTCAAATCAGGGGGAATGTTCTTGGTTTGAGTTTGCTGCTCGTATTTTTCAGGAAATGGGAGCGGATGTTAATGTTATCCCTGTGAAAACAGAAGAATACGGAGCGAAAGCAGAAAGACCACGCTATTCAGTTTTACAGCACCTGTGCCTGGAACTGAATGGTTTTGCTCCTATGAGACAGTGGGAGGAAGCGCTGGGGGAATATTTAATAGAAAGTTCATAATGACAGATGAAAAAGCATTCAAACACAAAACAGGCTGTGGAGAAGATTTTCTCCACAGCCTGTAAATCGTAGTTCCATTACAGAGCTGTGATTTCGTCAATTAATTAGAAAAAATTCTGCACACAACCATCACAACCTCCGCCGGTAGGTTGGAATACGACGTTGTCAATGGATGCGTCACCTACTGATACTCCGAGATTTTGGAAAGAAATGCACGCTGTTGTCGCACCGTCAGGCACACAAACAACGAGAGTGTAATCTTGGAATTGAGCTTGATTTTGATTACCAACTGGTACAATGTGTGGAATAGGATTAAGAGTATTCAGTGAATTAGCAATCTCTCCAGGGTCAGGCGGACATGTCGTTCCCAGTACTCCTGGAAACGTAACTGCAGCTACAAGTATCGTATTAGCTCTTGCATTAGCAGCAAAGGAAAGCGTATAGCAACAACCCGGATCGACAGGGATAGAAGACTGGTGGATACTTCCGCCTGGTGGAAGTAGCGCAGCTTGGAGGCGGCGTGTTGTAGCACTAGTTAAAATGCCACTGTGGGCGAAGTTGTCTGCATTGCTAGCTGTTCCTCCCACTGTTTGAGGAGGTGCTCCCGTCGGCGACCCCGTCGGACTCCAAAATGGAATTGCTCCTGTAGACCCTGCTGAAGGCCCTGTCAATCCTACATCAGCATCAAATCCAGGGTTGTCGAGCAGGTTGGTACATGGACAACAACCTGGTCCGGTAGGTCCAGTGTTACCAGTCGGTCCAGTCGGTCCGGTCGGCCCAGTCGGCCCAGTCGGTCCAGTCGGTCCGGTCGGCCCAGTCGGTCCAGTCGGCCCAGTCGGTCCAGTTGGCCCAGTCGGTCCGGTAGGTCCAGTATTACCTGTTCCAGCAGCTCCAGTTGGCCCAGTCGGTCCGGTAGGCCCAGTCGGTCCAGTTGGCCCAGTCGGTCCGGTAGGTCCAGTATTACCTG